>NZ_CP026606.1:342983-685967 GCF_002945325.1 Methanococcus maripaludis
ATGGCCAATATAGAAAATACCCTAAAATGTACCTAAACTTTATATACTTTTAAGTAAAATAGATTTTGGAAAACCATTTGGAGGTTATACTATGCCTGCCCCAAGATATAAGTCAGGTTCATCTAAAAAAGTGTACAGAAAAGCACCTGGAAACAGTTCAATCGTGCACTATAGAAGAAAAAAACAATCAAAAGCTGTATGTGGTGCTTGCGGTGCTTTATTAAATGGAGTACCTAGAGGAAGAGCAGTAGAAATCACAAAATTAGCTAAAACAGAAAAAAGACCAGAAAGACCATTTGGTGGCAACTTGTGCCCAAAATGTGTTAAAAAAATGATGGTCGCAAAAGCTAGGAACTTCTAAGGTGCTAAAATGATAATTACCGTTGGAGGATTGCCGGGTACAGGGACTACAACGACTTCTAAGTTACTTTCAGAAAAGTATGGGTTAAACCATGTCTGTGCAGGATTTATCTTCAGAGACATGGCAAAAGAAATGAATATGACCCTTCAAGAATTCAGCAGTTATGCAGAAACAAACACTGAAGTTGACAACGAAATTGACAGAAGACAGGTTGAGGCAGCTCAATCAGGGGATTTAATCCTTGAAGGTAGACTTGCTGGATGGATCCTCAAAAGAAGTGACATAAAACCGGATTTAAGCATTTGGCTTAAAGCAGACCCGATGGTAAGATGCATTAGGATCAGCGAACGTGAAAACGAGAACGTTGATCTAGCACTTGAAAAAATGATTTCAAGAGAAACTAGCGAAAAGAAACGATATAAAGAAATATATAATATCGAAATTGATGACTTATCAATATACGATTTAACAATCGAGTCCTCGAAATGGGACGCTAAAGGGGTATTTAATATCATCGAAAAAGCCATTGACAACTTGAAAGCTTAGATGGTAGTAAATCTCTCTGTTTGAAGTATGACATGTGATTGGCGACATTCGCATTAACAAAAAATAAGATGAGGTAATAATTATGGCAGCAATTGAAGTAGGAAGAGTTTGCATTAAAACTTTAGGAAGAGAAGCAGGAAACACCTGTGTTATCGTTGAAGTATTAGACAAAAACTTTGTAGTTATCGACGGTAGCGTTAAAAGAAGAAGATGCAACTTAAAACACGTTGAACCAACCGACAAAAAAGTTGACTTGGAAAAAGCAGCTTCAACCGAAGAAGTTAAGTTAGCTTTAGATGCGGCAGGCTTATTATAACTCCAAATCAGTGCTAAAATCGCACTTAAATTTCTTTTTTTTTAGAATATTTAAAAAAATTTAAAACTGTTTTAATACATCAAACTAAATTTAAAAAAAGAGAATTTATTTTCAAAAAATTAATCATCTGTTTCAACTAAGCTTCCAGCGTCAGGTCCAGGTTTTACACTGTATATACTTGTAATTGTGATAACAATTGCACCTTTTGGGGTTAATCCTGGAACTTTTACTTTGTTTAATTCTTTTGCTTTTTCAAAGTATTCTCCGTCAGTTACGATTTCAGCTTTTCCTTTGTACTGGAATGGGTGTGATCTACAGTTTGCAACGTTTATTGCAACTACGGGGTTTTCTTTAATGTTATCAAGTGTTTTTTTCATGAAATTGTCTGAAATTACGAGTTTGTCTCCAACGAACTGGTTTGCACCCATTGGAGCTACATTTGGAACTCCATCTTTTGAAGATGTTGCTAAAAATAAAAGACCAGTTATCTCAGTTTTCATTTCTTCTGTTAATTTAACCATTTATATCCCCTTTTCTATTTTTATTTCCATTTTAATTTTTGATTTGTAATTATTTAAACTTAATTATCCCTGTTTTGGCGTTGGAAGGTAAGGTGTTATAAAATCGATGAAACTTTCGATATTTCTAGTTTGAATATAAATTTTACCAGTTCCGCTGAAGTTGTAGACTAAACCTTCACCACCAAGAAGTGTTGATTTTAAACCGCCAACTTTTCCAAGATTATAACTTAAATCTCCAGTAAATGCAACCAAGTTTCCGTTGTCAACCATTATTGATTCGTTATTTAAGTCTATTTCTTCAACTGCGCCATATGATGATAAAAATACATCTCCAGAACCTTCAATTTTCATTAAAAATAGACCTTTTCCACCGAAAAATGTTTTACCGCCACCAAATTTGGTATCAATTGATAAATCTGATGAAGATGCTAAATATGCACCGCTACTTGCATATAATGTTCCATTGAGTTCGTGGTGAACAATATCTCCAGAATAACCGGGTGCAAGTGCAATTTTTCCTGAACCGCTTAATTTATTCATGAATATGCTTTCCCCAACAACAGCTCTTTTTAAAACTCCTAAAACTCCCCCCTTAGCAGAAGTTTCGATATTTACACCATTATCTTTATAAACCATCGAACCTGTTTCAGTCATTATTTCCTGATCTTTCAAGTTTATTTTTAAAAGAGAGTATGAAGGCCTGCTCGTTATTTCAAAATCGTAGTCTGCCATGATTTTCACCAATCTAGTTCTTTATATTAATATAAAAAGTATATTTTATATATCTTCGCTTTATTTATTTTTTAAATCTTAATTTGTAGAGTTTTTTAGATAAATCTACCAATAAATCTTTATTTTGAAGACCTGCTATCCAAAGTTCAGGAATATTCGATACCCCATAATAAGCTCCTGCAATTGCACCATACATGCTTCCCATGCTGTCAGTGTCCCCTCCAGCATTTACACATGAAATCATTCCATCTTTAAACGTATCAGTTCTTAAAAATGTTGCAATTGCTGATGGAACACATTCAATTGCAGGAAGGCCAGTATCAAATAACTCATAAGCATCATTTGCTGAATTTAAATCATTTATAAGAAGTATCTTTTCTGAAAAGTCGTAAGAAACATCTTCAATAAATTTTGCACATCTTTTGATGGATTTTTCCGATTTTACATTGTTTACAGATTCTGCAACAAAAAATGCAATCGAAAGAGCACCTGCAATTGCTTCATCATTATTGTGGGTTAATTTTGTAGCTTTAATTGTAATTTCTTTTAATTTATCATATTCTCCAAAATAAAAAAGTCCTAAAGGCCCAACTCTCATTGAAGAGCCACATGTTCTCGAATCACACCCCGTAGTGTCCCCATTAATTAATTTTTCGATTGCCTTTGTACTCGTTGGCCCCATTCCAACTGGATTATTGTTGTACCATTTTATAAGTTCTTTAATAAAAATATCGTTATTAAATCCCCTTACATCAAAAGAATTTAGTATTGCAATTGTTTGATCCGTATCGTCAGTATATTGTCCTGCTTTTAAAATTCCGTTAAATTTATTTTTGGGATCTACAAAATTGTCGATTAAACCATATTTTTCTGCGATTTCTTCTTTTGTAAACCATTCTGTTGGCATGCCGAGCGCATCGCCTATTGAAAGCCCCAAAATGCTTCCCTCAAACTTTTCAAGCATTTTGTCCATAATATCCCTCAAAACATTTATAATTAAAAATAACTATATTTAAATCATGGTAAAAATAGGTTGCTCATCGCTGTTTTTTTGGGAATATGATATTGGAGAAATTGTAGATATATTCTTAGAAATCGGCTTAAAAAATATGGAATTTTTTCCAGAAAATCCCGAATTTTGGAAAAAAAGAAATGATTTAGATTATATAAATAATGTTAAGACTGAACTATCAAAATTAGATGTAACTATCCATGCCCCATATATCGAGCTAAATTCCTCTTCGACAAACGAAAATATAAGGCTCGTTACGTTAATGGAAACATTTTGGGCAATTGATCTCTCAAAAAAATTTAAATCAGAACTTTTGACAATACATCCTGGAAAAAGACCCACAGCAAGAATTCCGACAGATGAAGAGTACAATAATTTCGATGATTATTTAGAAAAATCGATAAATTATGCATTAAAAAATGAAATAACCCTTTGTCTTGAAAATTCTCCTGAAAAAATAAACAATATCTGCCACAACATTGAATCGATGAAAAAAACGCTTGATAAATTTGAAAAACTGTACATGACTCTCGATATTGCGCATGCACGTGAAAATTCACTTGATTTTATCAAAAATTTCCACAAAAAAATTAAAAATATGCATATTTCAGGTGTAAATTCAAAAGACCACTACCCATTGAGTGAATCCAGAATAAATTTCGATGAAACACTAAATTCACTTTTAAATGAATATAATTACCAAGGGGCCTTGAATTTTGAATTAAACGATTTAATATATGATAAAACTCTTTTAAAACAGGAAAAAATAGATATTATAATTAATGAAGTTCAATACCTTGAAAAAATAATTGAATAAACTAAAAATTAAAATATTTTTAATGGCCGATCATTTCATCTTTTTCTTCTTCGGACAATATTTTTACGATTTCGTCAGGCTTTCCGGTTTTAATTATTTTTCCGCCCCTTACCAAAGCTGCCCGATCGCACACATTTAAAACAAAGTCCATATCGTGCGATACTATAACATATGTTTGATCGAGTTCACTTCTTGATTTTTGGATAGATTCTGCAACCTGATTTCTCGTTATTGGATCCATTGTTCCAGTTGGCTCGTCCAATAAAATCAGGTGAGGTTCACGGATTAAAACTTGTGCAAGAGCAACCCTGTGTTTTTCACCGACACTAAGTTCTGAAGGGTGTTTCTCAAGCATGTTTTCAGCTTCTTCTTCAGTAAATCCAACAGAAACTAAAGTGTGTTCTGCTTTCATTTTCGCAAATTCACCAGGCATTTCAAGTCCTATTGATTCTGTAAGGTTGTAAAGAATCGTTCTGTGCGGATAAAGACTGTATTCTTGGAATAACATTCCAATGTATCTTTTTGCACGTCCCCGATAAAGTGGACCTACTTTTGTCATGTCAACCCATTCATCCGCGAGCCTGAACTCGTAGTTTCCTTTTGATGGAGGAATTACTGCTGCAATTATTTTTGAAAGCGTGGTTTTACCAGCACCACTCACACCAACAAGCCCGAAAATTTCTTTTTCATTGATTGAAACGTCAATTCCGTCAACAGCTTTTACAATACCCCTGTCAACTGAAACATATCTTTTTTCAACATTTTCGAGTTTTAGAAGTTCATCTTTTACCTCAACTTTTTCAAATTCTTTCATTGAAGTAACAGTTTTCATAAATTCTTCTACAACATGTTTACTTTCGCCTACAAGCCTCATTTCTCCTTTATCGAGCCATATTGCTTTCTGACAAAGTTCTTCAATAACTTCTGGCCAGTGTGATGTAATAACCATTGCAATATTGTGTTTTATGACTGCCTCAGTAAGTGCATTGTGAACGAATTTTGCAGTTTTTGGGTCAAGTGTTCCGGTTGGTTCATCGGCAAGGAATATAACAGGATTTTTCGCAATTTGTCTTGCAAGAACAACTCTCTGTTTCTCACCACCACTCAAATCCCTTGAAATGTGTGCAACCCTGTGCTCAAGTTTTACCATTTTGATAAGATTTAATGCCCACTCAGTTGCATCTTTTCCTTCATATCCTGCGGCAGTTAAAGCTTCCATGATGTTTTCTGCAACAGTTTTTTCACCGTAAAGTGCAAATGTTCTTTGGAGCATTATCGCAATTTTTTTCTTTAATGCATAGGTAATTTCATTATTATTCCAAAAATCAACAGATTTTGCAACATATTCGGTTTCACATTCACATTTTTTTCCAACCTGAGATGGAGCTTCAACATTTTCACAATGTGGGCAGTATGCAACGTGATAAATTATCTGTCCAGAGGTAGGTTCATATCCTTCCATACCCCTTAACATGTGCAAAAGTACGGATTTTCCGGCACCACTCCTGCCCAGAACTCCCATAACGTCCCCTTCATTTAATTCAAAACTTACGTTTTTTAGTACTTCTGTGTCCCCATAACTCTTTGAAACATTTTTCACTTCCAAAAGTAACATTAATACCACCTAAGCGATGCAATTATTCACTATCTCTATTTTTTAATCTTAAACAGTTGGATACCCCGTATTTACAAAATTTACCCCTTTGACATTCGTCTTCATAGTTACAATCCCTTATTTTATAGTACCCGCCGCCAATATCAATCATTTTTCCATTTATTAATGCATCTGCAACTTTTTTTCTTGCAGATTTTAAAATATTCCAAAATACTCGTCTTGATATACCCATTTCGTCAGCAGCATCTTCATGAGGATGATTTAAATAATCTACAAGCCTAATGGACTCTAATTCTTCAAAAGTCAATACTTCCGATTCAAGATCAGTCCGGGGTATTCCAACAGGCTTAAATAATTTAAACTGCGGTTCTTCAGAGATAAGACGAAGTATTTTTGGTCTTCCTTTTCTAAATTTCATTTAAAATCACTTATTCTGGTGAATTGACTTCCATTCCTAGAACTGGGAGTTCAACTAATGTATATCTATCATTTTCAAGCTTTTTTCTAACAAGCTCTTTTATTTTTCCGAGGCATTCGATATTTACTATCGAATTTATAACCACTGTGTCCTGAGATAACTCATTAACTATTTTTATTGCCATTTCAGGTTCTTCTGCAAGCAAAAAACCTTTCCAATCATCGGGTGACATCCCCTGGTACTCCTTTAAGTAAAAACCAGAAATTCCACCTTCCGAAAGTGCATTAATGGCTTTTCCAAGATTTTGGCTTTCTACAAACAGCTTTAAAAGTATTCTCATGCGATTCCCCCCTTATAAAATGACTACTTACACATATGTGTGAAACATGATATATATAGTTTTTTTATAAAGCACAGGTTTAAATTAATATAATTAGAAAAAAGTTTATTGATAGGACTTATTTATTATTTCAAGACCATTCTGAAGTATTTTGAACCTTAAATTCTCACCTTCTTTTGCGTGTCGGTGTTTTTCTAAGGTAAGTTTTCTAATGGATTCACTTTTTTCAATCTTTATGATTGATTTACTCCAATACTCTAAAAGCCTCCCTCCAGCAGGTTCGATACCATTTATCGAGTCTTTCACCTGGTTCGTAATCAAAATTCCAGAATTTTTCTGTCGGGATACTTTTAAAAGATTTGAAATCTGTTTTCCAAGCATTCTATTTAATTTAGTATTTTCATTGATTTTGTCACAGAGTTCGAGCCTATAAAGCGAAACAATACCGTCAATTATAATAAGTCCAACGTTTTCAAGAAGAAATATCTTTTCTAAAGCTTCGGATTGTTCTTCAAATGAAGACGGTTCGTAAATTATTATATTTTTAAGTAATTCATCACAATCCTTTCCAGACAGCTGTTTTATTCTTTCAATAGATAAACTCCCTTCCGTATCGATGTAAACCACATTTTTGCCATTTTCAATTGCTTTTAACATTGAAATTATACAAATATTTGTCTTTCCAACACCAGGGGGCCCATAAATTTGAGTTATCGTCTTTTTTTCGATATTTCCATTCAAAAGTTCTTCAAGCATAAAATCACATTGATATAATGAAATGTATAATTATATAATAAATAATTTACTTTATATTTTCCAGATCAAAGTCATATAACACGATAGGTTTACTTAAATGCCTCCTTGCAGAAGGTGGAACTTCGTAGAATCCTTCTTTGATGCCCCGTTTTACTTCATTTAGTTTTATTTGATTATAATTAACTCTTTTACCACAAATATTACATTTATACCCGCTTTTTAACCCTTTAGCTTTCAGGGTTCCGCCACATTCACAAAATTTATTTTTTTCATATATTTTTTGAAGTGTTACTATTTTTAATTTCTCAATATTTATTTCAAACGGATCCTCTCGAACTGTCCCATAAACTCCAACAAGGTCGCCACAATTGAGTTTTCTGACAATATTTCTAAATTCCTTGGTTGGTTCATAGGCAATACAGTCAATTTCGCCGGTATCATCTTTCAGTTTAAATAAAACATGTCCGCCAGTTATTTCTTTTGGATTTTCAACGATTTTACCGTAAGAAATAACTCCAGTATCTGGATAAATATCGTTTATTTTAGAAAATTTTAAATGAACGTCAGTTCCCTGATTTGTGATATACAGCTGGCATTTATCAACTTCATCCGATTTTACAGTATTTTTAGCTTTTTCTAAAATTTCTCTTGAAATTCCTCTTATCCCGTAAAGAACAGGGCATGGCGTGTGGGGAGTAATTATCGATTTTTTTCCGTCAATATTGTTAAATGTAAAAGGAAATGTATCAGTATCCATTTTTATTATTGAATCAATATCAATTTCTCGCTCTGTTCCCCATTTTTCACTTTTTCGGTATGCCAAAAGTTCGTAAGTAAATGGCGGTTTTGAAGCAATTGCACCAAGAGCTCCAATTATCCCGTGTCCTTTTTTGTATTTTATATATTCTGCACCGATTTCATTGAGTATTTTTTCAGAATCATTTACTTTTAAAATATCGTATAAAACCGAATTATAGTAATTTAAAAGTGTTTTTTGGTTTTTTTGATAATTTTCTTCGCTTAAAAAAACAATTCCAGGGTTTGTGTTTTCACAATCAAAATCGCTGAACTTTTCAACTGTTTCAATCACTAATTTTTTAATGGATTCAATTTCTGATTCATTTAATTTTTTTTCATCTTCAATGATTCTTAAACAAACTCCGCCATTTCCCCTAGTTTTATATTTAACCATCGGGTTCATCCTAATTAACTTTGGAGTATCCATAAGATACGTTTTTTGAAGTTCTTCCTGAAGAATAGTTCCAACATAGGTCGTGCAGTAGTGTTCTCTACTGTCTGTGTCATCAATTCCAATATACATAATTACCACTTAAATCCAGGTAAAATTTAAATTAAATTTAGATTTAGAAATTTTTATTCGCTAAAAACATATTTATGTAAACATCGCTATCAAATTATATAAAACTAATTTTTAAATGGAGATTTACCATGCAACCCCTATTTATTCAGAATGCGAGAAAAAAAGAAAGTGAAGACATAATTAAACAGTTTAGAAAAGAAAAACAGTTTAAATTTAGAAATAATAAAATAAGGCAGAAATTAAACGAAATGCCGATAAACATTGATAAATTCATTCTAGATATGGAAAGATTTGATGGAACCCTTAAAAAATATCCTGAAGATTTCATTGTTGAAGAAATAACTCCAAAAGGAACAGTTTTAGAAGTTGGAAAGGAAATCGGTTTTGAAGATGTTGAAAAGTGGCACGGCTCATTTATCCATTTTACAGTTGAAAAAACGAACTGGAACACGATGGATGCATTAAAACAGATCGTAAGAGCAACGAAAACAAAAAGGAAAAATTTTGGATTTGCAGGAACAAAGGATAAATTTGCAGTAACTACCCAAAGATTTGGGTGTTTTGGACTTAAAAAAGAACAGCTTGAAAATATTAACATTAAAGATATTGTCATTCGCGATGTTCAAAAATCAAACAAAAAACTCAGAATGGGGGACCTCTGGGGAAACAAGTTTACGATAAAAATTAGAGACTTAAATCTTTCAAAAGACGAAATTAAAAGAATTTCCGATTTAAAATTAGATTATGTATTAAATTACTATGGAATACAGAGATTTGGACTTGTTAGGCCAATCACACATATCGTTGGAAAATTTATCTATGAAAGAGACTTTGAAAGTGCATTTTACACATACTGTGGAACTCCAATAAGTGAAACCGGCGATTCGCTTGAAGCAAGAAAACTCGTTGATATGGGTGAATTTAAAAAAGCTTTAAAATTATTTAATAGAAACCACGACTACGAAAAAAGATTAATTCAGCAGTATTTAAAATATAAAGACTTTAAAATGGCTTTTACTGCATTACCGCCACAGTTGAACAGCATGTTTGTAAATGCTTATCAAGCATACCTATTCAATGAAATGATAAACAAAAGATTTGATTACGGGTTTGATGCATTAGAAGGTGATATATTGGAAGACAATACTCCAACAGGAACGTTAATTGGATATGATACTAAATTTAGCGGTGGAATTCAGGGTGAAATTGAAAAAGAAATTGTTGAAAGGGAAAATCTTGATTTGAAGAAATTCAAAATTGAAGACTTTGGAAATTTCTACGGAACTAGAAGAAAAATGGTAACTCCAATTTATGACTTTAAAAGCAGGTTTGAGAATGAAATTTTTGAACTGAGCTTTAAACTTGAGCGCGGAAATTACGCTACAATCGTTACAAGAGAATTTACCGGAAATTTGAGTTAAATCAAGTATATATAATAAAAAATACAACATTACTTGGCAGTTGATTTCGTGATACTGCCAATAGCAGTTCTACCTACAAGGCGGCCATCTTGAGTATCTGTTGAGAGTCAATGAAAACATGGTTTTCCAAAGGTAGATACATTAATCCTGCTTTTTTAAAAAATTTAAAAAAAGATTTAAACGATTTTTAAGATTATTTTGTATTTATTAGTATTATTCGTTAATTTTTTTCAAAATCCACGCCATATTTTGTCCAAGTAGTTCCATTGTACGTAATCCTTCGGCATCTTTTTGAACATCACCAATATCAAGACCCATTCCTAAATTCCAGTAGTCTGATCCAACACCTATCATCTGATTTATTGAAAAGAAGTGATTTATTGTGTCAAAAACATGAATTCCCCCAGCCCGCCTTACAGAAACAACTGCTGCTCCGACTTTTCTTTTTAAAATATCATCGTTTGCTTTTGCTACAAAGCCAGCTCTATCAATTAATGCTTTCATTTCAGCAGTAACGTCTGTAAAATAAGTTGGAGATCCCAAAATTATTCCATCAGCTTCAATCATCTTTTCTATGCAGTTATTTATTATATCACATTCAATTATGCATTTATTGTTTAATGTTTCAAAACACTTGTAGCATGCAGTACATCCCCTAAGCTTTCCGCCAGCAATGTGTATGTGTTCTGTAGTAATTCCTTCTTTTTTTAATTCATTTAAAACTTTATCAATTAAAATAGACGTATTTCCGTCCCTTCTTGGACTCCCGTTAAATGCAACTACTTTCAATATCCCACCTTCAAAAATAATCCATGTTTGATTTTATGATTTTGAGAAGTGATATATTTTTGCATGGATTTAATAAAAAAAAGTTTAAAAAAAGATTTATTGTTTTTCTACAGCTTTTAAGTCATTTTCAAGATTATCTGAAAATTCCATACTGTAAAATTCTCCAGAAGTTGGGAGAACCATATAAAATTCTGGTGTCGTATCAAATGAAGCTTCAACAGACTCGATTTCAAAATCAAGAATGTGTCCTCCTGCCAATTTATCATCAGTTATGAAGTGTAAGTGGTATAACGGAACGTTTAAACCAGACATGAATTCAGGAACCCAGAATCCGACAACAGTTCCAGAAACGTTTTCAAATTCAAATACTGACTGATTTTTTACAGCATCTACCAGTTTTTTATAGGGTTTTTCTTGTGCTGGAACACTTCTTGTTTTCATTTTTGAGAAAGTCCCAGTTAATTTTACTGCATAAACCATATTTTTTGAAGGGAATTTCGATTCAAAATATGATTCAAATTCTGAAATATTCATATCATTTAAAAAATACGTTTCATCGTTTTCAAATGAAGTAACTGTTGCAAAAGGAGTTGTTACATTTTCAACCTTGTATGCTACACCATCTGATTTAACCTGGTAGCATATTCCATCCAAAACAACCATTTCACCATCGAGTTTATCAAAAGTACCTATTCCAAAATCCCCGTGGGTTACAAGTTCATTTACAGGTACAAATCCATCATAAATGCTTTCCATCAACGCGTTTATCGTGGATACCTGATATAAAACATCTGAAACCTGTTCTGACCTGAATTCTGAAACAGAACTGTCATTTGTAGAAATACAGCCAGAAAATAACACCATTATAACTACCAAAAATTTTACAAACCTATCCATATTATCCTCCCATTTTAAATGAAAAATACATATAATTAAAAGGGTATAAATAATAAATGATTTGGTTTTAGGTGTAATTTATGAAATGGCTTGAAGAATTGACTGAATTATTGGAATGTCCAATCTGTAAAGGAAATTTAAAGCTTTTAGGCAATAAATTATGCTGTAAAAAATGTAAAAAAGTTTATTTCATTAAAGATAAAATCCCGGTACTCCTTGACGAATAGGTGATTTTATGAGATGTTTCCTTGCTATTGAATTAAAAACTGACTTAAAAGAAAATTTAGAAACTTTTAAAAAGCAGTTTGATTTAAAAGGCATAAAAACAGTTGAAAATGAGAATTTACACATAACTGTGAAGTTTTTAGGGGATATTGATGATAAAAAACTTGAAGAAATAGTTAATTCAGATTTAAAAATTAAAAAAGTTATTTCTGAAATAAAAGGAGTTGGAACGTTTCCAAATGAAGAATATATCCGTGTAATATGGATTGGAACGACACATCTTGAAGAAACTTTTAAAAATATTGATGAAAAACTCTTTAAATTGGGTTTTAAAAAAGAAAAAAGTTACGATCCGCACATCACACTTGGAAGAGTTAAATTTATCGAAAATGATTCAAAAGAAACCTTAAAAAAATTAATTGAAAAAAATAAACATATTAATTTTGGAAAAATAGAAATAAATTCAGTTTCACTTATGAAAAGTACATTAACTAAGGACGGTCCAGTTTATGAAACCGTCAAACGTTGGGAATAAATTAAAGATATTCTGAAACATATAAAATTCCATCGTGTCCAGTTATAACGTGTTTTTTCAAAGCTACTATTCTTTGGATTGATTTTTTTGAAATTTCAAGGTCTATTGCAATGGGAATATCATAATTTTGTAAAATATTTTTTTTAAGGTGAACTGCGGCAGGTGCAACAACATAATCCCCATGAATTACAGAAATACTGTCAAATGTGTGCCCCGGAGTCCACATGATTTCTACTTCTGGATCTTTAAAATCATTTATGGATCCATCAGAATATTTAACAATTTCAGCATTTCTAAAAAGCCCGTTATTTCCATTGTGGTTATTGTGGTTGTGTGAACTTATAATATAGTCTATTTCTTTTAATTTAACATCTAATTTATTCAAATTTGAAATTATAATCTTTTTTTTATCTTTTGAAGAAGTATCCACAATTATTTTATTTTCCGAGGTTTCTATATACGTACAAGATGAGCTGGGGGCTACAAATACGTTATTTTTCTCATCAAGATACGTAACCGAACCACTATACAATACTTTTAACAAAAAAATCACGTCCAAAATAAACAATATTTTATTTAAAGTTTAAGTTAATAAACTTATTTCTTTAATCCTCCACGAAGGGTTGCTGCAACGCCATAATCAAATTCCATCAATTCTCGACCATTTAGTATTGTTGTACCGTATGCCAATAATTCGTCATCAGAATTTACAATCAAAACTTCTTCAAATGGCCTTAATTCTGGATCACAGTCTTTAACGAATTTAGAATAAACGGATTTTCCAGCCCTTGCAAATTCTTCGACACTGCTGTCGATTATTATTCTATATTTTGGAAACTCGAGTTTTTCATGTAAAAGTTCAGCACCTGATTTTGCAGGAATCAAGAAGTTGTCATTTGCCCGTAATGTAAACAAAACCTCTTTTTCAAGTAAAAGATTTCTAATTCTGCCAGTATTTTTACTTCTTCTTGATTTTACTTTTCCCATTAATTCATCGTCGAGTATTTTAGCACCATACTGGTATTCAAGCATTTTTCCAATTCTAAAAATATCGGGATTAACTTTGTCGCACTCTTTTTTCTTGCCGTAGTGATTTATGTAGTAGTTGTATGTACTTATATCGAGTATTTTTTCAGCGTGTTTTTCCTTAAATTCGCTTATAAATTCATTATTATATTTTTTTTCAAAATCATACAAATCTGGAACTTCATTTTGAGCTAATGGATACATTGTATCAATATTTAGTGGAACTAACCCAAATACGCTGTCTTTTATGAGTACATCAACATCGCAAGGTACATTGTCTAAATTTTCATGGTAGGGTTTTGAAGTATGTTCTGAAACGCTTGTTACGTAGATTTTATCGTACTGAATTCTTTCAAGCCTTTGTTTGTGCCTGTAAATTTCAGGCCTATTCATACTTTCATATCCCGTGTAGAAAAATCCGGACTTTTTAGAGACAGGATCATGTTTTTCGATGAAATCCATATATTTTGAAATAACTCTCAAACCGTTCAAAAGTTTAGGGTGGCTTCTGCACCTTTCTTCAACGAGTTCCCAGAGGTTTCCTTCTTTTATTGCATTTTTAATTCTATCAATTTCTTCAAAAGTAACGTATAAATTGTGTTCTGCAAGTAATCTCGTTTTTTCCTTTTCATTTAAGTTGTAGAGCTGTTTTGGAGTGTATTCACTGCATACTTTACAGGTGCAAGGGAAACTTTTCAAATCTTTCATGTCTTTGAGGTGGAGAGTTCCGTCTGCTGTTAAATATCTTCCATTTTTAGCGTAAAGGGCATATGCGGCACTATCAAATAAATCACATCCAAGTGCAACTGAAAGTGCAAATAACATCGGGTGTCCGCATCCAAAAAGATGAACAGGCTTGTTTGTTGGAAGATGCATTTTTGAATTTAAAATAACTTCTGCAACTTCCCTGTATCGATAATCTTCCATTAAAGGAACTACTGCACCAATTGGGTAGATATCAAAGTCCATTTTACCCATAACTTCAGCACTTTTCTGCCTTAAATCGAGGTATTTTGAACCCTGAATTGTTCCATTCAGTGCAAGTTTATAGCCCATTTCACTTCTTCTTTTAATTGAATCTTCTGCTCTTTTAAATGTTTCAATTAGATCACTTTCAGCTTTTTCTCTTGAAACATCCGGGGCAGTTGGAATATCAAGTATTGTTCCAACATCTACTCCGATTTTTTCCTGAAAATCGATTATTTCCATCGGGCCGACATTTACATCCCCATAAACGCTCAACTGAAATGAACCGCTATCCGTTACAACAACATTTTTAAAGTCGATTAATTCGTGAATTCCTTTTGTTTCCGCAATTTCTCTAAGTTCAGGGGTCGTGTAAGTTATATACGAATTTGTAATTACAACATCTGCCATTTTATTTATTAAATCCATTGAAACTGTCTGTTTTTTAGGATTTGGGTGAATTACAGGCATAATTGTTGGAGTTTCAATTTTTTTTCCGTTTATCGTGATTACACCAAGTCTACCCATTGCATCACGAGCTTTTATTTCAAACATGTTTCCACCATAAATTAAACTTTATAATCTGTAAAAATCGATAATTTTCAATAATAATCCCAAATGTTAAAATAGCAATTAACTATTAGATATATTACTTCATATAAAAAGAGATTCTTATTTAAAATATTTTTGGTTGGCGAGAAAATGTATGAACAGGCTATTGTTATTCGAAATGATCTAAAAATGGGAAAGGGGAAAATGGCGGCTCAAGCCTGTCATGCATCACTTCAAGCTTTTTTACATGCTCAAAAAATAAGTTCATCTGCGGTTAGTGGCTGGATGAATGAAGGGCAGAAGAAAGTTGTGTTAAAAGTAAATTCTGAAAAGGAACTTTTAGAGATATTTAAAAACGTCAATATCGAAGGACTTCCGTGCAGTTTAATAAGAGATGCAGGAAGGACGCAGATTGAACCTGGAAGTCTTACTGCTGTTGGAATTGGCCCTGAAAAAGAAGAAAAAATTTCAAAAGTTACGAAAGATTTAAAATTACTTTAAAACTTAAGTTTACAAGAGTTTTATAAAAATTTAAGCACTATTATAAATATTTGAAAACAGAATAATAACATACAAAATTTAAGTTTACCGATTCATTTTATTCTTTAAGATTTGGATTCTAATCTGGTGATAATTGTGGCTGTTAAAATAGCAGAACTTACCTGTGGAGCCGAATACAGCGGTGTTCAGGCTGAAATTGAAAAAGCTGCGAAGGAAGTTGGTGGAGAACTTATATATCCTGAAGTCGATTTAGAATATATCGATAAAGTTAACGACTATTTGGGATTTGAAGTCGCGTCTGCTAACTTAAAATTAATGTTTGCAAGAGCAATGTCCATTATTGAAGGAAATACTGATGCAGAAGCAGTCTTTATTTCAACCTGCTTTAGATGTGCTGAAGGGGCCCTTGTAAGAAACGAAGTTAGAAGATTAATACAACAAAACACGGATTTACCTGTTGTTATGTATTCATTTACCGAAAGAACAAAAGCTTCAGAATTACTTACGAGAATGGAAGCTTTAGTTACAATTGTGGATAAAAAAGCACTTCTTGCAAGGAAAAAGCAGGATGGCATAAGTTTAGGGCTTGACAGTGGTTCAACTACAACAAAAGCAGTTATCATGAAAAATAACGAGGTTGTTGGAACAGGCTGGGTTTATACTAAAGATGTTATCGAATCTGCACAGGAAGCACTTGATGCGGCTTTAAAAGAATCTGGACTTAAGATGGAAGATATTGAAACAATTGGAACTACAGGTTATGGTAGACACACCCTTGGGGACCACTACAAAGCTGATTTAGTACAGGAAGAATTAACTGTTAATTCAAAAGGTGCTGCATTCTTAGCAGGTGCTCAGAAAGGAGAAGCTACTGTAATAGATATTGGTGGAATGGATAACAAAGCAATTTCACTGAATAATGCAATTCCTGATGGTTTTACAATGGGAGGAATCTGTGCCGGTGCAAGCGGTAGATTCTTTGAAATTACTGCAAGAAGACTTGGAGTATCCATTCAGGAACTTGGTGATATTGCGGCAACCGGAGACTGGCGAAACGTCATGATGAACAGCTACTGTATTGTATTTGGGATTCAAGATTTAGTAACGGGTCTTGCAGGTGGTGCTACGCCAAATGATGTTGCAGCTGCGGCCGCCCACTCTGTTGCAGAACAAATTTACGAACAGCAACTCCAAGAAGTTGATGTAAGAGATCCTTTAATTTTGGTTGGCGGAAGCAGTCTTCTGAAAGGAATGGTTCTTGCACTTGAAGAAATACTCGGTAAAAAAATAATAGTTCCAAAATATTCTCAATATATCGGTGCAGTTGGTGCTGCATTGATCTCTTCAGGATATAGGAATCTTAAAAAATAACTTTTTTTAAGTTTTTAGGTTAATAGGTGTGGCATTATGGACAGTAATATTGATGTTGAAATTTTATCCATTTTATCTGAAGCATCTGCCCCAGTTGGTGCAAAAATAATTGCAGATTCACTAAAAGACAGGGGTTATGATATTGGAGAAAGGGCTGTTAGGTATCACTTAAAAGTACTTGATGAAAACAGTCTTACAAAAAAATTAGGTTATTCTGGAAGAGAAATTACTGAAAAAGGAATTGAAGAACTTGAAAAAGCGAACATTTCATTTAGAATTGGTTCAGTATTCTCGCAAGTTATTGAAAAACTTTATCTGTCAGATTTTCCTTCAAAAGTTCTTATAAATACTGCTAAATTCGAAGGAGAGTATAAAACAATAAAAGAAATGGTATTACGATCATTTGAAGCAGGTTATTCTGTAGGAGATTACCTAAATATCAAGAAAAAAGGAAATACAGTATCTGTAGAAACCCTTTGTAGCATTACGTTTGATAACTTTTTATTAAAAAACGGAATAATTCCAACCCCTGAATACGGTGGAATCGTTAAATTTGAAGATTACGAGCCAGTGAATTTTGAAGGAGTAATTGATTTTAAAAGTTCTTCAATTGACCCATTAGTTGCATTTATCATGCAGGGAAAAACTGATGTAATAGGAGTAATTGAAAACGGAGAAGGACTCGTTCCTGCAAACTTCCGAGTAATTCCAAAATCAAGTGAAAAACAGTTTGAAACTATCCTTAAAAAAGACATGCTAAATTCTGTTTTAGCATATGGAACTGAAAACGTACTTGGAATGAATTTAAACCCTGAACAGATTGGAGTAGTGTTGGTTGGTGGATTAACGCCACTTTGTATCCCTCACGAATCAGGATATACTGCAGACATAAGTGCTGCCACACAGCTTAAAGATATTTCATCAATGGAGAAAAAAACAAAAGGATTCCTTGAAGCAAAGAAAAAGAAAGGAAAATTTAAAGTAACTCCAGTTTTATCCAAAATGCTTTCAAAAATGCAGACCATAAATTATGATATTGAAGATAAAAAAGGCAACGTTGTTGTAAACACTGCAAAAATTCCTATTGAATACAAGGAAGAAGCAATAAATGCATTAAAAGACAGTTATGAAAATAAACTCGCAATTTCAGATCGATTGAAAGTAGAATGCGACGATAAATTCTTAAATGCATACACAATATGTTCATTAACTGTTGATGGAGTATTTTTGAAAAACAAAATTCCAGTAATTCCATACTATGGTGGAATTTTAGAAGTAAAAGCAGATAAAAAACGGTTTATTGAAGCAATTGACTACGAAGGGACTTCGCTTGACCCTCATGAGGTATTTTTCAATAAAGCTGATGGTAAAAACTACATTTTAGCAGGTATTCGGAAAGTTCCAATGTCTGCATCTGAAAAATTAATAGAACTTAACGAAAAACTCGGTTGGAATTCGATAATCGAAATAGGAAGGCCAAATAACGATATCTGCGGTGTTCGTGTTGAAAAATGTATGTTTGGAATCACCACAATTGGTGGAACAAACCCATTTGCAAATATACGCAAAAATAACATCCCTGTGGAAATGAAGACCCTCCACAAATCAATTGACTATTCAGAACTAACACATTACGACGATATTTAAATTTTAATATAAGGAGATAATTATGGGAAAAAAGGACAAAAGATGGGTTCTTCAAAGGAAAAACGACCATTACTATAATTTAGCAAAAAGAAGAAATTACAGATCACGAGCAACGTATAAATTATTCCAGTTGAATGAAAAATTCAATTTGATAAAAGAAAGAAACGTTGTTGTAGATTTAGGGTGTGCTCCAGGAGGATGGCTCCAAGCTGCAAGAGATATTGTTGGAGATAATGGATTTATCGTTGGAATTGATTTACAAACTGTAAAACCGCTCCCACATGACAACGTCATTGCAATTAAAGGCGATATGACAAAAGAAGAAATATTAAAACAAGCCCGAGACCTTTTACCAGAAAAACCCGATGTTATAATCTGCGATGCTTCCCCAAACATCAGTGGTGTCTGGGATGTGGATCACGTAAGATCCCTTGAACTTACAACAATGGCACTCATGACTGCAACCAAAATGCTGAAAAAAGGCGGAAATTTTGTTGTAAAAGTATTTCAGGGCGATTTGTTTGAAAAATATGTTCAACTCGTTTCAGAATACTTTGATAAAGCATTCACAACAAAACCAAGAGCTTCGAGAGATGAAAGTGCAGAAGTATATGTTATCGGAAAAAGATTTAACGGCAGAAAATTTGACATGAACTCAAAATCGCCAATTGTAAAACTTCTTGATACAAAACCTGTCGAAGAAGAAATTACAAGCCCGAGTTTGAGGAAAGAAATTTCCAAAGAAGATAGTGGACTCATGATCAAAAGAATAAAAGAAATGAGATCCAAAAAAGAATAATTTTTCCATTAATATAATTTTACTATTTTTAAAATTTAAAAAAAAGATAAATTTATTTCCAGAGTCTAAGTTCACTTCTTTTAACATCCTGTCTGTGTCTTTCTAAAAATTTGTACATTTTTGAGTGCGAAGTACCCCTTAAAAGCATCTCTATTGCATCTTTTGCAATTTTTGCAGTTTCGATTTCTCCGATAATTGAAACAGTTTTTCCGTAAACTGAAATGTGTGTTGAAGTTAATTCTTCAATATATCTTCTGGATTTTCCACTACTTCCAATAATCCTTCCTTTTAATCGTTGGAGAGCTTTATCAGAATTTCCATATTCTGAAATATCAATTACTTCGAAGGCATATTCATCAGAAACCAGCTTTAAAGCTTTTTCAGGATTAAATCCCCTTCCAATAGCTTTTACAATATCTCTCGCTTTCCAAAGTGCTAGCGGGTCTTTTTGTTCGTCCGTTGAATAAATATTAACTTCTCCTTCCGAATCAATCTCTAATTCAACTCCAAGATCACTTTCAAGCTTTTTTCTAACTTCTCCGTGAGTTCCAATAAGGATACCTGTTCTCTCTTTTGGAATCTTCACTACTTCCACATTCTCGTACATAAAATCTCACCAATTACGCAGTTAAATTTCGTTAAATATTATATAAGTTATACTTAAAAAAAGATTTTGTAGAAATTTTATTAATATGTTTTTGCCATTTCTTCATCAATTAATGCAAGTTCTTCTCCAGAAACAAACTTGTAGAACTCCCTGTAGTCAGTATCAATCCCTTTTCTTTTAAAGAAATTACATACGTTTTTAACATCCCTAATTAGGAGTGTTTTTGAAAGAGGATGTTCTTTAACAACCCCTTGTGAAAAGTCAATATATACTGGCTCTTCTTCGTGTACTAAGATATTATATTCAGAAAGATCCCCGTGAACTAACTGGGCATCCTGATACAATACCTTCATATCTTCTTTTATCATTTCATAAAATTCGGAATAATCGACTTCAGTATCTTTCAATCTTGGAGCTGGAACTCCATCTTCATGAACCATATCCATTAAAAGAATATTTTCTCGCTTTAATAGTGGTTCTGGCGTGTTTATATAATCTCCTGCCCTTAAAAGGTTTCTAAATTCTTTTTCCACCCATGCAGTTATTATCTGTCGAGTACTGCTTCTTCTAAGGTGGAATCGAGGATCACCCTGAATATATTTCCACATTGTTTTAAAATCACAAGTTGAAACACGGTAAACCTTTAATGCGTAGAGTTCATCCTCTTTATTCGCAGAAAATACCACTGCTTCTTTTCCGGAATTAACAACTCCTGAAATTTCGTCAATGTGTTTTGCAACAAGTAAATTATAAATATTTAAGAGAGTACGTTGATCAAAAACTTCATTTTCAGTTTTTAATTCTTCCAAAAACTTCTTTTTTCGTTCAACTATCTTTTTTTGAAACTCCCTATCAAGCTGTTTTTCTTTTTTATCTAAATCCATTTTAAGGACATCTTTCATTAATATCCCTATCGCATGAAGTCTAAGTATCCTTTTCTATTTAACCAGTCAACCTGTCCTTTTGTGTATCTCCAAATTACGTCGCACTTCTCATCAGATTGAACTTCCCAAGGGGTAACAATTACAACATCGTCTTCCCTTACCCAGATTTTTCTTTTTAACTTTCCAGGAATTCTGCCCATTCTAAGTTTTCCATCCATACATCTTACTCTAACTCTGCTTGCACCAAGCATTTGTTCGATTACTCCCAGAACTTCATTTTCATTTTCTCGCGGAGTCCTAACTCTTGTTGGTTGTTGTGGGGGTGTTTGTTGTCCTCGCATAGTTTTCACCTTTTTTTGATAATTTTAAAAAATTAGTTAATCGATAGTTTTAAGAAATCAAAAGAAAAACGTAAAACGAAGGTTATTCGTTTATTTTTAAATCTTTTTATAGTAATGAAGTATTAATCATTTATATACTTAATTATGTATGGTGAGAGTTTGGTAAAATTAATGCTTGCACTTGATGTAATGGATGAAAAAAAAGCAGTTTTGATTGCTAAAGAAACTTCAGAGTACGTTGATTCTATAAAAATAGGATACCCGTTAGTTTTAGCTACAGGATTAAATATAATCGACAAAATAAAGGAATCTACCAACAAAGAAGTAATCTGCGATTTTAAAGTTGCAGACATTCCTTCAACAAATGAAAAAATTGCAGAAATAACACTAAATCATGCTGACGGAATAATATGTCAGGGTTTTGTTGGATCAGACAGTGTTTCTGCAATTTTAAACGTTGCGAGAGCTAAAAATAAAAAAGTAATAATGGTAACAGAAATGTCTCATCCTGGAGCTACAGAATACTTACAAAACGTAGCTGAGGATATGGCAAAAATGGCTGACAGATTAAAAGTTGATGGAATAGTTGCACCATCAACACGGCCTGAACGATTAAAAGAAATTAAATCAATTGCAAAAGATGCTTTTGTGATATCTCCAGGAGTTGGTGCTCAAGGCGGAAATTTAAGCGACGTTTTGAACGTTTTGAACGAAAATGACTACGTGATTATTGGAAGAGCAATCTACGAAAATGAAAATCCGAAAAATGCTGCAAAAAAATATAAAATACAAATGTAAGTTGTAATTAAAAGTTTATAGTGTCAGCAAAAGGTATTTATAAATTTAAAGAGTATATATTATTAACTTAATTTTATTAATTATTTTTAACTACCGATTAAATATTGTTAGGCGATAGTTATGTTATTAAACTCTAAACGAGGACAGCTTTCAATTGAAATGGTAATACTAGTTCTTGCAGTATTACTTTCTGGAACAGTACTTGCTGCCCACATGACAAAAGATACCAACAATGCGGGCGAAGTCCAAGAACTCAAAAAACTTACGCTTGGAGCTTTTTCGAGCAGTGCCGTTGAATCAGGAGCGTCTGTGATTCCAGAAGAAGAGGAAGAAACTGAGCCAGAAGAAGAGGAAGAAACTCCTGCAGGCGGGGTCAATGAAATTCAAAACATTAGAATAAACCCTGGAAATGGACACCCTGTTGAATTTTTAATAAAATATAATGGTGTAACCTCACTAACTCGTTCAAATATCCATGCAACAGCAGGATACGCAACATTCATTCAAGTCAAGGCAATTGGAAATACGGGCATTACAATAAATGGAACCACATACAACAATAAAGCTTTCATAATAGAATCAGTAGACCCTGATACCCCTATGACATATGAAATTACAAAAACACATGAAAAGGGATTATTTGGATGGATTTTCAAAAACCCCCAATATACTATAACCATTACTGCTCCGGATGGTGCAATAAAACTAACATATATTGGATCCAACTTCAATAATTATTACTAATTCAAAATTTCTTTTTTTAATTAAGTATTTATTCTGAAAAATCCTAATTTTTATACATAATATTTTTATTTTGTCGAATTGGGGTGGTTATATATGGCAAAATTTTCAAAAGGCCAGATTTCAATAGAATTAATACTTTTAATGATGGCAGTACTTCTTGCAGGTATTTTGGTATCATTTCACATGACAAAATTTACATTTGAAGGGGACATATTATCAGACGTTAGGGAAGGCACATATCAAGTATTTGCTATATCAATATATGAGCCCCCGATATATTACTCATTAAATTTTTCTGACGTGAAAATAAGCCCTTCAACAAATTTAGAGAACGCATGGCTTCAAATAAACGATACTGGAAACGATACATATCTTTGGTATTATTCAGATGGGACATTTAAAGGTCTGGCAAACACCAGTGATCCAGGGGAAAGTGTTACAGAAGACAATCTCGTTTTATTACCCCATGAAGGGTATGCATCAGATATAATCTTCAGATCGAATATCCCCACAGCAATGTCATGGAATTCTTATGAACTTGATTTTAATGATATTAAAAAATTTGAAATAATTGCAAATGATGTTGAAAATAATCCCATAAGCTACAGTTTGACCCACGGGGATAGTCCTGAAACGTCAAATCAGGCATATTTAAATATTAAAGCAAATGATGTAACAATAATTGTTACAAAAGCCAATAATAAAGTTTTTGAAGTTATAGCAAATACGACTTCGGGGACTATAGAGCTGTTACCATATACTGAAACATCACCATAACCATATTATTTATTATTTTGAAAATCGTGAAAAAATGAACATATGGATTCGTGGCGGAACTAGTGACGCAAACAATATTTCAAAAGAAATTAAAAGAAATTTTAAAGACTCTTTTTTAATTTTAACCACCACAACAGACTTCGGTGGAAAAATTGCAGAAAATTTTGCAGATTTGGTAATTTCAGAAAAAATGACTTATGATAATTTAAAAAAAACACTACTCGATAAAAAAATAGATGTTTTTATTGACGCAACACATCCATTTGCCACGCATGCAAGTGAAACCGGCATAAAAATATCAAAAGAATTAAATATTCCATATATCCGGTACGAAAGGCCCTCTGAAAAATTTAAAAACGCTTTTTACGTTGAAAATTATGAAGAAGCTGCTAAATTAGCTTTAAAAATTTCTAAAAAAAATATATTTTACATGTCTGGAATTAAAAATTTAAAAAATGTTTCTGAAATTATTCCAATTGAAAAGCTGATTGTGAGGATACTTCCAACTTCCGTTCCAGAAGCTCTTAAAATACTTCCTTCAAAAAACATTGTTGCAATGCAAGGCGTATTTTCAGAAAATTTAAATAAAGAACTAATAATTGATTATAACTGTGATGTAATTATTACAAAAGACAGTGGTAAAAGCGGAGGACTCTATGAGAAAGTTTCTGGTGCGACTTTGGCCGGTGCAAAACCAATAATTATAAAGCGTCCAGAAATAAATTACCCGTTAAAATTTGAAAAAATAGTTGAAATAGTAAATTATCTAAAAAATGTATAAATATTTATTTTAAGTGTTCTATATCCTCATCATTAGGAATATAGTCCAACAGGTAACCTCCAGGCCTTAAACCATATAATAATGCTTTATCCATGTAATTTAATATTAAATTCAATATTTCATCGTGTTCTAATCTCAATGGCCCGATATAACAATTTTTTTCAGTAAATTCCGATATATCATCTTTTCTAACATTTTTTCCAGACACTATCAGTGAATACTCATTTCCCGAATTTACAAACGCGCCCATCATTTTAGAAAGCTTTTTTGAAGTGATTACTAAAAGTACATCTTCTAAATCAGTAAGTTTATCGAGACATGCATCCATTTCTTCTATTACGGCGGCCTTTTCCACAGGATCCTTTATCTGACCTTCAGAAATCCTACAGCATTTCACATACATTAAATCGTAGTTATCAAGATACTTTATCGAAGAATTTACTGACTCAGATAAATCTTTTGTAAGTAAATAGTCTACTTTTACAAATCTGGAAAATCCTTTCGCAAGCCTACAATTCGAAATCGATAGTGCTTTTAAACCGTATTTCTCATAAAATGTAGAAATATCAATGTTTTTACCAGGAAATCGAGTTATTAAAAAATTTATTGGATATTTACCCTTCCTTTTTCTTTTAATATTGATCTCGTGGTTCTCCAAAATTTTATGGCACCTTAATAAAAACTTGTTTAACGCCTCGGCAGTACTTTTAGCACGCTTACACTCCCCTGGAGAGTCACATAATTCATAAACAGGCGATATTTTATTTACATGCCTTCCAGGATAATAAGGATCAGAATCAGAAATTTTATCAGATATCCAACCGTTTTTATCAGTCATTGACAAAACACAGCCGTAATCAGCACAAGTTTTCAAATTAAATTCATAACCCTCAAAATTCGTTGGGATAAGTGACATTAACTGGTTCAGTTCTTTATCTGTTAAATCGCAAGATGCCCTATCTACGACCCTGTGGCCATAGTTGTCTTCTATCGTTGAAACAAAAGTGCATTCAATGTAAACTGCATTATCACTAAGTTCCAGATCTTCCCCAAGTGCCCTTAAAACACTTATTCCTGGAAATTCATCCCGAGAATATCCGAGCATTAAAAATAGATCCATTACTGAATACGTTGGAACTCCTTTTTTATAAGGTGATAACAACCCGCAAGAACCTTTTTGAACCAATTTATCAAAATTTGGAGTTTTTGCATATTCTAATGGAGTTTTATTATCTAAAATTTCATAAGAGTCATCCAAAAGTCCGTCAAAATCTAAAACGATTGTTTTCATGTGCCACCGCCCTATCTACTAAACTTCTTAAGCCATATAAAAATATATTATGAGGCATATATAAAGTTAAAAATACGCAACAATTTCGATCAATATATATTTTATAAAAAAAGAAATATTTTAAGTTTATTTAAAAGTAAGAAAATATTATATGATTTTAGTTTCCTTTCCAGATTCCAACCATCATCATGTGGTCTTTTTCGAAAGGTTCGATGTTTACTTCATCAACAATTTCAAATCCGCCTTCAATCAATATTTTCTTTTGTTCAGCAAATATTTCTCTTGGATTTTTTGTAACATCGACACTTCTTGCTTTTATAGATATCATTGCATATCCATTTTCTTTTAAAAACCATTTTGCATTTTTTACAAGAATTTCTGCCTGGTTTGGCTGTGCAACATCTTCAAAAATGACATCCACTTTTTCAACGATATTTGAATAATCCTGAGGCCTGTTTGCATCCCCTAAAACAGGAATTAAATTTTTCCTTTCATTGCATGAATCAATAAATTCTCTCATGATTCTTGGTGCAAACTCAAGAGCATAAACGAGGGAATTTTCTGCAATATCTGCAACGTGTGAAGGAGTAGT
The DNA here is from genome assembly GCF_002945325.1 of Methanococcus maripaludis. Lineage (NCBI taxonomy): Archaea > Methanobacteriati > Methanobacteriota > Methanococci > Methanococcales > Methanococcaceae > Methanococcus > Methanococcus maripaludis. The sequence goes on from NZ_CP026606.1 coordinate 369,283, forward strand.
TCCAGCAGATGCTCCAAGGTAGAGAACTTTCTCTCCTTTTTTGATAGGCAACTTTTTCAAGCCGTTTATGATTGCAGCTCCAAGTTTACTCTTGTTTGGATTCCATATTCTATACTCTATACTGTCAGAATATACTAATTTTTCCCCGTAAACTCTTTTTCCAGGAACTAATGATTTTGTAGCAATTCTTTTAAGTCCGTCTCCAAAATCTACTGAATATACGTTATCAAAAATTTCTTTTACCCTAATTTTTTCCATTTAACTCACCATATGGCTTAATTCTGTGAGGAAGTTTTTCCGATTACTTTTCGCTCAGCTTTAACTTTTTTTGTCGAATCTCTTCTTTTTTCGCCAGATTTTTCCTTTGGAGGCTGATTTCCGCTATTTTTTGGTTTTCCACCAAATGGTTTCCTATCGCCTTTCCTGTTATCTCGTCTGTCGTCTTTTCCAGCAGGTTTTTTACCAAACGGCTTTCCACCTTTTTTAGAGTCGCCCCGTTTACCCTGTGGTTTTCTGTCACCTTGTGACCTTCTATCCCTATCTTGGCCGCCTTTATTGCCAAAACTTCTCGTATCAGGTCTTGGTCTTCTTTTTCTCGTTGGTTCAGGGAATTTTTCTTTTATTTGGGCTACTTTTTTATTCATGTCTTCAATTAACATGTCAGAAATATCATTTCCAAAAGCATCTGCCCTTATCGCAATTGAAATTTTACAAGAAATTGCTCTTGCAATTTTTCCGTGTATCCACCAAGGACTTCCCTGTATAAGCGGGTGCTGGAATATAACCCCGTGTTTTGGAGGTAATGCTCTTTCTCTTAAGTGTGCAAATAATGCTTTTTCTGCACCGATAACCTGAATTGTTGATGCAGGAAGTCTTAAAAGTCTTTCAATTCCACCTGCAAGGCTTATCAATCTTGCACCAAGTGATGCACCTGCAACTTTCGTTAAATTTGGAGCAATTTCATTCATTGAAGTTTCCAAATATTCTTGCAAGCTTTCCCTGTATTCATACATGCTCTTTATTTCATCTGCAAGGTTTTTCATGATTTTTAAATCAAATTCGGATACATCTGCACCCATTGATTCTTTTGCAGCAAGCGAAATTGTTCTTGCAACGTTTGAAGGCATCGTTTTTTTAAGTTTTGTTCGAGTATATTCTTCCCTGTCCCCGTATTCGGAAACTAAACTCACATAAATATCGTGTTTCTTAACAATATTGTCCATTTCAGGAAAGTATAGTGAATACCATTCTCTAAGTCTTTCTGAAAACAAGTTTAGAGTTTCATCAAGGTTATCGAGGGCATTTACGGTTTGAACTATCAATTTATCTTTCTGTTCTGATGATTTTTTCATCATCGATTTTGTGAAAGCAGTTGCCCAAACGTTCATTTTCGAAACAAAATCGGATTCATCTTCAAAAACTTCGTATTTTTGGCCTAATTCATATAAATTATCTCGAATAAGTTCTCCAAGTGGATTTTTAGAAGTAGTATACTCAAAACTAACATCTTCTTCTTCAATTTCCCATTCGTTTTTCAATTCAGCGATTATTTCAAAATCGCCCTGTCTCAGCGCATACATTATTTTTGGGATATCCTCGTTTTCAAATATTTTGTAATATTTGATGTCGTCTAATGAATATCCGTCGTTTTTCGAGTTCGCTTCAAGTGCAAATGCTCCAAACGGTGCAAAGGCAATGAATAACATAAAATCACCTAAAAATTTATAAATCCATGAAAAATGTACTCTTAACTTCTAATCAATCTGAAACTATTTAATCATTCGGGTATTTAATACTACGTAAAACCCGATAAAAAAGATTATAAATAATCGCAATTAAATAACTTTAAAAGGATTTTATTGAAGATACTGGATATTTTAATTTTATCAACGTGATATAATGCTCGATTTTAATATTGAAGGGTTAATTCCAAAAAATATGGAAAAAAGGGGAGAATTAGTACTTAACGAATATTTAAAAGAAATTGAAGACGTATTCAACCATCGGAAAATTCCTGAAAACGGAATTGATGACGAAAAAATAAAGCTTTTTTTAAAATTTCTATCGATGATGGATACAGATAAAGACCCAAAATCTGTGAGAATAGGGGAAAGGGAAGCAAGAACATACTCTAAAATTCATGAAGAACTTTCATCAGGATTTTGCCACGGGATTGGAAGAAGTGGAAATTTAGTTGACCCTCAACCAAAAGCATCCGGGGCTAGTATCATGTACGCCCTTACAAACAAGATACTTGAGAGCTTTTTTAAACAATTGGGGCTAAATGTTCACGCAATTGCAACGCCAATATCAACAGGAATGTCCATATCATTATGTTTAAGCGCTGCAAGGAAAAAATACGGATCAAACATTGTAATTTACCCTTATGCATCCCACAAAAGCCCAATAAAAGCTGTGTCATTTGTCGGAATGAATATGAGGCTTGTTGAAACAGTTTTAGATTGCGACCGTGTATACGTTCCAGTTGAAGATATTGAAAATGCGATAAAAAAAGAAATTGAACTTGGGAACCGCCCTTGTGTTTTGAGCACTTTGACGTTTTTTCCGCCAAGAAACAGCGATGATATTGTAGAAATTGCAAAAATTTGTGAGAATTATGATATTCCACATATTATTAATGGAGCTTATGCAATTCAAAACAATTACTATCTTGAAAAGTTAAAAAAAGCGTTTAAATACAGAGTAGATGCCGTTGTAAGTTCAAGTGACAAAAATTTATTAACTCCAATTGGTGGCGGATTGGTATATTCAACAGATGCGGAATTTATAAAAGAAATATCACTTTCATACCCTGGAAGGGCGAGTGCAACACCTGTGGTGAATACATTAGTGTCACTTTTATCCATAGGATCTAAAAACTATCTCGAACTGGTAAAAAACCAGAAAAACAGCAAAAAATTGCTTGATGAACTTTTAAATGACTTATCTAAAAAAACTGGCGGAAAATTTTTAGATGTTGAAAGCCCGATTGCATCCTGCATTTCTGTAAATTCAGATCCCGTTGAAATTGCCGCAAAACTCTACAATTTAAGAGTAACGGGCCCAAGAGGAATTAAAAAAACAGATCATTTTGGAAACTGTTACTTGGGAACATATACTCATGACTATATTGTAATGAACGCTGCAATTGGCGTTAGAACTGAAGATATTGTAAATTCAGTATCCAAACTTGAAAAGATTCTTTTATAATTTTTTAAGGTGTTTTGATGATAGGCGTTTCTAAAATGTATTCTGAAATCGTAGAGCTTTCAGGGATTACGGATTTTAAAATTGTAAATCCTTATAAGTCCTACTGTAACTGCGAATATCTTCTTATTTCGAAAGGATATCTCGATAAAGTCCATAAATTAAACCCAAATTCCAAAATAATAGAAATAAACTCTGCTACGTTTTTAGACCTGATTGAAAGTCTTGAAAAGTTAAAAAATGAAAATATTGGAAATATTGAGTTTATAAACAATTCAATTGAACATTTGAAAAAACTCGATTTTAAAATAAAAAACGATAATTCTGAATTTGTAAAAAATTTTGAATATAACATCGACTCTGATTCAAAATTTGTAAAAAAAATACTTGATGATTTGGGATTTGAACATAAAAATGGCAGTACAATTAAAATTATTCCAGATTATAATTTAAAAGAAGATTTGGATTTAAATGATATTATCATTTTAAAAACACACAGATATGATCTCAAACTTGTTGAACGAATTGAAAATAGATATATGTCGATATTAAATTCGTTAAATAATATAATCCTCGGAAAAACATAAAAAAGTTATATACTATTTCGTTCATATTCTTCTAAGATATATAACTGTAATTAAAATATCAAAAGGTTGTGAGAACATGGCTATAACAATTGCAGTAGCCTCTGGTAAGGGGGGCACTGGAAAAACAACAACCTGTGCTAACTTGGCGGTTGCACTATCCCAATTTGGTAAAGATGTAACTGTAATCGATGCAGATATTGCAATGGCAAATCTGGAACTTATCATGGGGATTGAGGGAAAACCAATAACATTAAATGATGTCTTATCGGGGAATGCGGACATTAAAAGTGCAATATACGAAGGACCTGCGGGGGTAAAAGTAGTTCCGGCAGGAGTTTCGCTTGACAGCTTTAAAAAAGCACGACCTGAAAGACTTCTTGAAGTTCTGAGCAAACTCGATGAACAAAGCGAAGTTCTGCTTATTGACTGTCCTGCAGGAATAGGTAAAGAAGCACTTACTGCAATTTCAGCCGCAGAACATTTATTAGTTGTTGTAAACCCTGAAATATCATCAATATCTGATGCTTTAAAAGTTGTATCTATTGCAAACAGGGTAGAAACCAATGTACTCGGTGCAATTATTAACAGGGTGACTGAAGACAGCTCTGAATTAAGTTCAAGGTCCATTGAAACCATTTTAGAAATACCTATTGTCGGAATTGTTCCTGAAGACACAAACGTTAGGAGAAGTTCCGCTTTTGGCGTTCCTATTGTTCTTAAACATAGCGACTCTCCAGCTGCGCAATCAATTATGGAACTTGGTGCAAAATTAGTCGGCAAACAATACATTCCTAAAGAAAAAACAAAAGACTCGTTTGTTAAAAAATTCTTTAAAGGAATATTTGGGGGTAAGAAAAAATGAATCTGGATCCGGGCGTACTTACAGTATTAGTCCTAATAAGCATTGTTTTAAACATATTTTTGTTCATGAAACTCGTTGTTCTCAAAGGCGAACTTGAAGGCATTAAACAATCTACAAGGCTAACTAGCGATGAAGTTAACAAATTGAATGAAAGGCTAAAAAATATTAAACTGAGATAAGGTGAAACTTATGAAAAAAATACACTACTTATTTTTTTTAAGTTTACTACTTATCCCAGCAATTAATGCAGCTGAACTTGCCCCTGACGCAGTTATGGTAAATGACAGCGTTTACCTCGTATTTGACTGGACTGCACCGGAAAACATTGAAAATCTTAGTTTATCAATCGATGCAGACGATAATATTATCTTTGAAGAATACGAGTATAATGTAAGTGAAATCAGTGCAAATGAATCCGTATTTAAAATGTTTAAAGGAACGGCTACAGAGATTGGAAATTACAAAATTAAGCTTTTAAAAAGATACTTCCAAAATGGAACTTTGATCGGGTCTGTTGAATTCTTTGAACTTTCAGTAGTTCCAGATGCAGGCGTCAGGATTGTTGAAAAGGTAGTTACTCCTGAAAATTATGAACCTGTGGAAATTTTAGAAACGGAAAATGATACTAAAGAGGAAATTTCAAATACTTCAGAAAATACAACAGTAATTAGTTTAGAAGATAAAGATTTAAATAAATCCGAAATTACTGATAAAAATACAACTTCAACAGAAATAGTAACAGAAACCAAAAATGGATTAATTGGCCCAGGAGGTATATACTATATACTTGGAGGGTTAATCTTAGGTATATTACTCGGTGCAGTTATTGCATACGCAAAAGAATAATTTACATTTCTTTACTTTTTTAATGTGATAATGATGATGGTTGCGGTCATTCCGGCATATAACGAAGAAAAAAATATTATCTCTGTTTTAAAGGACTTGAGCGACATAAACATTGATGTTGTTGTCGTAGACGATGGAAGTACCGATAAAACAAAAACGATAATTAATGAATTTTTGGAAAAGAACGAATTTAAAAACAAAATATTTCCAATTTTCAAAGAAAAAAACGAAGGAAAATCAAAAGCACTTGAAGATGGCACAAATTATGCAGTAAATCTAAATTACGATGCCATTGTGTATCTTGATGGCGATTACCAACACAAACCATCGGATATTATACCGATGTACGAAAAAATGAAATCTGAAAATGCAGATGCCGTTTTTGGAATTAGAAAATACAAACATATTCCATTCCACAGGCAGTTTTCAAACTTTCTTGCAAGTGTTATAATGTCGATAACCGTTTCAGTGTTCTCGGGAAATTTCCACATATTTAGAGACATACAGTGCGGATTTAGAATTATAAAATCTGAATTTTTAAAAAATTCGTATTTTGGCGATGGATACAGTGTTGAACACCTAATCGCACTTCAGTTAGCGAAAAAAAATGCGAAAATAACCGAAGAATATGTAACAATTGACTACCACAACGATGCAATTTCATATATTACTACAAAAAAGATACTGGATGTTGTAAAAGAAGTTGCGAAATATGTTTTATCAAAACACTAACTCGTTATTTTACTATTTTTCCAGTTATGGACCTTCTTCCATAGCCCGTTACTTTTATATCAACAAATTTTCCAATTTCAACGTTTTTCTCAGCAATTCCTATCAATATCGGGTAGCTTCCAAACTGCCTTCCAAAATAAAGATCATTTTTCTCCTTAACTTCAACTAGCACATTTTTTAATATCGTTTCTGTTGGAAGCATCCTTTTTAACATCGGGTTATCTATTTGGGTTCTTATTTTTTCCTTAAACTTCAAAAATAAATTTTTTCGTTTTTTTGCTTTTTCAACATCTTTAACTGTTATATCGGTTCCAAAAAATGGAACTACCTGCCGTATATTTATCCGTCTAAGAATATTTTCTGAATCATATATCTCTTTTAAATAATCGTAATTTATCTCAAAAGTATCGTTTGATTCCCCTTTTAACCCTGAAAGTAAATTTATCCCTGGAAGAAGATGTGGCATTCCATTTTCCCCCCTTTTTCCGCCAATTTCATTTAAAATATTAACAGCTTTTAAAACATCTTCTGGTTCAGTTAAAAGGCAGTTTTTTGAAATTACTTTTTCATCAAAACTTTCCACCCCAAAAGCTGCAACGTTTCCAGGAGTACAGTGTCTTACAAGTATTTTTGCAATTTCTCGCCCCTCTTTTTCATGTCTTGCAATAACAGAAGGGTTTGCATTGTCAATATGTAAAACGTCAGGTTTTGAAACTGAAGTTATTCCTTTAAAGAGTTTTTCTATCTCTAAAACATTAGGTACTGGAACATCTGTGTTTTCCACATCTTTTGCCATATATGAAAACATGCAGGGCTGTCTTCCAATTCTAAAATATTTAATTCCGTTTTCATAGAGATTTCTTACTTCTTCAATTATATCTCTCGAATTTCTAAATTTTGGAGAACCATATCGTCTTGGTTCCGTACAAAAACTACATCCTCCACTAAATGCCCTTGCACAGCCCCGGTATGTCTCAATTTCTGCAATAATATTTGGATAGTTTGGATGGAGTTTTACAATTTTTGCCCCAATTTTAGCAAACTCATCGAGTTCATCGTAAGTTCTAAGCCTTGTTCCATCTGTTTTTTCAGGGTTTAGATTGTTTTTTAAAAGATCGTGTAAAACAGCATCTAAATCGCCTTCAGAAATCACGTCAAAGAAATATTTCAAATTTGATTCATCTTTTATTTTTCCGCCCTCAAGGGATGAACCAAATTTAGTTGCAACAGGGCCACCCAATATCTTTAAACCTTTAAAATTATACAAAATCGATACAAATTCTCTCAATGTTGCAGGGTTTGCATTTAAGTACTTTCCAGGGGTGTGAAACCCACATATCGCAATAACTACATCGTATCTATTAAAATCATATCCTTTTTTAAGTTCTTCTCGCAATTTATCGATTGTGATATAATCAACGTCGTGTTTAAATTTGTAAAGAACTCCCGCCGCATATCTTGGATACATTCCAATATATGGCGGAACTCCAAGTCCTGCGGGTTCATCCGTATATCCATCAAGAATTAAAAATTTCATAAAATTCCCTTTTTTAAAATTGAGATTTGAGATATAATGCATATGTTTAAATTAGATATATAAAAGATGTTTAAAAAATCTTTTTTAAGTTACGGTCTGTGATGAAAATAACCAGCTCTGAATTAAACTTTCGTTTAATAATGAAGAACCGTATGAGCTCTGAGACCAAAATATAATTTATTTTTTATTTTTATACGTTTAAAAAACAGTTATTTTTATTAACATTAAAAGTTAAAAAATTAAATATATGGGGTGGGAGCTTTGGTAGACGATATCAAAATCATATATTTAATGATGATCGGATTTACAATTTTGGGTGTTGGCTTATCTTTTAAATATTATTCAAGCCTTGATCCTGCTGTAAGATACATTATGCACGTTTTTTACGTCTTTGCACTCATTACTGCAACTTATTTACTTGCAAAGTCGTCAATGCCTGTAGAACAGCTTGAAGAAGCTTAATAATTTTAAATATTTTCAAATAAGTATTTTAAAGCATCTTCTTCCATGAAGTGAAGTTTTCCAGGAATTATCACACAGTGAAGCGGGCTTTTAAAATCATAATTTAAAAGATCTTTTATTTTTCCATAGTACAGCCCGGGATTAATACTTCCAGCCCTTGCTACAACTGCAACTTTTGTTTCACCCGAAATTACGTTTTCTTTTCTTTTTTCTTCAATTTTTAAAAGTGCATCCAATCCTTCATTTGCAGTCATGAATCTTTCCTTATCTGCCTGAATATCTAAAAGGCAGAGTGTGTGGTACCCTAATTTTAAATTATCTTTTATAACGTCGTAAGGGGTTTCCGGGAAATAATTTGGTTCAGGAAATACTATTGACGTTGTTTTTCCAAATTTGTATAATTGAAGTCCAGTAATTCCTATTGCCGAGTAAATTGAAGGAGCATTTATAATTACAACTTCGATTCCTTTTTTTCTGGCCTCAACTGCTATATCAACGTGCGTTGTTGCAACCATTGGGTCTCCTGCAGTTAAAAACATTATATCGTTATCTTTTGCTTCATCAATTAATTTATTCGTTTCATACTCTACTTTTTCTCGATCCAAAACAGTTATTGGTTTTTGAAGCGTACTTTCAATTTTTTCCATTGTTGTTCCGGTAAGTATTGCCGTGTAAAATTCAGCGTAAATTTTATCAACTTTTTTTGCAAAGTCAAGCGTTTTTAGTGTAACGTCTCTTTCATCGTAAAGTCCAAGTCCTGCCATTACAAGCATTGTGTTTCACCCGATTTAATAAATAGAAATAATATCAATAATACTATATAGCTCATAAACTTAATTGTAAAATTAAAAATCATAACGTAAATTCTAACTGCTAACGGTGTAATCTAATGGACACTTATTTTTTATTTTTTATCATTCTAACTTCGATATTCATCGTACCTCAAATCCTGAAAAGGTTCAATGTCCCGACAATTACTGCCACAATGCTTGCAGGAATACTTATCGGACCGTTTGGATTAAATATAATTCAGACCAGCACAACTCTTGACACTTTCGCAGCATTTGGAGTAATATTTTTGATGTTTTTGGCGGGGCTGGAAGTCGATAATGAAACACTTAAAGATGAATTTAAAAATTCCTTAGTTTTAAGCTTATTTTCCATGTTAATCCCCTCAATTGGAGGATATTTAATCGGACAGTATTTTGGACTTGATTTTATTGGTTCATTACTTTATGCAGTAATATTTTCTTCACACTCAGTTGGAATCGTCTACGCACTCATGGATGAACTTGGACTCATAAAATCTCGATTCGGAACGACCGTAATTAGTGCATCTGTTGTAATCGACCTTATAAGTTTAATTGTTATTTCAATATTAATTAAAATGGGTGGAAGCGGGATAACTTCTGATATTATTCCATTTGTAGTTCTTATTGCGGCATATATCATTGCACTTCTCATAATAATTCCATTAATTTCAAAATTAATATTAAAAGAGCTTAAAAAGTTTCACGTACAAAAAATCCACTTTATATTGCTTATAATACTAATTTCAATTATTGTTGGAGAACATATTGGAATTCACCCGATAATTGGCGCATTTATCATCGGAATTGCAGTTTCAGAAGAACTTACAAAAGAAGAACACGATCAGGTATTAAATGAAAACTTAAATGCAATTGGTTATGGAATATTTATCCCATTATTCTTCTTAAATTTAGGAATGACTACAGATATCAGCGTAATCTTTAATTTTGACAATATAAGCCTTATAATTGTATCAGTTGTAACATTAATAGGCCTTAAAATTAGTTCAGGATATTTTTCACTTAGAATTTTAGATTATGACAAATTAAAAAGTTTTTGTGGGGGCCTTTTGACCGTTCCATCCCTTACTGCCTCACTTGTTGGTGCAACCCTTGGAAGAGACCTTGGGATACTTCCTGAAAAATTCTTTGTCTCTGTTGTGGTCATAGCACTTTTAACTTCAACAGTTGCTCCAATATACGTTAAAAGCTTGGTTTCTAAAAATTACGACAAATTAAAATTAAATTAAGATAAAATTCAAAATAAGGGAAAAATATGGAATATAAAGAAACTTTCCAAAAAATTTACGACCATTTATTTAATTTATACGGGCCACAAGGCTGGTGGCCACTTTTGGAAGTAAATGGATGTAATCCAACAAAAACTGGCTCGGTAAATGGATACCATCCAAATAATTATGATTATCCAAAAACAAAAAATCAGTGTTTTGAAATCTGCGTCGGTGCAATTTTAACCCAGAACACGTCTTGGCCATCTGTTGAAAAATCATTGAAAAATTTAAGGAACTTAATAGAAATAACTCCTGAAAATATACATAATTTGGATATTGAACAGTTAAAAGAAGCAATTAAACCAAGTGGATACTACAATCAAAAATCGATACGTTTAAAAAGTTTTTCAGAATTTTTTACAAAATTAAATAATGTTCCAACGCGAGAAGAACTGCTAAAATTAAACGGGGTTGGCCCTGAAACTGCAGATTCAATGCTTTTGTATGCATTTAAAGTTCCCAGTTTTGTAGTTGATACATATACAAAAAGAATACTGATTAACTTAAATTTAATTGAAGGTAGCGAAAAATACGATAAAATTAAAGGATTATTCGAAGAAAATATTCCAAAAAACCTTGAAATATATCAAGAATATCACGCACTGATTGTTGAGCATGCTAAAAATTACTACCGAAAAAAAGAAAATTATTGCAAATGTCCACTTCTAAAAATAATAAGATAAGTTATTATTCAGAAGATTTCACTAAAAGTACCGGGCAGTGTGATTTTTTCAAAACCCTCTCTGCAACGCTTCCAAGTAATAATTTATCGAGTCCTGTTTTTCCAGTTGTACCCATGACAATTAAATCTGCGTTCTTAGCTTCTGCATATTCAACAATTTCTTTTGATGGAGTTCCTTCCAAAATTTCAGTCTTTATTTCAACGCCTTTTTCTCTCGCAATGTCTGTTAAAGTTCTAAGCGCGGTGTGACCTTCTTTTTCTAAAACTTCCTTCATGCTTTCCCAAAGCCCTTCGGTAGGGAGTCCTACGAATGGAACGATGTCGATTACATAAATTCCGTAAACCCTTCCATCAGTAGCTTTTGCCAAATCAATTGCCTGCTCTGCAGCTTCTATTGATATTTTTGATCCGTCTGTGGGCATAATAATTTTTTTATAAGCCATAAATTCACCCCGTTCTAATTAATTTAATATTAATTTTTAAAATATATATTACTATTTATTTAAATCGATTAAAACAGCTAAAATAAGATGTTTTGACTGATTTACTATCCTTAAGCATTCAACCAAAAACTAATATATAAACAATATTTAAATAGGTTAAATAAATCATTTATACATCTTATTGATATTATTTAAAAACAGATGATGATGAAAAGAGGGTTATCTGATTAATCGTGATGATATCTTTCATATAGCTGAATCTGTTATTTTTTATTATTCAAGAGATTACAAATATAAATTCAAAAACACAAGTTCATGATAACATATTCGTATTACTCATATTCATATCATCAATATTATGTTGAAATTTTTATAAACTTTTATCGCTTTTAACGTTAATTTACCGCAAATTGAGGGAAATAATGGAAATAAAAGAAGAATATTCAGTAGAACTTGAAAAAAAAGTTCAGGAAAAATGGGAAGATGAAAAAACGTTCAAATTTTTAGATGATGAAAAAAGACCTCCTTACATCATCGATACTCCACCACCATACCCAACAGGTAGAATGCACCTTGGACACGGCCTTAACTGGACATACATGGACATTATTGCGAGATTTAAAAGAATGAATGGATACGACGTGCTTTTTCCCCAAGGTTGGGATTGCCACGGACTTCCAACAGAAGTTAAAGTTGAAGAATTGAACAATATCACAAAGTCCGACATAGACAGACATGAATTTAGAAGACTCTGTGTAGAATTAACCGATGAAAACGTAGAAAAAATGAGAGGCCAAGTCAGATCCCTTGGAATCTCAATTGACTGGGATAGAGAATACATTACAATGAATCCAGACTACGTTAGAAAATCACAGACTGCATTTTTAAAAATGTACGAAAAAGGTTTAATCTACAGGGGAAAACACCCTGTAAACTGGTGTCCTAGATGTGAAACAGCGATTGCATTTGCTGAAGTGGAATATCAAGGAAGAACTTCAAAATTAAACTACATAAAATTCCCATATGCAGAAAATAGTGAAAAATACCTTGAAATTGCAACTTCAAGACCTGAATTAATGGCTGCATGTGTTGGAATTGTAGTTCATCCTGAAGATGAAAGATACAGCGACGTTGTTGGAAAAACCGTAAAAGTACCATTATTTAATCAGGAAGTTAATGTGTACCCAGATTCCGATGTTGAAAAAGAATTCGGTACTGGAGTTGTAATGGTCTGTACGTTTGGTGACAAAACTGACGTTACATGGGTAAACAGGCACAAATTAGAAGTTAAAAAAGCAATTAACGAAAAAGGACAATTAACGGAAATCTGCGGAAAATACGCCGGTAAAAAGTCAGATGATGCGAGAAAAGAAATTATTTCTGATTTAATTTCTGAAAATTACATGATAAAACAGGAACCTCTCGAACAAAACGTTGGTTCATGCTGGAGATGTAAAACACCTATCGAAATCATTGTTGGGGACCAGTGGTTTGTAAACGTTACAAAATTATTAAATGAAGTAGAAAACGCTGCAAACGAAATATCTTGGGTTCCCGAACACATGAAAGCAAGGCTCATGAAATGGATTGAAGATATGGGCTGGGACTGGTGTATTTCAAGACAGAGATTGTTTGCAACCCCTATTCCAGTATGGTACTGTAAAGACTGTGGAGAAGTTATTGTAGCTAAACCTGAAGATTTACCAATAGATCCAACAAAAGAAAGTCCATACACCTGCAAATGCGGAAACTCAGACCTTGTTGCAGAAACTGATGTATTAGATACATGGATGGATTCATCAATTACTCCATTAGTTATAGCAGGATGGCTTGAAGATGAAGAATTTTTCAAAAAACACTACCCTGTTCAATTGAGACCTCAAGGCCACGATATCATCAGAACTTGGGCATTTTACACAATGGTTAGATCACTTGCAATTACTGGAGAAAAACCATGGGATGAAATCGTAATTAACGGAATGGTTTTCGGTGAAGATGGATTTAAGATGAGTAAAAGTAGGGGAAACGTTGTAGAACCTGGAGAAATTACTAAAACTTACGGTGCAGATGCTTTAAGGTTATGGGCTTCAAACAGCACTATTGGAAAAGATGTTCCATTTGCCTGGAAAGAAGTTGAATATGGCGGAAGATTTTTGCGAAAAATATGGAATGCGTGTAAATTTGCAAAAATGAACATTTCAGATGAAACAATTTCCAAATTAAAATCATTAAAAAGTATTTCAATTGAAAATCCAGTTGATTTATGGATTTTGAGTAAGTTGAATAATTTAATTTCAAAAGTTTCCGAGGACCTTGGAAATTACAAAATAAACACAGTTGTAGAAATTCAGAAATTTTTATGGCACGAATTCTGCGACAACTACATTGAAATGGTAAAACACAGGCTCTATAATAAGGAAGAATCTGAAAGCGCCCAACAAGAAAAATTAATGGCCCAACACACGCTTTACAAAGTAATTACAGAATCTGTAAAATTACTTACGCCATTTACACCACACTTTGCAGAAATCGTTGGAGAAATCTATGAAATTGATGATTTGCATACATCATGGCCATTTGCAGATGAAAGCTTGATAAGTTTAGAAAACGAATTTGTCGGAGAAGTTGCAAAAAATACAGTTGCATCAATTAGAAGATATAAATCAAACAAAGGAATGCCACTTAATTCAGAATTAAACAAAGTTGAAATGTACGTAAGCGATAAAAAAGACTTTGATGCTCTTTCAAAAGTTTCCAAAGATGTTAAAAAATCTTTAAAAATTAAAGAACTTGAACTAAATCTTGGAAAACCGCTCCTGGAACAAAAAATTTCAGAAGTAACCCCTAACAAATCCAAAATCGGTCCAGAATTTAAAAAAGATGCTGGAAAAGTAACTGCATTTATTAAAGAAGCAGATGCAGAAACAATTGAAAAAATCCTTTCAGAAGGAATTGAAACCGAATTTGGTGCTTTAAACAAAGAACACATCAAAGAAGTAAAAAGAGCGATATATAACAAAGGAGAAATTGTTGAAACTGCAGATATCGACAGTTTAATTGATACCATTGCAATAATTCAATAATTTTAACTTAATTTTTTTCAAAATTTTAATATTTTTTTAATATTTTTATTTTTTTAGTCAGTTTCATTTTTAAAATTTAAATCAACATTTGTGCCAGATATGCACCAATTATCCCGCCAAATACAACAATTATCACGTTTAATCGATAGTATGCGAGGATTAAAGAAACAATTCCTCCAAAAACTGCTGAATAGATATTTCCGGTTGAATAGATTATCCCAGGAAAGATTAAAGATGCAAGAGCCGCGTAAGGGATGTAGCTAAAAAATGCCCTCCAAAAATGTGGCAGTTTTGCATCTTTAAACAGCACGATCGGAAGCATTCTTGGAATATACGTTACAATTGCCATGAATATTACTAATAATACCATTTCTTCCCTACTCATCGCCATCACCATGTATAAACTTAGCTCCGATAAATGACGCCACAATAGTCGTAATAATAATTATCCAGCCTGTTGAAATAAATTTAAACACTGGAACCCATGTCAGAGCTGAACTGATAAATATTGCAACTAAAACGATTTTTAAAACCTTGGTCGAACGCCTGACTGCAGGGATTAAAAGCCCGATGAACATTACATAAAGAGAAATTCCCATACTACTCTGTATTTCTTTTGGAATGCTTTCTGCTAAAAAAATTCCAAGAAAGGTTCCAAAATTCCAGGCAAAAAACGCAGTGAAATTCAATCCAAACAAAAATTCAGGGCTTAATTTTAGTTCTTCTTTTAATGAAGCTACTGCAAAAGTTTCGTCAGTTACTCCAAAAGAGATTAAACTTAAAAATTTTTTAGATTTTGTATAATCAATCCTCTGCGAAAGTGAAGAAGACATTAAAAAGTGCCTTAAATTTAATATAAACGTGGTTAAAACTATTTCAAAAGACGAAGTTCCAATAGCAATTAAATTGACCCCTACAAACTGGCTTGCGCCTGCAAATATGATCAATGACATCAAAATTGAAATTTCGTAAGGAATCCCCATCGATTTTGCCAAAACCCCGAAAGCTATCCCAATCGGAAGATAACCTATAGATATAGGAATTGCATCTTTTATTCCTTCAAAATACAGTTTATTAAAGGATAACTGTTTCATAATTTCTCCAAATTCATAATTAGTTTCTTAAATTATTTAAAATTCTGTTTACAAAACTTAAAAGTATTCCTGATAATATATATGTTCAGTATATAATACTTTTTGTATGGTATATAATACATTACATAAAAAAAATAGTAAAATTTTAAATTTCAAAAACACTGCCAACGTGTCCAAATTTAAATCCTGATATGTCACTTAATTCTTTTGTTGCATTAAAGCCAGTGCAGTGCACGGGTGAAATTAATTTAAAGTTTTGAGTCATTAAATAATTTTTAACCTGATTTATGTAAGTTTCAGATGCAGTTCCCATGTGAAAACCGCCGATAATTCCATTTACTTTTTTTAGGGTTTTTGCATGATTAATACAATTAATTAATCCGCTGTGGGTGCATCCTGAAAGAATTATATCTTTTACGATAACAAACATGTCATCAATTATGATATCATCCACTCTTTGACCATTTTCAATCATTTCAAAGTCTTCTCTTTCGTAAAAGTTAGTTCGGGGAATAGTTCCTGAAATTATTAAATTTTCTGAAATTTTAAATGGATCTTCGATGAGTTTTAAATTTTTGTAATCTTTCAAGAAATTTTTTATACTCTCATCGATTCCGATGTATCTTTCTCCGTGGTACCTATCAACAAATGCGGATTTGTGAATATAAATTGGAACATCTAAATTTTCCCCATATTTTTCAATAAAATAATTAAATCCATCAGTATGGTCGTAGTGGCCGTGGCTAAAGATTACTGCATCAAAAATATCATCTTCACCCATTAATTTTAAATTATTTTCAAAAACCTGAGCGTTTTGGCCACAATCAAACAATATCTTCGAATCTTCATCTTTTATAATTGCTGAAAATCCTGACTGTGCTAAAAACTTTCCTTTCGCAGTATTGTCTACAAGTATTTTTATTTCCATGAAAAACCACCTTAAGAAATATTTAAATCATCTGTTTTTATATATTATAGGAGTAACTGTTTTATATAAAACACATATGGGCATTGGTGAAATTTTGAAAATATCAGGAATCGTAGAACTCTCAACAATTGATTACCCAAAACATGCATCTGCTGTTGTTTTTTTATCCGGATGCAACATGAAATGTGGTTACTGTCAAAATTACGAGTACATTACAACAAATGTATCTGAAATGACTGCTGAAGAAGTTTTTAACAGTATGGATTTGATGTTTGCAGAAGCACTCGTTATAAGTGGCGGAGAACCAACCCTTCAGCCAGAAGCAGTTTTAGAACTTGCAAAAATTGCAAAAGGAAAGAATTTTCCTGTAAAACTCGATACAAATGGAACAAACCCGAATTTAGTTGAAAAACTTATTTCAAATAACTTTTTAAATTACATTGCAATAGACGTAAAAGCAGGATTTAATAATTACGAGAAAGTTACAGGATACAAAAAAGAAATTAAGGAAAACATTTTAAAAATAATAAATATCTGTAAACAGGAAGAAATATTTGTAGAATGCAGAACTACGTTTATTCCAGAATTAATGGATGAATCAGACATTGAAGAAATTGCAAAAACCGTTAAAAACTGCGATTTATACACTATTCAACAGTTTGACCGTGAACATTCATATGATAAAGAATTATGCAAAGTAAAACGGATTAGTGAAGACGATTTAATTGCACTTGGAAAGATTGCAAAAAAATACATTGAAAATGTGAAAATTAAGACCCTTTCAAGTGAAATACCAATCAACTAGAGCGATAATATGGATTTAGACTCTTGGGAAGATTATTATAACCAGATACTCGATGATTTTGGATACGGAAGTGCTGAAGACTTAAAAAGTGCAGAAATTCTTAAAGAAATGATCAAAAAATTCAAAAATAATGTAGATTTGAACGAAATTTCCAAAAAAATCTTTGGAAAAGAAGTTTACATTTTTGGTGCGGGCCCGTCACTTAAAAAACATGTTTTGAAATTGAAAGAAATTATTGATTCAGATATCGCAATTATTGCAGCAGATGGTGCTACTAAAGCACTTTTAGAAGAAGATATAGTTCCAGATATTATTGTTTCAGACTTAGACGGCGATATTGATTCGATTTTAAAAAGCAATGATCTTGGTTCAATCGTTGTAGCTCATGCTCACGGGGACAATATCGATAAACTTGAAAAATACATTGAATTATTAAAAAATATTGTTGGAAGTACCCAATTTCCAAAAAAATTTGAATTTTTGATAAACTATGGGGGATTTACTGACGGAGATAGGTGCTGTTTTTTAGCCGAAGAATTTGGCGCTAAAAAAATCATACTCTGCGGAATGGACTTTGGAATATATGTAACGAAATATTCACGTCCAAACATTGAAAAGGACATTGAACTTGCCGATGAAATTAAAGTGAAAAAACTAAAATATGCGGAAATGTTTGTAAATTGGCTCATCACCAATGGAAAAAGCCCCATTGAGTTCATGCCCTAATCTCATTTCTTAGATGTTTTAAAAAACCATAGTTAAGTTTAAATAATATACATTTCAATACTTCTTCTGATAATTCTATTTATTGCTCGTGGAGATACTATGTCAAATTCTTCGGAAAAAAGACTCGAAGAAATTAGAAAACGAATTAACGAAATTGACGAACAGTTAATCGAATTGATTGCTGAAAGAACCAGTTTCGCACCCGAAATTGCTGCACTGAAAAAGTCACTCGGAACCTGTGTCTTCGATCCTAAAAGAGAAGATGCAATCTGCGAAAAAACACGTTTGATGTGTGAAAAGCACCATATAGAACCCGAAGTGGCCCTAAAAGTTATGAAAATTCTCATGACATACAATAAAGAAGTTCAAAAAGACAGCATTGAAGGGTAAACTTTAGCTAAATATATAAATCATAATTACAAATGTATTATAAAATGAAACAAGATTATCTAAGTTAATAAGGTGATAACTTGGGAAGAATAAGGCAAACATTCATCAAAAGAACCGGTGAAGAACTCATTGAGAAATTTGCAGACAAGTTCACAAGCGATTTTGAAGAAAACAAAAAAGCTGTTGAAGAAGTTGCAATGATCTCAACAAAACCATTGAGAAACAGAATAGCAGGTTATGTTACTGCTAAAGTAAAAAAAATGAACGCATAAGGTGTAATTATGCAAGGTGTATATCCTGCGATTATTACTCCATTAAAAGAAAATAAAGTAGACTATGATGGTTTACGAAACAATATTGACTTTTTAATTGAAAATGGAGTTAGTGGAGTTATTCCTGTTGGAACTACTGGTGAATCACCAACATTAACGCCATTAGAGCACGAAAAAGTCGTTGAAAAGGTTGTTGAATTCGTAGACGGTAGAGTTGAAGTAATTGCAGGTACAGGTTCTAATTCAACTTCTGAAGCACTGGAATTTTCGCAATATGCAGAAGATGTCGGTGTTGATGGAGTTTTGTTGATAACTCCATATTATAACAAACCACCTCAGGAAGGTTTGAAAAGGCATTTTGGAGAGATTGCAAATTCCATCAATGTGCCAATAGTTCTATACAATGTTCCCTCAAGAACTGCGCTAAACATAGAACCAGAAACAATTAAATATTTATTTAACGAATATAGTAATATATCAGCTGTAAAAGAAGCTAATCCAAATTTATCTCAGGTTTCTGAAGTACTGGATTCTTGCGACATTGACATATTATCTGGAAATGATGAATTGACTTTACCAATAATTTCCCTTGGTGGAAAAGGTGTTGTCAGCGTTATTGCAAATATCGCACCAAAAGAATTCGTTCAGATGGTTGATTTTGCAAATGCAGGCAAATTTGATAAGGCAAAAGAAATTCATTACAAATTGTTTCCGCTAATGAAGTTAATGTTTGTTGAGACAAATCCAATACCTATCAAAACTGCGATGAATATGCTTGGAATGCCTTCGGGCGAGTTAAGATTGCCACTTTGCGAAATGGCAGAAAGCAATAAATTAAAATTGCAGAATGCTCTTAACAATTTAGGCCTCTTAAAATAATCACGGTTCGTGATACTATGATAGATGTTGAAAAAATTCAAAAACAAGCTGATGAAATCGTTGCTCAACTTTCAGAAGTTTTGGAAAATTTTGATCTTGAAACTGAAGAAGAGTACCATATTCTCGAAACGAAAAACGTACTCAGAGATGACGATGAAGCTATACTTGATGAATCATTTAAAATCGACGCATTAAATGTGGCACCTAAAGTAAAAGACGGTTCAATCGTCGTTGAAAAAAGTAAATGGAGCCATTAATCATTAAAAAATAAAAATGGAGCGTGAGACTATAAAGAGAAGTTCAAGAAGATGGAAAAAGAAAGGACAGATGAGATGGAAACACTACAAAAAAAGAATTAGAAGAATGAAAAGAGAAAAAAGAGAAAACAAATAATTAAGTAATTAATTATTTACCCTTTTTTAAATTTTGAGGTATATGTAGTATTTTTTTTACATCTATTTTTAATTTAAAAATTTAATAAATGAGTTTTAATAAAAAAAAGTTTTTTTGGGGAGAATTTCTATTTTTAAATATATAGTTATTCAGGGGAATTTTTCTATAACTATGAATTTAAATTGTATTTTGTAAAGTGCTTTTCGTTGGTTTAAACTACACTTTCTATCGATCAGGGAATCCCCTTTTCGACATGTTACTCTTCTTTTTGGATCATATTTATCCTTTTCCCAAAATAAAGGTTAATAAGAGCTATTTATATTCTCAATGGTTATTTTTAAATATTAAAAAAATTATCCGAAACTACTAAGTTCTACATGAAATGAAAAATTATTAAAAAAATAAATTATCTGTCAAAACATGCGTTTTCGAGTTCTTTTAAAGTGTTTAAATTTATAAATATGTCACAAGTTTTGTCTATTTTGTCAACATCAACATAAAGAGGGTTTAATTCATCTATCAACCGTCTTATTGGAAATGATCTATTTTGTTCAAGCATTTCTTCGACAACCATTCCAAGTACATTTACTGAAGAAATATGGTAAAGTGAAAAAAGTGGCTCAATAAATCCGTTTTTATGTTTTGGAACGATACAGTCCTGACCATTTAATTCTGCTTCTTTTATAAATGAAAGCAAGTTTATTATTGACTCTTCGGTAATAAACGGCATGTCGCAGGGAACCAAAAAAACCCATTGAGATTTTGTATTCAACATTCCAGAAAGCATTCCAATTAACGGACCCATTCCAGGCACAAAATCCCAAGTAATAGTCTGATGATATTTTTTATAGTAATAGAGCTGTTTTTCAATTTCTTCTTCGGGTTTTTCCATAAATCGAGGGTTTTTAAACACCGTAACGAATGGAATTTCCATTTCAATTAACATGTCTGCAATATTTTCTATTAAATATTTGTTACCCGATTTTCTAAAGGATTTTTCGCCACCCATACGCTCTGCCTTTCCACCGGATAAAATAATTGCTGATATCATAATTGTCCCAATTTTAATTAGTGATTTTGACAAGATTTATATACTCTTTTATTTATACTTGTTGTGATAATCTTTGCGATTGGATGTATTGAAACAAATTTGGTGAAACAATGGAAAAAGGAAAACTCGTAAAAATTTCATACGAAGGATATGTCGATGAAAACTTGTTTGATACGACAAACGAAGAATTAGCTAAAGAAAAAGGAATTTTCAACCCAAACATGGTTTATGGCCCTGTTACAATTTCCGCTGGAGAAAAAATGTTAATCCCTGGACTCGACGGCGCTATTATGGAAATGAACGTTGGAGAAGAAAGAGAACTTGATTTAACAGCTGAAAATGCTTTTGGTAAAAGAGATCCTTCACAAGTAAAAATCGTTCCAATGAAAGAGTTTAAAAAACATAAAGTAAACCCAATCCCAGGAATGCCTGTAAATATCGACAACAAAATTGGAAAAGTTGTAAGTGCAAACGGTGGAAGAATATTAGTTGACTTCAACCACGAACTCGCAGGAAAAGACTTGAAATACAAATTAAAAATAGAAGAAGTTGTAGAAGCTCCTGAAGCTGTTGCTTTAGAAGTTGCAAAATTATTCATCCCAAGAATTTCAGAAGCAGATTTAAAAATAACCATTGACGGAGAAAATGTAACATTAGATCTCCCTGAAAACACAGCATTTATGCAAAACCTTCAAATGGTTAAAATGGGAATTTCAAACGAATTGATCAAAAGATTAGAAGCTAAAAAAGTTTCATTTATTGACAACTTCGTTAAAAAAGCAGAAAAAACAGAATAATTAAAATTAAATAATATCTTCTTTTTTTAAATTATTATCAGCGTCATTTCAAATAGTAACTTTTTTAAATTACGGTATCCATAGATAATGTAAACGTTGCCCCTTAACCACAATTAAAACTTCGTGATAACCATGGAAGACCGATACGGAAGACAGATACGCTCTTTTAGACTTTCAGTAACCCCTAAATGTAATTTAAAATGTTTTTACTGCCATAAAGAAGGTAGAAATGAAGAACACGGCAAATTAATGAGTGCCGATGAAATTGGAAAAATTGTAAATTCTTCATTAGAATTTGGAGTTAGAAAAATCAAAATTTCTGGTGGAGAACCGCTTTTAAGAACAGATTTGCCCGAAATTATATCTTATATCAAAAATGAACAGATAAAAGACATTTCATTAACTACAAATGGAATTCTACTTGAAAAATATGCGCAAAAATTAAAAGATGCAGGACTTGATAGAGTAAACGTGAGTTTAGATACTCTGGATCCTGAACAGTACAAAAAAATTACTGCTGGCGGAAATATCGAAAGCGTGAAAAAAGGAATAGAAAAAGCTATTGAAGTAGGTTTAACTCCATTAAAAGTTAATTTTTTAGCGATGGACTGTACGGTAAACCAACTTCCCTCAATTATGGATTACTGCAGAAAAGTTGGTGCAATACTCCAAATAATTGAATTTATTCCAATGGAAACTGAATTAAAACACCACCATGTAGATGTTGTTCCAATTGAAGAAGAATTTGCAAAAAATGCAGATAATGTATTTACAAGAAAGTTCATGCAGAACAGGAAAAAATATGTTATTGATGGATTAGAAGTTGAATTTGTTCGACCAATGGACAATACTGAATTTTGCAATCACTGTACAAGAATAAGGCTTACTTATGACGGTTATTTAAAACCCTGCCTTTTAAGAGATGATAATTTAGTAGATGTCGCAAATCCTGTTAGAAATGGAGAAGATATTAGAAAATATTTCATAAAATGTATAAACGAAAGGGAACCGTTTTGCAAACCTTAAGTGAAATAATGAAAAATGCAGAGTATTTTATTAAAAAACTCGATTTAGAAAAACACCCTGAAGGAGGGTACTTCCGACGAATCTACCAATCAGACGAAATGGTTAACAAAAGTAATCTACCTGAAAGGTATAATTCAGACCGGTTTTATTCTACTTCAATTTATTACCTTTTAAATGGAAACGATGTTTCAAAATTTCACCGCTTAAAATCTGATGAAATATGGCACTACTATTTTGGAAATTCAGTAATTATTCATATTATCGATAATTTCGGAAATTATAGCTTAAAAAAATTAGGGTCTAATCTTGAAAAAAATGAAAATTTTCAAGTAATCATTCCTAAAAATTCATATTTTGCAGCAGAAATTACTGAAAAAAACTCATTCGTAATCGTTGGATGCACGGTATCCCCAGGTTTTGATTTTGAAGATTTTGAACTTGCTTCAAAAAACGAATTACTAAAAAAATATCCAAAACACCACAAATTGATTGAAAAATTCTCTGATTAAGTTTAAGCCACAATAGTAGAGTATTTATCGACAGAACTAAAATATATTATTATGAAGCGAATGGGTGAAAGCTATGAAATCAATTCTAAAAAAAATAGGATGTATTTTAGTTGGAAGTACAGTATTATCTGCCTCCATCACGGCAGCTTACGCCTTGGAAAAATACGGAAATATCAATGATTTTATAGATGATGATTTAATAAAGAATGGAAACCCTGAAGTTTATATTGTAGTTGGTGAAAACGCAGCTGCACTTGATGTAACCTCTGCAAACAAAATTTCTGCAAAAATAGGAACGCTTACATACTCTGAAACGATTATCGAGGATGAATCTACAGTAGAATATCAAATTATTGGGGAATCTGAAAGTATTGATTTACTGGATGGAACTGATAAATTAGACAGCGCAGGTACTGAAAAATCATGGATTCTTGTTACTTCCGCAGATGATGACTATGCAGACCATTTTGATGATGACGAAGGAAACTCTTTTTCGTATTCTGGATTTTCAGAAGCAGATCAAACCAAATCGTTAGGAAATTTTGGATATTTACTTGAAGTCGGGGATATAGATCCGGAAAATCATTTTGAATCTGATGACGATGCTGCAGAAATAGTTTTTGTAAGAATTACCGATTCAAACAAAAATGCGGGTTCCCAAAACTATGATATTGGAAAAGACATGGTTTATGCATCAATAGTATATCCAAACCAGGTTTCTGCTTTTAAACTAACTAAAGATTTAAAAGAAGGTTACGAAATCCCATTTTTAGGTAAAAAATACCGCATCGTGCAAATTAATGAAGATGATAATATAATATACCTTGGAACGGCATCATATGACGGAACGCTTGAACAGGGCAATTATATAAGTTCCGGAGATTACCAAATCGTTTTGGGGGAAATTTTAGAAAGTGGAGATGAATACAGCGTTGAAATTTCGATATTGAGAAATGGAAACATAATTGAAGAACATACTGAAATTTTACGTTCAGATAAATCATTTTCAGTTATTGCAGGAGACCTTGGAGTTACAGTTCATGACGTATGGACAAATGCAGCTGCAGATACTGGCTACGCAGATATCACAATATGTAGATCGTTGACTGAATTAGAACTTGGAGAAGAGTACGTGAATAACTGGGAAGTACGAGCAGTTACCAACACGGGCGGAACTATCGACTTTTTAAAAACTTATGAAGATAATACCGTTGGAATTGCACTTGTATACGCTGGAAGCGATATTGAAGGAATAAATGACGGCGACAGAATCAAAATTGCAGATTATGTAAATTTGGTATTTGATGACGAAGATGATCTTGATAAAATGGTTGCTGAATTTAAAGCAGAAAGAACAGTAACAACAGGATCAACCGGCGGAACTGTGATTTCAAAATCTGGAGAAGTTCCAAAAATAATTATGGATGACGAAATTAAACTTGATGAAGCGGATAAAAATTTAATATTGATCGGCGGCCCCGTTGCAAACAAACTAACAAAAGAATTACAAAACGAAGGTAAAATTTATATCGACAATGAGAGCCCTGCAACAGCCTCATTAATTGAAGGTGCTGCAAATGGAAATAATGTCCTTGTAATTGCAGGTGGCGACAGATACAGTACGGAAAGTGCAGTATTATCTCTCATAAATCTTATTTAAAACATTTTTAATTTTTGCTGTTTTTAACTTTTTTAAATTATAAATTTTTTCCATTCAACGATAATTTTTTAAAACTTAAATCCATAATTATGATGAAAAGTATGGGGTGTAACACCCGTACTTCTTAAAAAATATTAAATAGGGGATAAAATAACTGAAAAAAACCACGTTGGCATTAAAATTAAACAGATGCGAGAAGGACAGAACATGTCCATCGAAGAACTTGCACAAGAGAGTAATAGTAGCGTAAAACTCATCGAAAACCTTGAAAATGGAGATTTAATTCCGTCATTAACCCCTCTTTTCAAAATTGCAAGAGCTCTTGGAGTTAGACTCGGTACATTTTTAGACGATGCTCCTCAGAACGGACCCGTATTAACCAGATCTGGAAGTTCAGATAGTATCGTCAGATTTTCAGGAAAATTAGATGGAACCAAAGATAGTAAATTAGATTTTTATGCACTTGCTGCTGAAAAACAAGATAGGCATATGGAACCATTCCTAATAGACGTTTATCCAATCGAATCTAATGAATACAAACTTTCTTCGCATGAAGGAGAAGAATTCATATATGTAATGGATGGAGAAATCGAAGTTATGTATGGTCAGGAAAAATACATGCTTAAAAAGGGCGACAGCATATACTATGATTCAATAGTTCCACATGACTTACATGCATTTGGAAAAGATGTTGCAAAAATTCTTGCAGTAATATACTCACCATTCTAATCTTTAAAAATCGTGATAAAAAATGTTTAAAACAACTGTAACCCCCCGATTTGGCGATGTTGATGGGTTAAAACATGTAAACAACATCGTGCCTGCAATTTGGTTTGAACAGGCTAGAAATCCATTATTTGAAATATTCGTACCAGATTTCGATTTAAGCTACGAAAAATGGAATTTAATTATGGTAAGAACAGAATTCGACTTCGTAGGACAGATGTACCTTGGAATGGATGTTGAAATTAGATCTTACATTTCAAAAATTGGAAACTCGTCATTTACAATGTACCAAGAAGCATGGCAGAATGGCAAATTGGCAGTAAAAGGAAAAGCGGTTGCTGTTCACTATGATTTTGTAAATCAAAAATCAGTCCCAATACCAGATTCCATCAAAGAAAAGTTAAAAGAACATTTCATCGAAGGAATCGATTAATTGTACGTGCGAGGTAAATTATGCTTTTTACAAATAATACTATCGGAGAATTCTTTGAAAAGCAAGCTCAAAAAGATCCAGACAGGGAATTTCTAGTATATCCTGATAGAAATCTCAGATTTACATACAAAGAATTCGACGAAAGAACAGATCTCCTTGCAAAAGGCCTCTTAGAAATAGGAATTAAAAAAGGAGATCATATCGGAATATGGGCGAGAAATGTTCCAGACTGGCTTACATTCATGTTTGCAACTGCAAAAATAGGCGTTGTTTTAGTAACAGTAAACACTGCATATAAAAGCCACGAGCTTGCATACGTTATGAAACAGTCTGATATGAAAGCCCTTGCAATTATTGATAGTTTTAGGGATGTAAATTACCTCGAGATACTCTATGAACTCGTTCCAGAATTAAAAACGAGTCAAAGAGGAAAATTAAATAGTGAAGAATTCCCATACCTAAAAAACGTAATCTACGTTGGGCAAGAAAAACACCGCGGAATGTACAATACAAATGAACTCATGCTTTTAGGAAAGTACGTTTCTGATGAAAAGCTGATTGAAGCTAAAAAAGGTCTGGATTCTGATGATGTAATAAATATGCAGTATACTTCTGGAACCACGGGTTTTCCAAAAGGTGTGATGCTTACACATAAAAATATACTAAATAACGGGTATTACATCGGCGAAAAACAGAAATTTACAGAAGAAGAGCGATTATGTTTACCAGTACCTCTTTTTCACTGTTTTGGAATAGTTTTGGGCGTACTTGCACTTTTAACTCATGGTGGAACTCTTGTAATGCTTGAAATATTTGATCCATTACTTGTACTTGCAGCAATACAAAAAGAAAAATGTACTGCAGTTTATGGAGTTCCTACAATGTTTATTGCTGAATTTTCACACCCAATGTTTGAAATGTTTGATCTTTCATCACTTAGAACGGGTATTATGGCTGGATCAACCTGCCCGATTGAAGCAATGAAAAAAGTAATGTCTGACATGTACATGCATGAAATTACTATTTCTTATGGCCTTACAGAAGCGTCACCAGTGTTTACAATGACCAGTGTTGACGATCCCTTTGAAAAACGGGTTGAATCAGTTGGAAAAGCAATGCCGCACTGTGAAGTAAAAATAATAGATCCTGAAACTGGAAAAACACTTGCTCCTGGAAACGTTGGAGAAATCTGCTGTAGGGGCTATAATGTAATGAAAGGATATTACAAAATGCCTGAAAAAACTGCTGAAGTCATTGAAAAAGATGGATGGCTTCACAGCGGAGATTTAGCGGTTGAAGACGAAGATGGATACTATAAAATCGTTGGAAGAATAAAAGACATGATTATTCGTGGTGGAGAAAATATATACCCTCGAGAAATTGAGGAATTTTTATATACCCTGCCTGGAATTAATGATGCACAAGTTGTTGGAATCCCTGATGAAAAATACGGTGAAATTGTTGGTGCATTTGTAATCCCTAAAGAAGGATACGAAATTAAAGAAGAAGATGTCAGGGACTTTGCACTTGAAAAAATTGCAAGATATAAAGTTCCAAAACACGTGTTCGTGGTAGAAGAATTCCCAATGACCGCGAGCGGCAAAATACAGAAGTTTAAATTAACTGAACTTGCAGTTGAACTCTTGAAAAAGGAAAAAGAAGACTTATAATTTATATCTTTTTTATTAATTTTAGATTTATGGTTAAGATTATGCAGTATGTCGATAAATCAAAAGAAGAATTTTTATCAGAAATTTACAGAATAGTTGCAAAAATAAGATTGGAACTTGAACTTACTACCTCAGAAATCACCATTTCAGACTTTGAATTTAAAATGGATTCAGAAAATAGTAAAAATTTAATTTTAATGATATATACACCCACGAGAACAGATAAATCGTTATTAATAGGGCCTGGCGGATGGGTCGTTGGAAAATTAAGGGAAAAATTGAACGGTTCTTTTAAAGAAAATTTAATTATTCGAGTAGAAAGTTATATCGATAGAAAAAAAGAACTCGACGCTATTGAAAACTCAATATCCCATTTAAGAGAAAAAGGTTTGGATATTTCGTCCAAAAAAGATGCTTTAGTAATTATACAATGTGAATATGATCTTTCATCGATTGATTTTATAAATGAATATTTTAACCCAATTTTCATAACTTTTGACCTTGGAACTGCACTATTGCCTCATAAAAATAGAAACAGAATTGAACGGGTTTTTAAAGATAAAAATCTAAAATATGAATTTTTAAGCCCTTATCAATTAAATGGTGAACAGATAACTGATGCAATATCAAAAAACCCCTGTGAAATCATATGCAATGATTTAATTTCTGAAATGGTTAATTATGCAAAAAATAAAAATATTGAAGTTGTACTATTCAATCATTTAAGCAGTGATTATGAATTTAGGAATGGTATTCACATACTAAATTTTTTAAAAATGTTTCCAATTAAGTTAAACTCGTTGATACACAAAGGTAGAAGTTTAGATTGTCCACTGTTGATACAATCATGTAAACGAAACAAAATAACGAAAACATTTAAAATAAAACAGATCGTTTCAGGTGTTTACAGCGGTCTTGTAGAACCTACTGAAGGTGCAGAAGAAATTATAAAATATTTGAAATAAATTTTAAAGAGTGAAAAACTTGAACAACAAAAAAATATTTCTCTTTGAATTTACGGTTGGAACAGGTCTCGTACCCGATGAACTCCTTGCTGAAGGTAAATTAATGTTTGATATTTTATTAAATCAATTTTTGGATGAGAAATATACTGTTAAAACAGTCCTGTGTGAAAAAATAGCTAAGAAATATCCAAAATACAATGAAATAAACAATTTAGAAATAATTGTATCTAACAATTACATAAATTCGTTTAAGGAAGGCCTAAATGATTCAGATTTTGCACTTGCAATTGCTCCAGAAGAAGACCTCATATTATACAATTTAACCGAATTAATCGAAGAAAGCGGTTGTTTAAATTTAGGTTGCGAAAAATCAGGCGTAAAAATTGCAGGAGACAAATTTCTAACATACGAAGCGATTAAAAATGCAGTAAATACTCCAAAAACATTTCCTGTTAAAAAATACGTTATCAAAAACAGGCTTGGATGCGACAGTACTCACGACACTTTTGATGAAAACTACATTGTTCAGGAATTTATTGAAGGCGAACCATATTCAGTCATTTTTATTGCAAAAAATAAAAAATTTTACCCGGTATGCATGAATAAGCAGTACATTGAAGAGAGATACTGCGGGGGAGAAATAAATATTGAACATACCTTAAAAGAAAAAGCAATTATTGAGTGCAAAAAAACCCTTAAAAAAATCGAAGGGATTAATGGATACGTTGGCGTAGATTTAATGATTAAGGGGGAAGAAATATCAATTCTAGAAGTAAATCCAAGAATTACAACCTCGATCTGCGGAATTAAATCAAAACCATCAATTGGAAAGCTTTTGATAGATAATGCGCTTGAAAAAGATATAAAATTTGAAGTGGAATCCTGTTTAAAATTTAAAAGAAATGATTTTGGATTTGAATTTTTATAAATTTTTTTAAATTCTAAAAATTTAACTATTTTAAAATACAGATATTTTTTTTGAGGGATAACTCATGAAAACAGTAAACTCTGGAAAATGTCTTTCATTTTTTGTTGGAGAATTTAAATTAGAAGTTGAGTCTAAAAAGGCTGAAAAAATAGTTTATCTTGGTTCAAGGGGAGTTTGTTTTTCAATGGCCCAACTTTTTGGATATTCAATTAGAGATACCGTAAAAAATCAGTACTTTATACCTGATGCTGAAATTGAAAATTCTGTAGAATATGAACTTACAGATATTGGATACCGGTTTTTTGGACTCGAAAATAAAAAAAATCTAGATAATCCGGATATTTTAGTAATACTGGGCGGAATTGCAACAAAGCATTCAAAAGCCACGATTGAAGAAATAACTGGATTAATTAAGAATTTGAATCCCAAAATGGTTATAGGCATAAGTATTTGCAACGTATTTGATAAATCCGGATGGTTAGGAAAAATTAACTTTGATAGCTTAATAGATGGAACTCTTGAACCCGTAGTGCTGCTGAAAAAATAAATAGGCTTTTTCAATATTTATCCCCGATATAACTGTTTTTAGGAAATTGCCCCGTTAAAATCGTTGTTTTTTTAAATATTCCCGTAATATGTATATATTATTTAAAAAAAAATAATTATATGTCAAAATTAAAATTATGCCGGGGTAAATTATGGGGGCACTATCAGAATATCTTGAATTAAAAAATGAATCATACCTTATAAGTGAAGAAGTTTCAAGAGTTTTAAAAGATCGAAAAAGAACCAACTCTGAAAAACGAGAAATTGTAGAGAAATTGCAAAAGAAATTAAGGTCGAAAAAACAGAAAATTAAGATCTTGCATGATCGAGTAGTTGAATACTACGTGTTTCCAGGAACGCTTATTATTTTAGCGTATTTAGCGTTTCAATTTTCAGAATACATTACGGAAACGCTGATTGAAATTTTAATGAAATTTATTTAAATTTTTTTTAAATTCAATTTAAAAATCAGAAAAAAAGAAATTTTATTTTTTTTAATAAGTTATTCAACAACTTTATGTCCATTTTCTGTCCATTCGACCATGATTGGTCCTTCTGGCAACTCATCCAAAGTTTTAAAGTATTCTAAAGCAGCTTGTGTTCCAAGTCTATCACTTCCTGCAATATATACAATTGTGTAGCTTTGAACAATTTTTCCAGTGTTGTCTTGAACTTTTAATACCTGAATTATTCCTTTATTTTCTCCAGGGTAGTCATTTGAAATTGGCATTTCAAACTGGTCGTTGTATTCTCTAGCAAAGCCGTTTGATAACGGTCCACCAACAATTACTGCATTTCCAGAAATTTTGTAACCGTTTGCATTTTGTATTTTTTCTCTTAATTCTTCAGCATATTGCTGATCGATTTCGTTTCCATATATAACAGATGCACTTGAAACGAAGTTTTTAATTACTTTTGATTCGATTTCATCTGAAATGTCTGAATCGTAGCTTCTTCCGCCACTGCCACCGGATGATCTTGATGTTGCAACGTAGTTTCCAATTTCGTTTCCATTCCACATGTCGATTAATGGGGCAGTATCATTTTCCAAATAATCGATATCATAATAATCTTCACCATAGGTTCTTTCATAGTCACATCCGTAAATGTAGTAAGTGTCCCCAATTCCGTTTCCATCCGTATCTGTTCCGCTGTAATCAGACCAGTAGTTTCCAAGGATGTTGCTGTAAGTATTTCCATTGTAATTATATTCAATTTCAAAAGGACTTACTAAACTGTTGTTTACAGTTGTGTTTGGCATTATTCCTGAAATATCTGTCGAATTTCCAGTGTGAATAAAGTTATTTAAGTAAATATTACATCCTGTGATATTATCTCCAATAATAATTGGGTAGTCGTCTGCATAAACCGTATTTTGGGTGATATTTGAATATCCTTCGCAGTAGTTGTCAAGCCATATTCCCACTTTACTTGCAAGAACGGTATTGTTAAATACTGTTGCATATGCATCTATTCCGTAATCATAGTCCCCATTAGGGTCAATTGCATAGTAGCTTGCATTTATCACAGTGTTTGAAGAAATTAACGTGTACTGTCCGCGGGTCCAGATATGATCTTGGACAATGTTTGAAGATATTGTGTTATAGCCCCCCCCTGCTGAGATATGATCTTGGACAATGTTTGAAGATATTGTGTTGTAATTTCCTTTTAGATATATCATATAATCTACATTATTGGATGAAATTGAATTATTATCCCCATAACTTTCAATACTATTATCGCCATGAGTTGATTCTGAACCTATAACGTTTGAAGAGATATTATTATTGTTTCCATAACTTGCTAGGGCATAATCTACGGCATTGGAATAAATTTTGGAGTCGTATCCCCAGTAAAGAATTAAATATGCAGTGTTATTAGAAATTGTATTATTCAATCCCCAAGGGAAATACCTATTAACATACATTGTGGATTTTACAATGTTTGAAGATATTGTGTTGTAATTACCGTTAATTTCGACATTGTATGCAGTATTTGAAGATACATTTGAATTTGAAGCTTTTATGTAAATACTGCTCAAAGTTATTACATTTTTAACAGTTACGTTTTCAAACATTTCAGTATTCGAATAAACTGCGTAACTTTCAGAATTAGTTATAAAATGGCCGTTTCCATCAAACGTCACATTGCTTGAATCGATTAAGATACTGCCGCCATTTGTTATATTTTCATCTAACACGTAAGTTCCAGGTTTTGTTATTACATATCCATTTTCACTATCAACATCATCCAAAGTTATGTGGATTATTCCATTTTCATCCACCATACTAAATGGTTTTGCAAGTGGATATGAATCGTTTACTGAATCTGTTATTATGTAAGGAATACTCCAGATTCCTTCATTAACGTTTGCGTTAGTTTCGTTGTAGTCGGACCAGTAGTTTCCAGCAATTGTACTGTAAGTTGTTCCATTGTAAGTGTATGAAACATTGAGAGGACTGTTTAATGTAATACTTTCATTTATACCCCTATTCCAACTACAATTTATAAAATTATTTAAATAAACGTAAGTTCCAGAACAGTTGTAATCAAAAGCCAGCGGTGCTAGAGATACATTTTCAAAAATATTCTTAAATATTCTTGAATTTGTAAAGTTTACCCCATATCCTGGCACAGCTATTCCTTCAAATTTATTTTTTGAAATAGTAATGTTGTCCACATCTAATGCAGAAATTCCGTAAACAAGACTACTTTCTGACACTTTGAAAGTATTTCCTGTAAATTCACAGTTTTCAGAATTGTAAATGGATACGTAATTCTCATAAATAATGTTCGGGTTTATTGTACAGTTCTCAACAAAAACTCCTGTTGAATCCGCAATACTAATCGCTATTGCTTTTTCATTAAAGTTTATATTTGAAATCTGGGCGTTTGTACAGTTTACAAGTATAACCTGTCCTGCATCGCTTGGAATTTCGCCAATATTTTCCATATTTTTATAAAAATAAAGTTTTTTACCATTTATAGTATTTCCAGAAAGTGTATTTGAATATATTGAAACGTAGTAACAATGAATTCCTGACGTTAACGCGTTATTTTCAACGGTTAAGTTGTATCCATCCATATTAATAGAATAATTCGAATTTATGACATTGTTAGCTACCAAACAGTTGTTTGCCCCAATAGAAATTCCCCAGTAATTTAATAAGTTTGTGATTGTATTTCCAGTTATTACAGAATTGTTTCCGTCAATTTCTATTCCATTGTAGCCTGCAGTGATTGTATTTCCCGAAATTGTGATATTTTCAGAATTTTCGTTAATACAAATTCCATCACCAATATTTGATGAGATTGTATTTGCAAAAATTGTAATATCTGCCCCCGTTATATTTATTGCAGAGGCATTTTCACCAGACGCATATAAATTAACATTTGTAATTGTGATATTTTTGTGACCTGATGCCTGTATTCCGTTATTTGATGTAACATTTAAAAAGTACCCCTGTCCATTCAGCGTTACATTGTCTGAATTGATTTCTATTCCACCTAAATTTGTAATATCTTCAGTTAAATTATATATTCCCGGCTCAGATATCATTTTTGCCGTATCGTAATTAGAATTATTTATATTGTAATCTATTGGAACGGTTTCTGCTGAAACAAAACCAATAAATGAAATTAGTATCGTTAACATTATGAGTTTTTTTAGGGTTGTTATAATGATCCCTCCGTTTAGCCATATATTTAAGTTATCCAATTTATTGATGATTATTTATATAATTTTCTTTTTAATGGGGAAATAAAGAGTAATTGATTATTTTGATGCCTGTAAAGACTCTTAAAATTAGAATTTAAACAAAAAAATAGATATTGGTGAAATTATAAGGAATAACTTAAGGTAAATCTTTAAGAATTTTAAAGTGATATTAAAGAGTAGATTACTTTTAAAAGAACTATGGTGTATATTATGAATAAAAAAAGTTCAATTTCTGATGAAAAATTATGCGAATTAATGGAAATCGTTGAAAAAAGATATGGAAAAGTGCCATACATTATTGAAAAAATGAAAAATAATCCAAAACTTTTGGAATCAAAAATCAACTATGACGAGGCCGTCGTTGATGATTACAAACATATTGACTCAAAAACCGCCGAATTGATTTCTATTGCAGTTGTTTCCGCTCTTGGATGTGAACACTGCATCGAATTTCATATCGAAGCTGCTAAAAAAATGGGAATAAGTGAAGAACAAATCATGACTGCGGTTTTAATTGCTGGATCCCTATCTAATGCCGCAGTTCTTTCAAAATCCACCCGTGCACTCCAAAAAGTAAATAATATACTAAAATACGATGAAAATAGCCTTAGCTGTCCAGAATGCAATATTTCAGGAACAAAATAAATTTTTATTTTTTACTTTTTTGAAAATTTTGCATCAACTACAACGTGCCAGACTCCCGGAGAATACTTTTTTATTTTATTAATCTTATATTCATCCAATTTATAGCCGTTCTTTTCTGCATGGTATTTTAAACGCTCGATCGGGCGGGATTCTAAAATATTTTCGTGAACTGTTTCGTGGTAGTGAATTACTCCACCATCTCTTTTAAGTATTTCAAAAGCCTTATCCAAAAATTTATGCGTTTTTAAAACATATCCCATCGAAATCCGGTCTGCAACATTTTTCAAAGGAAAATCCCGATTATCTCCAAGAATAGGAACTACATTGTCCAATTTATTTAATTTTATATTTTCAGAAAGGTAATAATAAGAATCGGGATTTAATTCAAGAGCATAAATTGTTTTAGGGTTTGAATATTTTGCAATTGGAATTGTAAAGTATCCAATCCCTGCAAACATATCAACTACAACTTCCTCACTGCTTGAAAGAGTACTTATTCGTTTTCGCTCTTCTAAATTTCCCATACTCCACATTATTTTTGATACATCGATTTTAAAGAGACAGCCATGTTCCTTGTTTACTGTTTCTGTTTCAGATCCATGAAGTACTTTTATTTTTGGAGTTCTCAAATCTCCCGTGATATATGTATTATATTTTACAATAGTTTTACATTTTGTCTTATTTACTAAATAATCGATTTCGTTATCGTTTAAATTCTTTTTAACGATTAAAATGTCGCCTATTTTTTGATACTTTATTTTTTTAAAATCCATGTCATTCACGTAAATTATAATTAATTATTAATCTAAATTTAAAAATTAAAAAGAGAAATACTTATTTTCCAAGCGCTTCTGCAATTTTTAATCCAAATTCTTTTGCTGCGTCGGGATTTCGTCCAGTAATTATGTTTCCATCTAAAATTACAGCTTCATCAAGATAAATTGCCCCATTTTGCTGTAAAACTTCAATAGATTCGTCATCAGGGAACACTGTTGCTTTTTTACCAGCCAATAGTCCCGCCTGTGCAAGAACTGCTGGTGAAATACAGATTGCAGCAGTAATTTTTCCCATGGCATTAAATTCTTTTAAAAGTTCAAGTAATTTTTCGTTGTTCCAGAGGTAATCTCTTGAACCCCCTCCACCAACAATAACTATTGCATCGAAATCATCTGGATTTACTTCCCCAATTGTTTTTGTCGTGGTCATTACTCTACCCAATACGCCTTTGTGCTGTCCCGTTGTTGTTGAAACTACCTGTGTAGCGATATTTTTACTTTGAAATACCTGTAAAGGTTCAAAAAGTTCTTCATCCCTAAATTTTTCTGGCGCAATAACCATTACAATAGCCACCAAAATCCCTCCTTTTCACTTCAATATCTAAACATATATACCTTAATTTATAAAAACGTAAATAATGTAAATTCAGTCTACGATTAAACATAACAATTCTTAAATTATTTGTGAAAAAATGAGCAATAATTCAGTAAAAGCAGATTATAAAAAATTAATGATTTCCATCGTATTAGATATTGTTGGTATGGCTACATATTTAATCCCAGGACTTGGAGAATCAGGCGATTTTGTTTGGGCTCCAATATACGCATTAATTATTAGAAACTTGTACCATTCATCAATTTTAGGATTTTTTGGTGGATTTGAAGAACTTTTGATTGGAACAGACATAATTCCATCTGCTACAATCCTGTGGATACTCGAAACGTTTGGAATTATTAAAAATAAGGAATTTCAAGAAAATTACAAATAAAGGGAGATAATGGATACCGTTTTTAAATATATAGATGAAAATTACCAGAACCTCAAAAATAATAAGCTAAAGATTGCAGAACTTGGAATAGGATTTTATTTTAACAATGCCCAAAAATTAAAAGATTCAGGCTTTGACGTGATCGTTATAGATATAAACAAAAATTCAGTTTTAGATGCAAAAAATAATGGATTAAATGCATTTTACGATGATTTATTTGAGCCAAATTTTGAAATTTACAAAAATATTGGATTAATCTACTCGTTTAGACCTCCAAGAGATCTTCAACCATTTATTTTAAAAATTGCCAAAAAATTAAACTGTGATTTAATTATAAAAGCCCTCAGCGGTGAAGAGCCAATTGAAGAGTTAAAACTCGTAAATTATCAGGGAAAACCAATTTACGTTTGGAAAGGGGATTAAAATGGATATTTTAAAAGAACTTCCAATAACGGACAATCACATCCATATCGACCCGATAAATGGTCTTGGGCCAGAAAAAGTTGCAAAAACTTTTAAAAATGCAGGCGGTAAGGTTATGATTATACCAAATAAACCTGCATTTAGTACCAATTTAACTAAACCAATGGATGAAATGCTTTCGATAATTGAAAAAGTAAGGGAAAATGGAATAATTGCATTTGGAATTTTAGGGGTCCATCCTGCTGAATTAACCGTAATGCTCAGAAATGGAATCGAACTTGAAACTGCAAAAAATTACATGATAGATGCACTTGATTATGCAAAAAATATGGTTTTAGAAAATGAGTTTTTAATTGGAATGGGTGAAGTTGGAAGGCCCCACTTTGAAGTTGAAGAAAAAATATGGGATGTTTCAAATGAAATTTTAAATTATTCGATGGAAATTGCAAAAGATATCGATTGTGCAGTTCAAATCCATGCTGAAAGTGCATCAAGAGAACAGTTTAAAGAATTTTCAGAAATGGCAAAATCAGTAAAACTTTCTCCAAAAAAAGTAATAAAACATCACTCTTCAGACATGGTTTTAGAAGGCGAAGAATTTGGAATTTTTCCATCAATCGTTGCTTCAAAGCCAGTTGATACTGCAATTGAAAAATCTAATCGATTTTTGATGGAAACAGACTACATTGACGATTTAAAAAGGCCAGGTGTTGTTCTTGGAATAAAAACGGTTCCAAGAAAAACTAGACAGTTGCTTGAAAATGAAATAATTGATGAAGAAATTTGTTTTAAAATCCATAAAGAAAATGTAGAAAAAGTTTATGGGATTGAAATCGATTTTTAGAATGGAATTAAAAGATCAAGTATCCTATCCCCAATTATTGGAGTTACTAAGTAAGATAGTGTTATTGGAATAATAAGTGGAATTTGTGGCGTAACCCATATTTCTTCTTCATCATCATATTTTGAAAAGTCTTCATCGTCAGATGTAGGGAAAAAGTTTATCTTATCATTTTGGCCCATTATCAACCTTTTCTGCTCTTTTGCAACATTAACTTTCATTTTTTCTCCAAAAAACATTAAAATAACTTCTTTACCGGTTTTTGGTCTTGCACCATTCAAAATATTTCTAAATAAAATAACAAACGGCAAAAAAACCATGAAAAATATGCCGTTTATGAAAACCATTATCGGAAAATTTGGTACGTAATTTAAGTTTAAAAGGGTTCCAAGGGAAGTGTATATTGGCATCTGGAATTTTGGAACTAATGCACCAAGCCCGATTAGTATTTTTCCATCCCCTCCGCCAATACCTGATAAAAACATCATATATCCTAGAATAAAGCAGATTACAAATCCCGAAATTGAATTTATCAAAATTGAATAATTTGAAAGCGTAAATGATGTATAAATTGCAAATAAAACACCAAATACTGCTAAAAAAATCCAGATGTAGTCTTCAATTTCTCGACTCCTAAAATCCTGAACTGATGCTAAAAGTAATCCGAGTACTCCAATGATGTATTCTATCAAACTATCGCCCTTTAACGTTAATTATCTATAAATTATATCAAAACTATTCCTTTCTCACATTTAAGGATTTTAAAACCCTGTATCCGCCAGATATTGTAACTGTTTCAACATTTCCAAAAATTTCTTCCATATATTTAGCAAGTGACTTTGCACCATGTTTTGTTTGGATAACTACCCAAATTGATCCATTTTCATTTAAAAGATCGTGTCCTTTTGAAATAATTTTGTGTATTAAATCTTTTCCTGCTTTTATAGGGGGATTTGATATAATTACGCTGTATTTTTTATTGTTTACTTTTTCAAATAAATCCCCTTGAAAAACTTCTATATTTTTTTCAGATTTTCCATTTAATTTTATATTTTTTCTCGTCAACCCTACAGAACGGTTGTTTAAATCAGTCATTGTAACCGAATTAACTTCATCTGCAATAGAAATACCTATAACTCCGTATCCGCATCCAACATCTAAAACATCGTCGTCTTTTGAAACTTCTAACTCTTCTACAAGTATTATGGTTCCTTTATCAATTTTTTTCGGTGAAAAAACTCCACTATCCGTCTTAAATGAAAATCTTTTTCCCCGAAGCATTCCCGAGATAGTAGACTCATCATGTTTTGAATCAGGATTTTCTGAAAAATAATGCATGGCATTTCAACTCTTGAATTTAATATCCTAAATATTTAGGTATACTTTAAATATAAGATGTATATTAAATTTTATCTTCAACATGTATTTTTTGATTGTTTTGATTTTATTAGCGGTGGTACTATGGATTTATTAACACTCTGGAATTTAGAGCGAGAAGAAGTTTTAAAAATTATTGAAGATGCTGAATACTTTAAGAAAAATAGATACGGGCATGAAATACTCAAAAATAAGAGTATCGCATTGATTTTTGAAAGCCCGTCTACAAGAACCAGAATGAGTTTTGACCTTGCAGTAAATGAACTTGGTGGGCACTCCTTGATGATGAATGAAGGAGAAATCCACCTTGGGAAAAAAGAAAGCATTGCTGACACTGCACGAGTTATGAGCAGATTTGTTGATGCAATCGTTGCAAGAGTTAAAAATCACAAAACACTGGAAGATCTTGCAGAATATGGGAGTGTTCCCGTAATTAATGCACTCTGCGACCTTGCACACCCTTGCCAGATATTGGCAGATTTACTTACGATGAAAGAAAGTGGCAAAAACTTCAAAGGATTAAAATTAGCATACTTTGGTGATGGAAACAACGTATCAAACTCACTAATGATTGCTGGAGCAATTTTGGGAATGGATGTTGTTATTGCAACTCCTAGAAGTTATGAACCAAACGGACTTTTCGTTAAAAAAGCGCTTGAAATAATTGCAAAATATGGGGAAGGAAGTTTAACATTAACTGATGACCCAGAAATTGCTGCAAAAGATGCCGATGTTTTATATACTGACGTATGGATCAGTATGAGTGACAAAAATAAACAGATGGATGAAATATTAAAAATATTCCCAAAATTCCAGATAAATGCTGAAATTTTATCAAAAGCAAAAAAAGATGCAATAGTACTCCACTGCCTTCCTGCAAACAGGGGATTAGAAATTACTGATGAAGTAATCGATGGAAAACATTCAAAAGTATTTGATCAAGCTGAAAACAGGTTGCACGCTCAAAAAGCAGTATTAAAATACATTTTTGAACATTAATTTAAGTTTACTTTTTATTTTTTAATTTTTAACTGTATCAGAAACTTTACTTTTTTCGATTGTAACAATTATTACCGAAATTAAAACTAAAATACTTCCTAAACCAATTTTAAAGCTCAATACTTCATTTAATAACAGTATACCAAGAATTATACTTACAATTGGTTCTAGTGTGCTCAATATCGCGGTATTTGACGGACCTATCAATTTTATTCCTTCTAAAAATGCAATCAGTGCCAAAACCGTGCAAAATATCGAAATAATTCCAATCGATGCGTAACTTGAAAATGCCATGTTTAATGTTAAATTATTTGTAAATAGGCCGTAAATAAAAAGTAAAACTGAAGAAAGAATCGATAAATAAAATATAGTTACATAAGAGTCTATTTTTGAATATTTGCATTTTCCAGCAGAAACAATGTATCCTGCATAAACTAAACCCGATCCTGCTGCAAGTAACACCCCATAAATATCAAAACCGGTACAGTTTCCACCCAAAAGACAGTACATTCCCAAAAATGAAAAAATAAGTGCCAAAACCTTATTAATCCCTAAATTTTCATTAAAAATACTTATCATTAATAATGTAACCGTTACAGGGTATATAAAGTGAAGTGTAGTTGCAATGCCTGTCGGTATATAATTATAAGCTTCATAAAGGAATACCGTGTTTAAAGCGTACAAAAATGCGCCATAAAATAAAATTTCTACAAAATTGTGCCCTGAAATTTTTAAACTTATTTTTTTAAATTTTAAAAATACGTATAAAATTAATCCTGCAATCAAAAAACGAAACATTAGTGTAGTAACTGCATTTGCTCCGCCGTCATATGCAAATTTAGTCAAAAAAGGCATTATACCAAATGCAACGGATGAATAAATTGTATATGCAGTTCCTTTTACTTTGTTCATTGTATAACTCGCGAATATCTTTAAGAACTATTGATAAATCGCTTTATGTATATAAATATTGCTAAGTTACATAAAAATTATCTTTCAAAAGCGCCATTTAGCTTTTTTTCAATTTTCCACGAGCTTATCGAGATTATTGACACCAATAATAAATAAATAAGTCCTATTGTTAAGTATATCTCAAAAGGTCTCGATGTTCTTGTATAAATTAACTGCCCTATTCGTGTGAGTTCGGTAATGGCAAGAACAGATATTAACGAACTTTCTTTTAAAATTGACGAAAATGAATTTACAAGAGGCGGGATAGTTATCCTGAAAGCTTGTGGAAGTACAATATAAACCATACTTTCAATTTTGCCCATTCCAAGTGATTCTGCGGCCTCAAACTGGCCTACTGGAACTGACTGTATCGCAGCCCTTATTATCTCTGAAATATATGCTCCGCCATTTAAGGAGAGTCCAAGAACTGCTGCAAAAGTGCCTGACATTGTAATTCCAACCGATGGAAGCCCATAATATATAAAAAACAGCTGGATTAAAAGAGGAGTTCCCCTAAAAACTTCGACATAAGCCATTAAAACTAGGTCTAAGGTTTTTGAAAAATTCATTGCTCGTATGGAACCAACTAAAACTGCGATAATAACAGACAGCAAAAAAGACATTATCGTTATTTTTAGAGTAACAAAAACTGCATCGATAATGAAAGGAATATTGTCAAAAACAATGTAAAATTTCATAAAAACACCAAAATTAGTTTAAAAGTTTAGAAAATTATTCTAAACTCAACCATTTGTCTTGGATTTCATCGTATTTTCCATTTTCTTTTATTTTTGAAAGTGCTTCATTTAATTTAACAGTTAGTTCTTTTGCACCTTCTTTTTGAACCATTACAATTTCTGCAGAAGACATTGGAGTATCGAGAACTTTTAAATCAGGATATTTTGAA
This sequence comes from Methanococcus maripaludis, assembly GCF_002945325.1. Lineage (NCBI taxonomy): Archaea > Methanobacteriati > Methanobacteriota > Methanococci > Methanococcales > Methanococcaceae > Methanococcus > Methanococcus maripaludis. Next base: position 411,249 of record NZ_CP026606.1, read on the forward strand.
ATTTCAGATAATACGTAAGTATATCCAACAACAACTGCGTCAGATCTGTTATTTTGAAGATCAATCATTGCTTCAGGATTGTAGTTATATCTTTTTATTTCTTTTATTCCCAAAAGTGCATCAACTGCCTGTTCACTGCCTGAACCAAGCTGTACCCCAACTATTTTTCCAGATAAATCTGAAACATTGTTTATTTCATTGTTATCATTTCTTACAACAATTACATCATTTAATTCGTAGTAAACGTCACTCATTTCTACATTTTCAACAGATGCTTCTTTTTTAGACATGCAAGTGATTAATGTATCATAATCTCCTTTTGAAAGCCCGCCTAAAAGTGCTTGCCATTCTGCATCAACAATTTCAACTTCAATTCCTAGTTCTTCACCAAGAGCATTTGCAAGGTCTACATCAAAACCTTCGATTTCGCCAGTTTTTTCATTTCTTGATTCAAATGGTGGCCATGCTGCACAAAGTCCTACTTTTAATACACCACTTTCTTCAACATTTTTCCAAGAATTATCTTCAGTAGTTTGAGCTTCAGAATTGGAAACACAACCTGAAAACGCTAAAACTGCCCCAATAAGCCCTATAATCAATATTAGTACTTTATTATTCATGTAAACTTCACCAAATGTTCTTTTAAGAATATTCATTCTAAATTGTCTATTAAAATATATATTAATTGTTGAAAAATTAGCTAATATTTAATTAATACATTAATTTTACTAATAGCCAATATACTGAAAAATGAGCAGAAAACTAAATTTATAAAAAATTAAAAAAGAATTAAATAAATCTTTTTAAATATTCAAGGGAATTTTCGATATTTTCTTCATCAATTGCAACACATTTGATTGTTATTTCATTCTCATTGAGTATTTTTAAAATTTCATCCATAAATATCCCTTTTTCAGGAATCATTTCTAATTTTTCAACTTTTTCGGCCATATTTCCATTGCTAGAATACCCGCCCCATTCTTTTGAAGAACAGGTTTCATTTATCCCACAACTTGGACTTTTATCAATTCCAATTAATAGTGGTACTTCATAGCCATTTTTTATATAATCTTGAACCTGTTCTAAAATTGGTTGAAATAATTTCCGGCTTACATTTCTAAAATGGGGGGTATCAAACTGTTCTTTTACATGGCCCCATCTTTTTATTCCATAAATTGCCATTTCAGGACAGGGCATTTGAATAATTCCATAACCTTCATCCATTAAATAATTCATAACGTCTTTTAACATACCGCCGTATTCGGATAAGCCTTCAACTTTTGAATTGGCGTTTAAAATACAGTGTGATACAAGTGCTATTTTTTTATTCCTTTTCATTTTATCCTCTTAAATTACGCCTTTTGTACTTACAATTCCTTTTCTTTCGTCTATTTGCGTTGCCATATCCATTGCAACACCGAATGCCTTAAAGAGAGCTTCTACTTTGTGGTGTTCGTTTTCACCAGTTACTTCGAAATGTAAATTTATTTTTGCATTGTTTGAGAATGATTCAAAGAAGTGTACCACATTTTCAGTTGAAAAACTGCCTATTCTTTCAGTGTTTGGAACATAATTTCCAACAACAAATGGCCTTCCGCCAATATCAATAGATACTGTTGCTTTTGCCTCATCCATTGGAATTATTGCCCACCCAAATCTTTTGATGTTCTTCTTTTCCATGTTTTCAAATGCTTTACCTAAAACAATACCGACATCTTCTACAGTGTGGTGGTCATCGATCTCTAAATCCCCTAAAACATCCAATTTTAAATCAAATGAACCGTGTTTAGCAAATGACGATAAAACATGGTCAAAAAAAGGAACTCCGGTAGTTATTGAATATTTTCCTGTCCCGTCAATGTTTAATTCAAGCTGTATTTTTGTTTCATTGGTATCTCTTTTTACTTTGAAGGCTCTCATGATATCCCCCAATTTTTGGCTAATAATATATTATATCCCGTTATTTATACTTTTAATCAGGTATCCTTTAAAAGTTTATTTTTTCAACTGTTCGCCTACAATTTCGTTAACTTTTTCCAAAAATTCATTCATGTAGTTTTTCTGAATCGCAGCACCTGATGCGATATTGTGTCCACCACCATCTCCACCAAATTCTTTTGAAACTGCCATTGCCTCAGAAAGATTTAACCCGCATTCAACAAGTTCTTTACTGCCTCTCGAAGAAACCTTATAAATTTCGCCCTGCTCATTAAATCCAAGTACGGGCTTATCTTTTACCATTAAAGCTGATATTATGCCAGTTTTTCCCTTTTCCCCGATAAAATATTCAATATTTTCCATCGAGGTTAGTTTTACATTTTTTAATTCTTCGATTAGTTCGTCTTTATATTTTTTGTATAAATTCTCGCCCTGTCTGATGCATTCATCATCTCCAAGCAAAATTCCAATTCCTACTGAGGTCATCTCTTTTCTACCGCAAGCATTTAAAACTTCGGAAAGATAAAACGCATCGTTTAATTTATGATTTATTTCGTACCGATCAGCAATTAATTCGTTATTTTTGTTAAAACTTTTGAAATATTCGAGCAAATTTTCTTTTTCAGCCACAGTTATTCCTTTTTTTTCAGGATTTATACCTAATTCTTCAAGAATTTCTTTTATTTTATCAATACTATCCAATTCTCGAATATAAGGCTGGGTTGAGTAATATATTGAACTTGAAATTGGTAAATTGTAACAATTATAGACAATATCTTTTATAACGCTCAAATAACGGTATTTTCTAGCTTCATTTAAAATATATTTATTTAATCCAATAAATGGCAGATGCTGCATGTCCCCAATTGCTCCAACAATTGCAACAGTTGCTAAATCATAATATTCAAACAATCTTGCAATTAAATAACAAACACCACTTGCAGAAATTTCTTTTGCACCGTTTGCCCCAAATAAATGAGGATTTAACTGTAAAATATTCCCAATCTCGGTTTCTGCAACTTCTGGCGGGTGGTGGTCCAGAATTACTGCATTGAATTGAAACTTATTTATCAGGTTAATCTGACCGCTTCCCATGTCACAAAATATAAACATTTTATCGCTTTCTTTTGAAAGTTCTTCGACTGATTCTTTTGATAAATGCTCCAAAATAGTCATGTGCACATTTTTATTTAGCCTTAGAAGTGTTTTCAACATTATTGAACCCGCGGTCAGCCCATCGGGATCGTGATGTGTAACGATTCTTATTAATCCGTCACAATTTTCTATTTTTTCTTTTATTTTTCCAGTTATCTGGTTAAATTTAGAAATGTCTTCAATCGGGAGTATATCCATAAAAATCACTTAAAAAAAGTTTTACATTTAATATATTTAACAAAATTAAAAAAAGTATTGGTTAACATCCAGTATACGTTGATTTTTCAACTACAGGACCATTTGGAATAAGTTCTTCAAACACCTGTGCTTGGAAAGACTTTATTTTAACGTCATATTCGATCCAGGCAGTTGTGGGAAGCCCTGCTTTTAAACAGAGATTGGATAAAAACTGTTTTGTATCCCAATTATATTCTGTAGCCACCTGTGGAAGTAACAGCCCCCGGTATGGCCCAAATTCGATGATAAGTCCATCCCGTCCAACTTCAAGTTTTTCTAGATATTCCATCGAATCTTCGACTTCAACATCTTCAGGCGGTGTTAAAACACTAACTTCTATAATCGTATTTTTAAGTTCAGAATGTTTTAATGGCTGGAATCTAGGATCATGAACCGCTGCACTTATCGATGTTTCTTTTATTGCATCGATTAGTGACATTGCTGGCTCAGGAATTCCAATACATCCTCTTAAATCGTGTTCAGGATGCGTATGAAGCGATACAAATACTCCAAAAACATTGTTAAATTTATCAGGATATTTTTGGATATCTGGTTCTTCGCCTTTTAAATACTGTTTTATAACATTTCTAACATAACCGACTAATGAAGTCCCCTCTTCAAGCGTTAGTTTCAATTTAAATCCCCCCTTATAATATAAAAACTAAAATAAGCCATTTATTTTATTATATCGCCTTTTTATCGATTAATTTATAAATTGGAATAATTTTTGGAAAATACTACTGTTAAAAATTTTGTGTCATCAATTATAAATATTCTCGGATTAGATTTTTATGTTAATTAAATAACTAAAAAATACGAAAAACGCTGTTAAAAATTAAAAAAAGAATATTTAACATTCATAAATTATTTTTCCAGTATCTTTTGACTTTTTAAACGGAAGTTCTTCTTTTTTGAGTGTTTCTATAAATTTAATTATGTCTTCGTCGTACAATTTCTCTTTAGGTATTAAAAGATCGTAATATTCATCTGCAATAGGGATAAATTCAAGACCGTAGTGGTCAGAAATCGTACTTATTCCAAGACCAATCTGTGCTTTACCCATCGAAACCGCTGCCCCAACTGCAGAATGGGTTTTTGCCTCGATATCATACCCATCAATTGAATTTTTATCGACATTGTTCTCTTTTAAAAATTTATCAAAGAGAATCCTCGTTCCAGAACCTTTATTTCTATTAATTATCCGGTAATCTCGAATTTTTTCGATTAAATCATCTATTGATTTTATTCCAAGCTCTTTTTTAAACATAAAACCCTGTTCACGGATATATCCCCTGACTAAAACAGCATCTGATACATTGTACTTTTTAAGGTAAGATATATTATATTCGCCATTGTTGTCTAAAAGGTGAATTCCTGCAATATCAGCTTCTTTTCTTTTTACAGCCATTATTCCGCCAAGCGATCCAGTATTTACAGTTCTTGCAAGAATCTGACCTTTCCTTAGTATTCTGTCAATTCCGACACAGTGGCTTCCAATAATATTAAGCCCAATTCTAATGTCGCCAAACATGTGAACATCAAATATCTCATCTTCGACAATTTCCTTGTTTTCGGGAATTATAATGTATCCATCAGCATAAGTAAGCGAAGTTATTGCTTCACTTCCCTTTAAAACAGGGTATGCACCGTAACCATCTTTTCCACGAATTATTGAGACTGGAAGGTATTCTTCCCTTCCCTTAGCAGACATGTATCTATTATAGACCTGTGCCCGCATTGTTTTTCCTTTTTCATTGAATAAAACGTCAAAAATTGTTAAACACGATGTTGGATATCCTGGAAGCCCCACAACCAGTTTTTTTCCAATTCTTCCGATAATAGTTGGTTTTCCAGGTTTTATTTTTATTCCGTGTACTAAGATTTCCCCGCCGAGTTCTTCGATTGCAGTACTCGTTAAATCGCCAACTCCTGCAGAAGTTCCGCCACTTAACAGGATTACATCCTCATTCATTGCTTTTTTCAATTTTTCCATTAAATCTTCTTTATTATCCCTTACAATCCCATAAAAATTAAAATTCCATCCTTTTTGTAAAATAGATGATGCTATCGTGTAGGTATTTACGTCATAAATTTTATAAGGTTCTAATTTCTCATCAGGGTTTATAAGTTCATTTCCAGTAGATAATAACCCGATGCTTGGATTTTTAAATACTTTCAACTTATTTTTTCCAACAGCAGATATTGCACCGATATCTCTTGGAGAAATAACAGTATTTTTTCGCATTATAAGTTCCCCAACCATTATATCGTTTCCACAGGGCTGGATATTTTCATGCGGAGAAACTGCTTTATAGAGTTTTACCGAATTGCCATTAATTTCTGCAAATTCTACCATAACTACTGCATCAGCACCTTTTGGAAGAGGGGCCCCTGTTGCAATCTCCATACACTGTCCTGAAGCTATTTCTAAATCAGAATTTCCTCCAGCACGTATTTTATCAATTATTTCAAGAGTAACAGGTTTATCCTCTTCAACTTCATAAGTATCCTTTGCCCTCACGGCATAACCATCCATTCTTGAACGGTCAAACGGAGGCACATCTACATTTGAAACTATGTCTTCTGCAAGCATCCTTCCCGGAAGTTCAAAAAGACTTATTTCTTCAGTGCTTAATTCATTTAAAAGAGTCCTTACAACTTCTTTAGCATGATCAATTGTACAAAGTTCTAGGTATCTCAAGATATCACCAAATACTTAAAAATAAATTAAAGTATCATATCGATTTTTCTACCGCATTTTTGACATTTTGGAGTTTTCGAGGATGTATCAAGATGTAATTTTGGTTTTTGATGTCCAAAACGATCCACGACTACAGATTTACAGTCCGGACAGTAAGTGTCATAACCTGCACTAAATGGAACATTTCCAGCATATACATAGTTTAATCCAGCATTTAACGCCATATCTCTTGCTTTTTTGATTACACCTATGCCCGTAGATGGAACTGTTGTCAATTTATAGTGTGGGTAAAATGCAGTGAAATGAAGCGGAGTGTCGACTCCAAGTTCATCTTTTACAAAATTTATTATGAATTCTATGTCTTTTGGATTATCATTGTACGTTGGAACGATTAAATTAGTAATTTCAACATGAATCCCCAGTTTTTTTGCTAAAATGCAAGTTTCAAGCACCGGTTCTAATTCTGCAAAACATATTTTTTTATAAAATTCACTATTTCCTTTTATATCAATATTCATCGCATCAATTGCCAGCTTTTTCAAAGGTTCCTTTTCAATGTAACCATTTGTAACCATTACATTAAATAAATCGTTATTTTTTGCTATTTTCGCGGTTTCCTGCATAAATTCATAAAATATGGTTGGTTCAGTATAAGTATACGCAATTCCTTCGCATAAATAATTTTTAGCAAGATCAACAACATCCTCAGGAGTTAATTCACTAAAAGGAACATCTTCAGGCAACGACTGGCTTATTTCCCAGTTTTGACAGTGTTTACACCTGAAATTACACCCTGCAGTTGCGATTGAAAAAACGCTTGTACCAGGTTTATAATTAAATAAAGGTTTTTTTTCTATTGGATCAACTGCTGTTGCACATATTTTTCCATAATTTACGGCATAAAGTTTGCAGTCAATGTTTTCACGACCACCGCATATACCCCGTCTTCCAGAAGAAATTACGCAGTGTTTCGGGCATAAATTACATTTTACCTTGCAATTTTCAAGTTTTTCGTAAAAAAGCGCTTCTTTTAACATCAAATCACTTCTTATCAAAGGTGATCATCTAAATTAAACATTTCCGTTATTGTCATCAGCACCTTGTTTTTGTGGATTATATTGTATGTTCTTTGGGGAATTTTAATCCTTTTTGGATTCAGTTTATTTTTAACAACATCTGGAACTTCTTTTACAGCTATTTCGACGATTTCTCGCCGTGTTTCTAAATTGTGAATCTTTAAAATTTTTCCAATAGGGATATCTGCCGAAAGAAGATCTTTTTTTATTTTTTCGCGTATATGTATTTCATCTATGCGGTTTAATGGCGTCTCTGAAGTTGCATATATTAATGGAATTCCATTTACTCCAAGCAATACTGCTCTATAATTTACATTATCAATTATCTCTTGATACAATGTTTCAACAACAACTTCGTCGCCGAAAAGAATTTCCAAAAGGTTTGTAATACTTCCATCAGTCCCGAGAAGAATTTTTTCTTCGTTATTTAACTCGTGTATTTTTGAAAGGTCACCTATGACAATATGAGGCTTTAAATATCTATCATCCATAATTTCCACTAATTGTTATCAATAAATTAAAAATTAAAGTTCTTCTTCAACGATTTCTTTTATTTTCATTTCTTTTAATTTGTCGTATAATTCAGTAGCTTTTGCTTTTAAGTCATTTATTTCAGCGTAAGTTCTCAAAAGCTCTTGGTGTTTTTCAGCACTTACTCTCGCATTTTCGAGCACTTTTTTGTGTTCTTCTGAAGACTGGTTTACAAGAACTGAAATTCCATCAGACATTGTCTTTATCGTTTCATTTAAGTCTTCTAACTCTACTGCTCTTTCGTATAACTTTCTGTGTGACTCGATTTCTCTAATCATGTCTTTTTCTTGATCCATAGACATTGGTTTAGTTTGAAGAGTAGTTTCTAACTGTTCTATTTTTTGTGCGAGATAAGACTTACTTATTTTCATTGATTTGAATTCAGCCAGCATATCAGCTCTTTTTTGCTTTAGGAGCCTGATATTTTCAATCTGATCTTTAACGTTTATATTTATATCTTCCCTTAAATCCTTGTATTTTTTAACGTCGTCGTTTGCTCTGTCCCTGATTTCTTTTAATTCTTTGGCATTTTCATACAATTCTTTTATCTGTGTATTTATTTCGTCAAGTTTAATTTTTATCGTATTGTAATCCATTTTCAACACCGAACCCCCATTTAACATATTATAAATTTTTGTTGTAAGATATATAAATATTTTTATTTAAAACAAAGCAAAAAAGTTCGAAAAAAGCTGTTTTACGTCAAAAAAGCTGAAAAAAGTTAGTTAATGTGGTTCAATATTTCTTTTAAGTCCTTTTTATCGATACAAATGTCCGCCTTCGATCTTAAAATTTCTTTCGCGCAGAAAGCTATTTTAAAGCCTGCTTTCTCAAACATGCTTATGTCGTTTGCCCCATCCCCGACTACAACCGTGTTTTTAAGAGAAATATTTTCATTTGCTGCAATTTTTTCCAATATGTCGCCTTTAGCAGTTTTACTCATTACTGGGCCGATTACTTCGCCTGTTAAAATTCCATTTTCAGACAAAAGAGTATTTGCATAAGAATAATCAAGTCCCAATACTTTTTTAACATGTTCAGCCCCAAAATCAAATCCACCACTAACAACAGCTGTAATATACCCTTGTTTTTTGAGTTCCAATATTAATTCCGGCGCACCATTCATTACAGGAATTTTTTCTGCAAATTTATAAAGTTTTTCAACAGGAATTCCTTTTAATAGTTTTACCCGTCTTCTTAATGATTCTTCAAAATTTATATTGCCTTTCATTGCTTCGTTAGTTATTTTTTTAATTTCCGATTCGACACCTGCAAATTTTGCAATTTCATCAATTACCTCGCAGTCCGCAAGTGTACTATCTAAATCAAATAAAATAAGTTTTTTTACTAAATTATCTGTCATTATTCCACCAATCGGTAAAAAGAAAAGTAAAAATAATTATTTTAAGCATCCGATTCTTTCAGCAACGATTTTGTATTTTTCTAAAACATCGCCTAAGTCTTTTCTAAATACATCCTTATCTAACACATCTTTTGTTTCTTTGTCCCAAAGTCTCATTGTATCGGGGCTTATTTCATCAGCTACAACGATTTGTCCATCCGCGGTTTTTCCAACCTCGATTTTGAAATCAACTAACATTATTCCTTTTTCATCAAAAAATCCTTTTAAAACGTCGTTTACTTTTAACGCGAGTTTTTTAATTTCAACCAATTCTTCTTCTGTTGCAAGCCCAAGTTCAATTGCAATTTCATTATTTAACATTGGGTCCCCATAGTCGTCATTTTTGTAATCGTACTGTGTAACTGCCGTTTTTAATACCTGTCCTTGTTCGAATGGGTATTTTTTGCAGAGGCTTCCTGCAGCAATGTTTCTTACAATTACTTCTAAAGGAATTATTTTAACATTTTTTGCAATCATTATGTTTGGTTCGATGTATTCTATCAAATGTGTTGGAACGTTATTTTTTTCAAGCACGTTGAAAAGTTCTGTTGAAATTAACGTGTTTAAATATCCTTTTCCAGATTTTACGTCGTGTTTTGCACCGTTTCCAGCAGTTATATCGTCCCTAAATTCCACCAGAACTTCTTTTTCATTTTCTTCAATTTTGTAAATTGATTTTGCCTTTCCAGCATAAATTGGTTCATTTGCGAGTATTTTTGAAATATCATATTTTGACATGATTTCACCAGATCTTCAAATTATAATATAATAACAATTATTGTTATAAATTAGATAGTAAAAATAAAAAAATCGAGAAGTAATGTGTTATATTTAAGTTATACTCTTTTTGCAACTTCCTGACCCATTTCACTTGTTGAAAGAGTACCGCCTAAATCAGGTGTTGTTAAACCAAGGCTTAAAACTTCTTCAAGAGCTTTTTCGACTTTTTCAGCAGCTTCATTTTCTTTTAAATATCTTAACATCATTACTGCGGTTAATATTGTTGCAGTTGGATTTGCAAGTCCTTTTCCAGCGATATCTGGAGCTGAACCGTGGATTGGTTCAAAAAGACCGTATTTGTCACCAACATTTCCAGATGGTGCCATTCCAAGTCCGCCAACCATTCCAACAGCCCCGTCTGACAAAATGTCTCCAAATAAATTCGATGTAACAACTATGTCAAATGTTTCAGGTCTTGAAATTATAAACATGTTCATTGCATCGACATAAAAGTCTTCAGTTTGTATATCTTTGTAATCATTTGAAACTTCGTAGAATGTTTTCTTAAATAACCCATCAGTTATTTTTAAAACGTTTGCTTTGTGTGCACATGTGACTTTTCCGGCAGTTCCTTGTTTTTTCCTGTCTTTTGCCATTTCAAATGCGTGTTTGAATATTCTTTCAGATGCATCTTTGGTAATAACCCTTGTTGCAACGGTAACTCCGTCTGCAATTTCAGCTTCAATGCCTTTATAGAGGCCTTCTGTGTTTTCCCTTACTATTATGTAGTCGATACCTGTTTTTAGGCAGTTTATTCCATTGTATGATTTTACTGGCCGTATATTTGCATAAGTATCCAATATTTTTCTCAATTTTACAATAACATCAGCGGCAGTCTCTCCAGCAGCACCGAATAATATTGCATCAGCAGCTTTTGCAGCAACAATTGTTTCTTCTGGAAGTGCTACTCCTGTTTTTTCAAATACCTCGTCCCCTGCCAAGGCATGATTAAATTCAAATTCGACACCTGTAGCTTTTAAAACTTCTACGGCAGCAGGAACCACTTCTTTTCCAATCCCATCGCCTTCGATTACGCAAATCTTATGCATTGTAAAATCACCTTTAAGGGCCAAACCCAGTTTTTACGTTGACTTTTGGAATTATATTGATTATCGATATATTAAAATCTAACGCCGGTACCAACTTTGGGCTTGAAAATAAAAATAATATGAATATTAAAAAATAATAAAAATAACGAATAATCAAACAAGTATTTACGAAAAATAGCATTATTTACGGTTATTTCGAATATATTCTTTTAGATCTTCTTCTGTTTTAATATTGGGCGATTTTTTGTAGTAATATATCCTAAATTTATCGATATCCCCAATTAAATCTAAATTATATTTGTTTTTCAAAGTATCAAGCATTTTAGTCGTGCATTTTTGATTTTTTAACTTAATGCTCGCATATATAAGTCCGAGAAGATTTTTGAATTCATCATCTGAACTACGGCCTGTAACTATTATATGCTTGATATTTTTCTGGATTTTTGAATATTCTTTATCAGAATACGGCAAGATATCCCATTTAAAACGGATTATGGTAAATACAAAATATAATGATATTCAAGTTTGAAATTCAATGTATATATAATAAATACAAATGAATCCGACCAAAACATAAATATTATCAAAATAAAAAAAATCGAGTCTTATAATGAACTAAATATGCTTAAACAAGTTTATATTTGCTATTTAACTTTTTAAACCAGAATTTAACCTAAATTTATTAAAAAATCGGAAAATAAGGGTTAATTAAATAAAAAATTAAGCTAATCTTTTTCTTTTACAAAAATCAGCGGAAATATAATATCGCTTGTACAACAAGGAATCCAGACTGCAATGAACAGGAATACAAATATTTCAAAGTACATTAAAAAATTCAATCCTGTCCCAAGAGCCATTATTATGTGAAAAAGCGATGCTGCAGTACTTAAAAATACGTGTCCCGAATGAGGTATTTTTGTAAATGGTTTAAAATATGCTAAAACTATTCCAAAGATCGCTAACAAATTTACAAGCCAAAATTCTTCAATAAATCCAATATGGGCTCCACGATTTGGCAAATCTAAAATAATTTCCCCGATATATGGGATCAAAGAGTCACTAATCGTTGCAATAAATAAAGAGCCAACATATCCTATTAAAAATAATGTAAGAAAACCTTTGTAACCATTGATACTGCTTTTCTTGTGCAAAAGATACATCGAAGTTGTAGTAAATGCACTTAAAAATACATGTATAGGGTGAAGTGTATAAAATATAGAATAAGATTCACTAAACGAAATTCCATTAAAAATAATCAATAATACCATACCAAAAATGGCCCCGAGTGCCGTAAATGGCATATGTTCCCCAAGTTCTTTAATAATAAGATTAAACATGAAAAAACCCCATTTTCAGTAAATTTGCTAATTTAAAGTTTCTGAAATAATAGTATTATAAAAATAATATATAAAACAACTGACAGGATGATTATGAACGATTTTGACAACAACTTTATTAAATTTTTAGATATCCTGGACGAAAAATTAAAAAAAGATGCCGTAGTTGACAAAATATCTAAAAATTCAAATGAAAATGAGCGGGCATTTAAAATACTGATTTCTACAGTGATAAGCGCGCGCACAAAAGACGAAACTACCGCAAAAGTCTCAAAAGAATTGTTTAAAAAAGTAAAAAACCCAAAAGACCTTGTTAAAATCTCTATTGACGAACTTGAGACGTTAGTGCACCCTGCAGGATTTTACAAAACAAAGGCTAAAAATCTGAAAAAATTAGGAGAAATTTTAATTGAAAAATATAATTCAAATGTTCCAAATTCGATTGAAGAGCTGGTAACACTTCCGGGAGTCGGTAGAAAAACTGCAAATCTAGTAATGACTCTTGCATTTGACGATTATGCAATCTGTGTTGACACTCACGTTCATAGGATTACAAATCGATGGAATTATGTAGATACTGAGTCCCCAGAAAACACAGAAATGGAACTTAGAAAAAAACTTCCTAAAAACTACTGGAAAAAAATAAACAATTTACTCGTAGTATTTGGGCAGGAAACATGCAGTCCGATTCCAAAATGCGACAAATGCTTTTCTGAAATTAGAAAAATCTGCCCCCATTACAATTCATTAAATGAAATCGAAAAAATTTACGCGGATTTTAAATTTAAAAAGACCCCGAAAACTAAAATCCCGAAGGATAAAGGTACTTATGTCTTGAGAATAAAAATGAACTCTCCAAAAACCATTCTCGTTGGAAAAAGGGAAATTAAATTTAAAAAAGGAGATTATTTCTACATCGGTTCTGCAATGGGGAATAGTATGAACCTTTATAATAGAATAAGCCGGCATTTATCGGACAACAAGAAAAAAAGATGGCATATTGATTATTTACTTGAATTTTCAAATGTAAAAGAAGTAAACGTAACACTTGGACGTTTTGAATGCGATGTTTCACAGCGGTTTAATTTAGTTTTAGATTCGATAGAGTCTTTCGGATGTTCGGATTGCAAGTGTAAAAGTCATTTATACTACATTAAACCCTGATTAAAGGTAAATAGAGGAAAAAACATGAAAACAAAATATGTAGTTATAATCCAGTGCGATATGGCTAAAAACCGGTGCAGTGGAATGAGATGCACGAATGCTTTTTATGAAAAAACTGATGCATTTAAAAATTACGATAATGATACGAAATATATTTCGTTTACCTGTGGTGGCTGTTCTGGTAAATTGGTAAGTTCTAAACTTGCAAATTTTTCAAATTGGCTTAAAAAATATGAGGATATTGAAAAAGATGAAGTTAAAATACATCTTTCATCCTGTATGTCCACAGATAACTCCCATTACGACAGGTGCCCGAATATTGACTATATAAAACAGATAATAAACAAAAAGGGGTACAAAAATATACTGGAAGGCAGTATTTTTAGTAAAAAATCTGAAAAACTGCGAGAAGAAGGAATTTATAAAAAATACCAATAATTAAATTTTTTTATTCCGCGAAATTTTAGATTAACGAGACATACTTGGGTTAAATAATAAAATTCAACCTTTTTTAAAAAAATCTATCAAATAGGGCCTATTTTTTTAAAAAGATAAAAATATAAATCTTTTGAAAACATATATAATATTATGTTTGGATATCGGCCATTAATCCCGGAAAAATTTCAAATTGAAAATCAGGAAATTGAAATTGAAGAAAAAGATGGATTATTAAAATACACTAGAGGAAACACCTCAAAACTAATAAAAAAATCGTCTTATTCTTTAAAAATTGTCCCACGTCCTGCATTTGGTTATGGGGTCCATTATTTAACAATTAATTTTAAAGAACCAGTTATAGTCCCCCCAAAAGACACATTTAGGGGGTACGTGGAATCCCCTTGTGATATCGAACTAAAATTAGGAGATATGGAGTTAGATGTAATCAAACTTGGAAAAGAGAAATATACAATTTATGGAACTGTCGATATAGGCGATATTTCAAGATACCATTTAAGCGAAGTATATACTAAAGAACCTGATTCACCTTGTGTTACCAAATTCATTCTTAGCAATGGTTCAAATTACTGGAAAACATTTGAAAAATTGGTTTTTCCAATCTGGGAAACCATAATGTACTATTCAGAAGATAAAGCATATTACCCGACAATTATTAATATTACAAAAAACGGAACCGTAGAATTATTAAATACTGCAAAAACGCCTAAAAATGGGCTAATCGGAACTAAAAATGTAACCCCTGTATCAAATTTCCTGAGGAGAATATAAATGATACCAGAACTGCTCGAATATTTACAGAACAGCTTTTTTTATGGTTTATCTTATTATTCAGGATTAAAATTAATTTTAGTAGTAGTTATCGGATTATTCGTTTCATATTTTATTGAAAAACGGGTTAAAAAAATATCTGAAACTACAAAACAGACGTGGATATTAAACGAGGAAACTGCAGGGTTAATTTCAACATTTGTACTTGCAATATTTGTAGTTCTTGCATTAAATGTTATAGAAAGTTTTGTAACATACCAACTATTTGGTTTTGACTTAAAAATTTTGACTTATTCACTGCTGATCATTTATTTCACATATCGAATTTCTAACCGTTCTAAGAGGTACCTGTTATTAAAAGGATCACAGGAAGGGAAATTTGCAGAATATAGGTTAAAAGCAACCGTATTTCATTATTCAGCGATGATTATCGCGTTTGGAATAGTTTTTCAGATGCTTGGACTTACTAGCAAGCTTGGAACGCTTCTTGTTGCAGGAGGAATTACGGGTATAATCTTAGGTTTTGCATCCCAAACCGTTGTTGCAAACTTTATATCAGGAATATTCCTTTATTTTGATAAACCGCTAAAAATTGGAGATTCCGTACAAATTGGAACGAATTCGGGAATTGTAAATGATATTAAAATGATGTCAACAAGGATTAGAACATGGGATGGAGTATTGGTCAGAATACCTAATGAAAAAGTCTTTAATTCCGAGATTGTGAACAACAAAAAATATCCTGCAAGACGTGTTGATATTGTAGTTGGAATTGCCTATAAAGAGGATGCACAGCGCGCAATGGACATTATATCAAAGATACTTGAAAATATGACTTATGTATTGGTTGAACCGGAGTTTCAGATTTTTGTAAATGATCTTGGAAACAGCAGTGTCGATATATCAGTAAAAGCTTGGACTCCGAGCGAAAAATGGTACGAAGTAAAAATGGAACTTGTAAAAAACATTAAAAAAGAATTCGATAAGGAAAAAGTAGAAATTCCATTCCCTCAAAGGACAGTCTGGTTCCCCCAGGATCTTAAAATTAAAATTGAAAAAGAAACCGGGGAAAAAAGTGAATAAATTATTAAAAATCTTTTGAATATTCTTTTAATGACTTATTTATTGACCAAATTAATCCCCATGCAGTAATTATTGATAGAATTACCATCAATATTACAAAAATGGCTGCAATATCATTAATCCCGTAAGAAATGTAGTTAGTCAGAAATGAAAGTAGTTCTGGATTTAAACCGACAGAGTAAGCGAGTACTATCCAAAGAATTAGTAAAAGAATGATATTTATTTCTTTTTTCATAGTTCCTACTCTTCTTCAGATTCTTTATTTTCCGTTTTTTCAAACTTTTTTGTAATTTCTGCGGCTTTTCTTTCAATATCTTCTGAAAAAATATTTCCTACACGAATTACTACAAATATTGCCCAGATTATAAGTAGTACTAAAACGATTCCTGCAAGTGCTGCAAATATCCCTGCAAGAAGCGGCAGGAAAAACATGTATGCAATTATTGCAAGTAATACGTATCCTAATCCCCTGAATCCAGATCGGTAGTGCTGCAATTTTTCTTCATTTAAGTCGTCTTTCATGAATTTAACCGCAACCATATCCGAAATGCCGTCTGTTAGCATCAATATGTTTTTAAGAATCTTTAAAAGAATTATTACAAGTGCAATTATAACTACTCCAGAAATTATGGCTTTCATCCCAATTAAACCGAATATAAACGGATTTCCTAAGAAATCACCAAGTGGTTGGAATACTAAAATTGCAAGGAGCCATATTACAAAAGCAACTGCCAAGTTTACAATTATTTTTGGAAAACTTTCATGAATTTTTCTTTGAGAATCTGCATAGATTCTATCTTTCTCCCACATACTTTTCACCCCATTTATAAATTATATCATAATGGGTATAAAAAAGTAAATTTAGCTAAATCATCGTGATTTAAAGGAAAAAAGAGAATTTTTTGAAGATTAACTTAAAAATAACTCAAATTAACCCCATATTGCAATTTTTACCAGGACTATAAATGCTGCAAGAAGATCTAATACCAAAAGTGCCCCAAAAAGTATTAATCCAATTTTTAATGGTTTTTCAAGACCTGAAAAACTATCAATAAGTCCTCGAATGGGCTCAATTGTAGTTTTTACTTCTGAAATTGTTAATTTCGTTTCATCAAGCGTGTCATTTAGTGAATCGAGAAGTTTATCTATTCTGGGCTGTTCTTCTTCTTTTACGCCTTTTAATATTTCATAAACTTCATCCAGAGTTTTTGGAATTACTCCGGGTTCATTTTCTGTTTTTATATTATTTAATTCAACAATTCTATCCAACCTATACATTTCTCGCTCAAAATAATCTTTTTGTGATTTTAAGAGATTTTTGGCTCTTTGAATTGTTTCTTCTTTTGATCTTGTGCAAGATTTTACCCTTGAAACGTCTGAATTTGTTTTAAATGAGTTTGAATCAATTGAAAATTTCTTTCCAAGATTTACAACGTTTTCGTAAGTTGAAGCTGAAATAACTTTTGGAACATTTTGTGTTGCCACATTAGTTTTTGAAGTCTTTTGAACGTTAATATTTTCTAATAGCTCAGTTTTTTCAATAGCTTTTTCATTTAAGTTGATTGAATCTTCTTTTTGAACATCTGTTTTTAAAATTACATCAGGCGGATTTACAACCTCAATGTCTATTTCAAAGTTTGGTTTTAACCGTTCCTCAAATTTTTGAATCTGTAATTCTTTTTTTCCAAAACGTTCTGAAAAGTATTCTTTATCACTTTTTAGCTTTTCTATTTTGTAATTATACCAGGGAAGTTTTAACTTAAGTTCTTCTTCTTTTTTATTTACTACAAACAATTTTTTTACTTCTTCAAGTAATTCTTCAGTTTTTAAAAGATTTTCGTCAACAGAATCCATTATATTTTCGATTTTGGGCTGTTCTAATGTGTTAAATCGTTCTATGCTTTCATTTATGTTGTATATACTTTCAGAAATAATTCCTGGTTCAGTATATAATATTTCATAAATTTCTTTTTTCAGCCGATATCTTCGCAATACAAGATCCATTATTTCATGAATTCGGTCAAAATTAAAGAAATCAGAAAAATTAGAACCAAAATTGTAGTCTGAAGAATCAACGCCTAAATTTTGCATTTTTTCTTCTATTTCTGAAAGTTCTGCCTGAAGTTCTTCGAGCCGTTCTTTTTCTTCATCCCATAAATCGTCAGTTTCTCTTGGAATCAGTCTTTTTATTACAATTAACTTTTCTGTTTCGTGAAGCAGTGATTCTAACTGTTCACCAACTTCCTGAACAGTAATCCCGATTGATGCAAGTGCTATTGCAGCTTCTGCAGCGGCTTCCTCCGCAGTACTTGCCGCATTCCCAATCTTTTTACCAAGGCCATATAATCCAACGGTTGCAATATTTAATGACGTATCCTTTATTTTACTCCATAACCCCATTTAAACCACCAAAACAGATTAAATCAAATATAACATTAAATGTCTAAAATAATTAATTGGTATATAAACAACAAATATATTTATAAAAAAGAATATAAAAAGTTATACTGATTTAAAAAACGATAGAATATTAAAATTTGAAAAATTAATGATTAAATTAGTCTTCAATAATGTCTTCAACTTTATTTACAAAATCAATTGATTTTTTCTGAAGTTCTAAAACTTTTGACTCATTAAACATCGCATCAGTCGAATAACTCGCTTTTTGACGTTCTGATTTTAAATCTGTGTAAAATGTTGCATCTTTTTTAGTTATTGCAAGGTCATCGATCAACTGCAGTTCTTCATCTCTGAATTCGTTTGTATAATTTTTTATCAGAAAAATCATTGTGGCATTGTGACTTCTTGAAATAAAACCTTTTTTAGCGACAAGTGCCAGTGCTGCATGGTAAACTGCATAATAAAGCCCAACAATACTCCAATCCTGAAAATTGCCACTTTTAATATTTTGATTTACAAATGCAAGATTATGTTTTGCTTTATCAAGATGTGCGTACACTAAAGACTTTGCATGGCGTTCTTTTTCGAGATTTTTCTTGTAGGTGTGAAAATCATAAGCACCTTCAAGTTTTTCCTTATTTTTAAAATATTCTTCAACGTTTAACATTTAAAATTACCTCGTGGTAATTCTGGTGTCCAAAAACTGGAAATCCGGTTAATTTAGCCTGTTCTACCATATGGTCATTGGAGTTTAAAAAATAGTCGATTTCAACTGCGACTATACTTAATGGATATATCGACCTGCATTCCGCTTTTGCCTTTGCGTATTCGAGTTTCTGGTTTATTTCTTCTCGATATCTTTTTTGTAAGTCGGGATCTTCAAATGAATGAATTACAACCATCAAATCAATGTCACTGCCTTCTGTTTCTTTTTTTCTTGAAGCGGAACCAAAAAGAATCATAAAATCGATTTCTTTTGGGAAATTTTCTAAAAAATCCAATATCGGGGCTCTCACATTTCTATGTAACTTCCAAAATCGCTCATCATCGATTTCTGAAAATTTAAAAACTGTTTTTTTAGTATTTTTCAAAATGTAATATGCGTTTGATTTTTCTTTTAACTTTAAAATCTGCTTTTCAGATTCTAATTTTTTCAAAGCATTTTGAAGTGAACTGTTTGAAAGTCCAGTGAGTTCTTTTAATTCGCTAAAATATAATTTATTTTCACTTTTTGTGTAGTATGCCCGGTATAATTTGTCTAAAGCATTCATAACTTTTGATTATATTTTTAAGTATATATAATTTACCAATTTTTGGCAACATGTCACCAATTTTTGGCATAACACTGTCATACGGTGTAAAATTAGATATACGATAAATTAGTCCCCCAATTAAAAATTTCGATATATTTATATACTGAAATTGCAATGCGTTATAATCTAAAAAAATAAACTTCGTATTTAATGTAAAACGATGCGTAACTTCTGGGAGGGCACCATTATATGAAAATTAATAATAATTTAAATTATGAAAACCTGAAAAACGACTTATTTGCAGGGTTTACCATTGCAATAGTTGCACTGCCTCTTGCAATGGCTTTTGCAATAGCTTCAGGAGTTTCACCTGAAAAAGGTTTATTTACAGCAATAATCGCAGGTCTTCTAATTTCTGTTTTCGGGGGAAGTAAATATCAAATAGGGGGGCCTACGGGAGCTTTTGTAGTAATACTTTATGGAATCATAGCTACATACGGCTATGAAGGTCTTGTAATCGCTACATTAATGGCAGGCGTTATTTTAATCGTCATGGGATTGTTAAAACTTGGAAACATTATAAAATTTATTCCATATCCTGTAACAATGGGATTTACATCAGGAATTGCGTTAATAATTTTTTCTACGCAAGTGAAAGATTTTTTTGGACTCTCAATAACAAACGTTCCTGCAACATTTCTAGGCCAGTGGATTACGTATGCTACAAATATTCAGTTATTAAATCCATACGCACTGTTCATTTCAATATTATCGTTAGTTATTCTTACAAAATCAAAAAAAGTATTTTCGAAAATCCCTTCTCCAATAATCGCAATAATTGTTGGAATTGTTTTAGTTTATACATTTAATTTACCTGTTGAAACGATTGAATCTAAATTTGGACAGATTCCAAACAGCATTCCACTTCCAAGTCTTCCTGAACTGAACTTTCAAAAAATGGAACTTTTATTTCCAAGTGCACTTTCTATCGCATTTTTAGGAGCAATAGAATCATTAATGTGCGCTGTTGTTGCAGACGGTATGACCGGATATAAACACAATTCAAATAAAGAATTGGTTGGACAAGGAATTGCAAATATTGGGTCAGTATTGTTTGGAGGAATTCCTGCAACAGGAGCACTTGCACGTACTGCAACAAATATTAAAGCTGGAGCTACATCAAGATTATCTGGAATAATCCATTCAATAATGTTATTTTTATTTATGCTTTTGTTATCACCATTAATTTTAAAAATCCCCCTTGCTACACTTTCTGCAATACTTGTAGTTGTAGCATGGAACATGGCTGAAGTAAAACACTTTAAATCGATACTATTTAAATCCCCAAAAAGAGATAGAATCGTTTTACTCGTTACATTTCTGCTCACAATCTTCGTAAATTTAAATACGGCAATACAGATTGGAATGCTTCTTGCAGTGATTGTATTCATGCAGCGATTAATTGAAGTTAGCGAAATTTCTAACTTAAAAACCGTTCCACAGGAAGAAGATCCATATTCAATAACTTTAAAAGATGTTCCACCATGTATTGAAGTTTACGAAATAAACGGACCGTTTTTCTTCGGAATTGCGGATAAATTTAAAAGTACATTGAACGTCGTTGCCAAAAGAAAACCTTCTGCAATAATTCTTCGTATGCGAAATGTCCCAATAATTGATTCGACGGGAATAAAAAATCTCGAAGAATTCATCGAATCGTCTAAAATTCAAAATATATCGCTGATTATTTCTGGTGCAGACTATAAATTAAGAACTAAATTTGAAAAATACGGCCTTACTGATAAAATTGGTAATGAAAATATCTGCGAAAATATCGATTTAGCACTTGTTCGTGCAAGAGAAATAATAAAGATAAAACACCCTGAAACTGGTTTATGTCCAAAATAATTCGTTTTGGAAATATAAAAAAGAAATAAAAAGTATGCCTACCGTTTAAAAAACAGTCAATGGTGCACGGCATACTTCGTGTTTCGACCGAAAAACTGGTTATGGATCTGTGACGTTTTAGGCCAATATTTATTTAAAGAACTAATGTTCCCTTAAACTCCCCAATATACCCCAGAAAAATTAATTCTGGGATAATATAAATTTTCTATGATGTAATATATATTATTTTGGGGATTAAAGTTAATAAAAACGGAATAAAATGGATATATTTTAAAAAAATCAATAAATAGCGTTTTAATTTAAATATATTCTAAATTTGTTTAGAAGTAATGTCTCTTGAAAAACAATTAGACATATATACCTCCTAAAAAATAGAATTAAGTAAGCTATTCTGATTAAAACAAGTATTTTTTGGGGGAAGTTATGTTTAAAAAATTATATTCAAAAAAAGGACAAGTTTCAATGGAAATGGGAATCTTGGTTGCGTCTGCAGTTGCAGTTGCAGCAATTGCAAGCTATTTTTATGCAGTAAATGTTAAATATTCGGATACACATGCTGGCAAAACTGCAAAAAATACAAGTGATGCCCTTATAAACGTTACAGAAAATGTTTGTGGCAACATTTCTGAAATAACTATTCCATAAATTATAATTTATTTAATTTTACTTTTTTACTTATTCCATGTTCATACCTTAAAACTATTCCCCTAACTTCTAAATCACTTAAAGTTCTTGAAAGGGTTGATTTTGGAATTTTTGTTCTTTCAAACAGTTCACTCTGCGTCATTTCCCCGTGATCCATTAATATTTTTACAATTGTTTTTTCGTTTCCTTTTAAAATTTTAATAAAATTTTCCATTCTTAATTTTTCTTCGTTTTCGGTTGTTTTTAAGTCATTTCCCACTTCAAAATTAGCGTTTGAAATTTCGTCAGTATTTCCATTAATTTTATCGTCTACCTTTGAAGACACTATTTTTCCAATATGCTCGTTTAAATCACTTAAATCTATTTTATTAACATTATTTTTCTCTGAAAGCTCTAAATCGCGAACTGTAAAGTAAATTAAAGTTGTACTTAAACATAAAGAAAATGATGCTAAAACCATTAACATGCAATCGTAGAGAGTGTACACGTTAGGAACTTCTTGAACATACGTGGTGTCCCCTTGAACTATTACCTGAACTGTTGGCGGATATAGAAATTTAGAGGTTAATACTATCACTGAAACGATAAATATCAGCACATATATGGCTATTTTAACTTTTGAACTCATAAATTTCACACAATTAGTTTACGGGCCTGCCCATTTTGAAAACTTTCCTTTCGGTAATATCCACCATTACCACGTATTTAGAACCATCTTCAATATCCAGTAGAACCATTGCATATGTTGCATTCTGGATATTTTTATTGCTTAAATAAACCATGTCTTGAATAGTTATATTGTAATTCTTATTTTTTATAATTTGAGCTGTTTTTTGGTCATTGGATAATATTTCTCGAACTGTTTTTACATCATTATCTGTAAATCCAGTAGCTTTAATTTCTGAATATTCACCATTTTGTTCAACAACCATTGTTTTGGCCTTAAATTCAAACGTTGTGTAATTTTGTATCATATTAACTTTATTTTCTTTGACATCTACAATTACATATATTAACGTCTCATTTTTAGCTAAAAGAACTCCCTTAAAATTTTCACCATATTCTTCAAAATCTTCTTTTAATAACATGGTGCCTGGTGCAAGCCAGTAGCCCTCGGACAAATAACCTGAAACCGTTTCATTTGATACAGCAATTTCAATCGCGCGGTTTTGGTCATCACTTAAAGCAGGATTTCCTTGAGGATAAGGGTTAAATTCAGTAGTATTTGGTTTATCTTCAAAACCATGTGCAATAAATATATCATCTTCGACAAGCACTGAGTCAAACGGCTTCATTACTCCTATTGCAATCCCGATAATTGTCAGTACTAAAAATATAATTAAAATTCGTTTCATGATACCAACCATTCTTTAAGTTATCTAACAATTGTATTGTCCAAACAGTATAATTATTTGATGTGGAACGCCTGTTCCAAATAATGGAATAGTTCATTTTAATAGTATAGTATATAAATGCCCGTTCATGATCCTTTCAAAATTTGGGAAATTTTTTTTGAAAAATTTTGAAATTATATTTTATAATTAAACATTATTAGTTTTTTTTAATTTAAAAAGTTTAAACAATTTTTTAATTACTTTAAAGGATAATATAATACTATTTTTAAAAAATAATTCTTCAAAAGCTTTAGAATACCGTTTCATAATCTGGAATTGCTGTTTCAAAATACGTTCTTATGCTGTTCCCGAGTTAGGTTAGTTGAAAGTAATTGTGAGAACACTTACTTTCAAACCTAATTGTTTGGGGATTCAATTAGGTTTATGGAATTATTAGATCCCAATAATTCCTAACTTAAAATTTACCCGAAATATAGTTTCCAAATAGTGCCCTTTGGAAATTAAATAGGGAAAACATGAACAATGATCTGAAAAAAGTTACTGGAGCCATTCTTATGGTTATCACACTTGTCCCTTATTGTATGGCTATGGACGAACAAACTTCTGAAAACTCCAGTGGTATATTTAATAACATATTATCATGGTTGAAGTCAGCACTTGGAACTAATAATCATCTTGAACTTGAAAAAGTTGAACTTGAAAATACGTCCAAAAATCTGTCAATGATGCCTGAACCAAATAATTCTAAAATGAATAATAGTACGCCTGAAATTATTAACAATACACCTGAAAACATAACGAATAAAACACGAAATACCCCAAATAATATGCCTGAAAATTTCAATGAATACGTGCCAGAACAGAGAAATATGTCAGGTATGCCTGAAAACGTTAATAACACGAAATACCCACCCCAAATTCCTGAAAATTTTGAAAATAACACCCCGATTGAAATAATGCCAAATAACGAATAAAAACCTTAAAAATCATGAAAGAAGTATAAGGTGCAGATTGTGAGAAAAATCATACTTGGAATATTAATGGTTCTTGGACTTGTTTCAGTATCCTTTGCCGCATCAGAATTTATGGATATGGGAAAACAAGGACCCAGTATACTGTGTCCAATCGACTTCCAGAACATGACGACTGAAGAGATTCAGGATGCTCTTGAAGAACAGCTTGCTGATCTTGAAGATGAATATGCTTCTTGTGAAGACGAACAATTAAGGACTAGAATTCAGGAAAGAATCGAGATGACTCAAGGTTTGATTGATGATCCTGAAAAACTCGAAGAAATGATAACTAATATGCCTGAAGGAATGCCTGAAAGAAAAGAAAATGGTTTTAAAATCGACTTCCAGAACATGACGACTGAAGAGATTCAGGATGCTCTTGAAGAACAGCTTGCTGATCTTGAAGATGAATATGCTTCTTGTGAAGACGAACAATTAAGGACTAGAATTCAGGAAAGAATCGAGATGACTCAAGGTTTGATTGATGATCCTGAAAAACTCGAAGAAATGATAACTAATATGCCTGAAGGAATGCCTGAAAGAAAAGGAGAATGCCAAAAAGCTAACTTTGAATAACTAACACCCCCAAAACGAAACTAAAATAATATCCATATCTTTTAATTTTTTAAAAAGCGTGATAAAAATGATTAGATTACTGCTCCCCCTGATAATGGTATTCTTAATCATATTTGGAATGATTTCATTAGTCAATTTAAAAAAAGAATCTAAAAATATGATTAGTCGTATGGAAAAAATTTCCAAGTGAAAATATGTACAAAATTATAAGCCTTGAAGATGTTTGGAAAATCTACCAGATGGGCGAAGTTGAGGTTCAGGCCCTGAAAGGAGTTTCTCTTGATGTAAATAAAGGTGATTTCGTCGCAATTGTTGGATCATCAGGTTCTGGAAAATCGACCATGATGAATATGATAGGATGCCTTGATGTGCCAACAAAAGGCGACGTTTACCTTAAATCTAAAAATATTTCGAATATGACTGAATCTGAACTATCTGAACTTCGTGGAAAAACCATTGGGTTTGTATTTCAGCAGTATAATTTAATTCCAAACATGACAGCACTTGAAAATGTGCTTTTACCATTACAAATACAGGAAGTAAATGATTCTACTGCAGAAAGATCTGCAGAACGAGCATTAAAACAGGTTGGCCTTGAAGACAGGATGAACAACAAACCATCACAGCTTTCAGGAGGTCAGCAACAGCGAGTATCAATTGCAAGAGCGTTAGCATGTGACCCTGAAATAATTCTTGCAGATGAACCTACAGGAGCGCTCGACAGTGCGACAGGTAAAGAAATTATAAATTTATTCACTGCCCTCTGGGAAAGTGGAAAAACAATTATTATGATTACACACGATCAAAAACTTGCAAAATACGCAAAAACGATTGTTGAATTAAAAGACGGAAAAATTATAAATATAATTGATAACAAGCCGAATGCGGTTCATGAGTGATATGATGTATAAAAAGTCCTTAAAAATAGGATCCGTAATGTTAATAATGTTATTCTCAATTATGGGAAATTATGCATACACATTTTACGAAGATGTCGATGATTATGTTATTGATATATTGCTCGATTCTGCAGCAATGGGTTGGAATACGATTGAAAGAGAGGGAATTTCCTTTAAACACCCTTCAAGATTTGTGCTAATTGGAAGTATGAATCCAGAAGAAGGTGAGTTAAGACCCCAGTTACTTGATAGATTCGGACTTTACGTGGAAATAGAATCCCTCTTTGAAGCAGATGACAGGCTTGAGGTTTTAAAAAGAGTCGAAAAATTCCAAAAAGACCCATTTTCATTTTATGAAACGTATGCGTCAATCGAAGAAAATTTAACAGAATCGATAAAACTTGCGAAAAAAATTCTGAATGATGTAACAATTTCAGAAGAACTATTAAAAATGTTAATTGATTCCATAATTCATTTAGGGATAAAAACGCATCGTGCAGAAATAACCACGATAAAAACTGCGAAAACCATTGCAGCACTTGATGGACGTATGGAAGTTAGTTTGGAGGATTTAAAAACAGCAATGGATCTTGCACTCATCCACAGATTATCTAATCCAAACAGTAATCCGCCATCACAGTCCATGGAAAATGAAAATAACGAAGAAATGGAAGACGAATCTAAAAAAAAACGGAAACAGATCCGCCAACTAGTCCCCCATCACCACCATTAGATGAAAAAGATAACAATGATGGAAATAAAACGGATTTCGAAGAAAAAAACCACAACTTTAAAGAATTAAATTTCAAAACTGAAAATTTTGATAAAAAAATAATTTCCAAAAATTCTGAAATGGAAAAAAAATGTTTTGAAAATCATGGTGGATCTAAAAAAGTAAGGGTATCTGAAATAGGCTCCAAAAGGGGGTACCCAATATCTTATACAGCAGTATCAAAACCCGAACACTACGAAGATATAGATATAATTTCCACAATAAACAGCGCAATTCTAAATCAGAAACCATACAAACTTTTACAAAGTGATTTCAAGGTAAAAATTCGAAAAAACAGGATTCCTAAACTTTCAGTAATCCTTCTTGATTCGAGCGGGAGTATGGGAATCTCCAAAAGAATCGGGATTGCCAAGGGAATCGTGGACCGTTACGCTGATGATTCCTACGTAAAAAGAGAATATATCTCAGTGATATCTTTTAGGGGGCGTGAAGCTATAGTATTGTCCCCATTTACAAGAAAATATAATTTAATTAAGGCTCAGTTGGACTCCATAAAAACAGGAGGTAAAACTCCACTTTCTTCAGCACTTAAAGCTGCATTAAACATTTCAAAACAGTTTAGGAATAAAAACAAAAAATCTTCAGTTGAATTTATACTGATAAGTGATGGAAAAGCGAATGTTCCCATTAAAAAAGACATAAAATACGAAATCGAAGAACTTTCAAAAACCATTCAAAAAAGGAAAATTTCATTTAAAATATATGATATCCGGAATAAAGGGGTAATCGATCCATCTATATCCTATTTGGACAAGATATCAGAAATTACGAATGCTGAAATGGAAAATATATAATTAATACGGAATTTTTACTACTTTTTTAGAAAAATTATAGTTTTTTTAGTATGATTGCAATTACCATATTTAAAAAATATTAAAATTAATTTTGGAATCAGCCAAGCAATAAAAACGCCCCGATTATTAATATATCGATGGCAAATGTAATACTTGCATTTATCATGACGATTTTAGTTCCCAATTTCGGCCCGAATAATGAAACATGCAATGGAAGAGAGTGTTTTGCATATCTTGTTGAAAGTGATATAACATTTGCAAAGATTAATCCAATTATCACGTCTTTTGAACTCAAAACCCCTTTTTCCAAAAGCCCACTTCCCATTACCATTGCTGCCTGAACATTGATTAAATCTGTGAGAATTAAAATTCCAACACTCGGATCAAGATTCAAATATCCTGTAACGGGATTTATAATCAGTTTTATGACTTCAAAAACTCCTAAATTTGAGAAATAGATGACAATAAACATTGTGACAAACATTATGGGAAGGATTCGTTTTGAAACCCTTAAAGTACTCTCAAACGATTTTTTCATGCTTTTTTTAATATTCTTTTGTTCTTCATTTTTTGGTTCATATTCTACCGTATTTTTCGAGACTAGCGCTAAATAACATAAACCAATAATTGTTTTTACCATTGCAACCCCCGACCGGATTAAAATATATATAACGCCAGTCATTCCGAGTAGGGGTATTGCAATTGGTATAAAAAATGTAAATGTGTGTGAAAATATTGAGGGAAATGAATTTGCAAGGGAGCTTCCAATGAGTTCTTTTTCGTTGACTTTTTTATCATTATATCCTTCAGCAAGTATTGAATAGCCCACAGTAGGGCTAAAAAAACATGAAAGTATTGAATATAATGAAAGCTGATTCATTTTTAGATGTTTTGTAAAAGGATATAAAAAATTACTTACTTTTTTCATTATTCCAGTATTTATCAGGCAGTTCATGATAAACATTGTAAGAAGAACCACTGATGATAGTTTTATTGTATACAGCGCCGCACTTAATAGAGAATTGCCCAATATTGAAAAATCAAAAATGTTCACTGAACCACCATAGTTAATATAA
The DNA here is from genome assembly GCF_002945325.1 of Methanococcus maripaludis. Taxonomy (NCBI): domain Archaea; kingdom Methanobacteriati; phylum Methanobacteriota; class Methanococci; order Methanococcales; family Methanococcaceae; genus Methanococcus; species Methanococcus maripaludis. The sequence goes on from NZ_CP026606.1 coordinate 439,641, forward strand.
AGTAATAAAAAATATAATATCTTATTATTTAAAGTCTTTTAAAAATAAAAATAATATTTTAAATCGTAAAAATTTGATTCGAATACCTAAAACAATAACTCGTTGTGATATATTGCTAAAAACAGAAAACTTAACTGTTGGATATAACGATTATGTGGTTGTTGAAAATGCAAATCTCGAAATAAAAGAGGGCGAAATATTATGCATAATCGGTCCAAACGGGGTTGGCAAATCAACACTTCTAAAAACTATTGCAACATATTTAAAGCCAAAAACAGGCGTAGTTTATTTAAACGCTGAAAAAATTCATGAATTAAAGCCAAAAGAACTTGCAAAAGAAATGGCAGTTGTATTAACTGATCGGGTTAATCCTGGAAATATGACTGGTTTTGATATAATTGCAATTGGAAGGCATCCATATACTGATCTTTTTGGCAGATTATCTGATGAAGATAAATTAATTGTTACAAATGCTGCAATATCAGTAAATGCTGAACATCTTCTTTCAAAAAATTTCTTTGAGATGAGTGATGGTGAAAAACAAAAAATTATGATTGCAAGAGCAATTGCACAAGAGCCAAATGTACTGATACTGGATGAACCGACCAGTTTTTTGGATGCAAAACATAAAATTGAGTTAACTCTTCTTTTAAGAAAACTGGCCACTGAAAAAAATCTTGCGATAATTGTAACTTTGCACGATATAGAATTGGGTTTAAGAATAGCGGATAAAATGGCACTCATTAAAGACCATAATATAATCGCTTATGGGTACCCTGAAGAGATAATGGATAAAAAAACAGTCAATTCGCTTTATGATTTGAAAAACGCCAATTATAGTAATTTAATTGGATATTTTGAGTTAAAAAATGAATTTAACGATAAAAAAAATGGAAATAAAAAAGTATTTGTAAACTGCGGGGGAGGAAGTGGTTCTGGAGTATTAAGATATTTGGTAAAAAATGGGTATGACATTACTGTTGGAATCTTGCAAAAAAACGACATTGACTATGCAGTAGCAGAATCTATGGAATTAGATATTATTTGCGAAGAAGCATTCTGTAAAATTTCAAATGAAAAATTGGATGAAGCATTTAAGGAACTAGAATCCGCAGATGTATTTATAAACACGAACTACCCTGTTGGCGACATGAATATTTTAAATTTAAATCTCGTGGAACAAGCTCAAAAATTGGGTAAAACAGTCATCAACTATGATGGAAATATTCAATGTTTAAAAGACATTTAGAACCATATTAACAAAGAATTATTTTTTTCATTTATTAATTTTTATACCATTTTTTAATCGTACTTATCTTTATAAAGATAACTTGACAACTTTTAAATAGTACTTGATTACTCATACTATTTGATACTATATTTTTAATATTATTATTACGAAGGTGGTAATTTGAAAAAAATAATGGCGCTATTAATGCTTGCTATGATTGCATTTATGCCGTCAATCTCCGCCCAAGCTATTGGAGACGTTAACGGAGACGACAGCATCAGTATTGCAGACGTAGTTTATCTTTTTAAACACAGAAATGTCGGATTAGATGTCGGGGATTTAAACTGTGACAATTCCGTAAACGTTGTTGATGTAGTTTATTTGTTTAAAAATTACGATACTTTTAGGGATCCAGTCGTATTTGCAGAAACTTTTGAAATGGACCCTAACTGGGATAATGGTTACTGTTATGTCAAAGATTCAGTAGGTAATGAATTTGTTTTATTAAAAGAAGGAGCAACCGATCCTCAAATTGAAGGAGCAACTGTGATAACTGCCCCCATAAACAGTCTTGCATGTACCCAATATTCACCAGTGCTTTCAACTGCAGATGTTTTGAATAATGCTGACGTATATGACACGATTGATGGAATTGGAAACTGGGATACAACGAATTCGGAAGAAATCTATTCACGCTATTTAAATAATGAAACAATTACTGTGGGCGGCATAACGGATATAGATTACGATAAAATCGCTATTTTAAATCCTGATGTGGTATTTTTAGGTAGCTGGGATGATCATGATGTTGCAGAAAATAAATTGGAAACTGAACTTGGAATAGATGTAGCCCGATTTTATACTTACGATGAAAAAACATACCTTGGAAGAATCGAATGGGCTAAATTCGTTGCTGCATTCTGGGGCGATTCAAATTCAGATGCAATTGAACAGTATTTCCAAGATGCGTGGCATAAAAGAAATGAATTAATTAGGACTGCATCTACGGCAGATGACTATCCAACAGTGGTATATGTTATGCCTGTAGATTACGGAGGATTAACTTACTACCTTTACGGTTCTCAAAACTATAACAATAAAATGATTACCGAATTTGGTGGAGAAAATATATTTAACGACATTCCTGGATCTAGCAGTCTTATTATTGATGCAGAAACATTCTACGAAAGAGCTGCAAGTGCAGACGTTGTTATTTATATGGGAATGGAATATTACGGAATAGAATCTAGAGATGATTTATTGCAGTACGATCCAAATCTTGCAAGTTTTGAATCACTTTCTAACGGAAAATTATACATTCCTGTTACATCTTATTATCTAGATGAAGCAAAAGATCCGGCAAATTACATGGAAGACTTTGCAAGAATGATCCATCCTGAATTATATTCCGGAGGAGATTCTAGCTTAACTTATTTCAATAAAATCGAATAATTAATTTTTTAATATACTCTTTTTTATGTTGAATAAAATTTTATATTTCTAAAAATTAAACTCTCAAAAATTTTCAACATCAAGCTGCCTTTTGTATTTAACTTTTTTAAAAAAGACTAAAATTTTTTAATATTTTTAATCAGTTTAATTATTTTATATTCTGTTTTTTAAAATTTAAAAAAAGAGAAAAAGAATTTCAAAAATTAATATTTAAGTCGGATTAATTTGGAAGTTTGATTCAAGTTTGAACTGGCGAAAAAGAAAAATTAATCATTTGTTTTTCTCTGCATTACTGTAGACTGAATCTTTTCCATCCAATCAGGAATTTTAACTCCCTCCGCAGGATAAAACTCCCCAACATGCGGTTTGATATCGAGGACTGGGCTGCCGTCGATGGCATCGAGACCTGTGACATGTAATGTTGTGCCTTCCTTTCCAACTAGGCGGACAACAGTTGTGAGAATCGGATTCGGACGAGCAGGACTGCAGGTGGAGAAGAGTCCCACTAGCGGGTATTCGGGATTTCCCATCGGGTGGACTTTTTTGATATCACGGGCTTTTCGAGGGACATCATGGGCCCAGTAGATGATCTTGATATGGGAATATTCCTCTATTCCTTCGAGATGTTCTGCGAGGTCCCTGTTAAGGACGACATCAGAAATCGTCTTTTCGGTTTTTCGAACCTCATCAATAGTCGGAGCGATGTCGTCTCGCATCTTGATGCCTGTTTCATCGGCAATAAGAAAAGGCTGCTTAGTAATACTGCGGACCACACCAATCGGGTGCAAGGTGATATCATTAAATTGTGTATCCATAATTAGCCTCCTTTTCCCATAAATTTGATAATAAATACTTTATTTTTGTTTTTAGCAGGTATTTATTGCTTATTTAACATAATTATCGGCGGAGAATTATATATGTTTTTTGATTTGTTTCAACATTTTCAACCAAGAATATCGATTTTAATCATTTTCAGTATGTTTTTTAGTTGGAAGAAACGTCCTGTTAGGCCATATTTCGGAGTGGTAATTAAATTAGCAATTTCCATATTTTGTCAGATTAACTGCGTTAGATTAATTATTTGGAAAAGAAGAAGTTAAGAACAGTTGATTGATTGAATATTCAAAAATGGGGGTAAGTATATATTTATTTTTCACGAAAAAACTATATATCTAAATCAATAAACTTCCAGAAAGGAACGGCTTTAACCAGTATACCATCTTCGGTTATTTCTTTCTCTAAATCAAATGTTATCAGATATAATTCATTGCATTTTATTTTCTTCCCGATTTTAACGAGTTTTTTAATTTCCCTATCGTAATTTTCAAAATTCAAACTGTAACAGACGTTTATTAATTTTGAAACATGTTCATTTTGTTTAACTAAAAAGTCAACTTCACCGATGTCGTCTTCATAGTAAAAGAGTTCTTGATTTTCAACTAATCCTCTTCTTCTTAATTCAATAAAAACTGCATTTTCAAGGTATTTTCCAATATCGCTTGAATTTTTAAAGTCGTACATTTTTATAAAGCCATTATCGATCACGTATGACTTCATCAAACTTAAACTGCTTTCTTTTAAACTGTAAGCGTATTTTTTTAACGGAAATATCACGTAAGAATCATTTAAATGGCTCAAATATTCGTATAGGGTGTTTTTACTTACACTAACGCCCATAGATTTAAAGTGATTTGCAAGTTTATTGATAGAAACTTTTTTCGTGTTTGAATTGATTAAAAATTTTAAAAATAACCTCAATGAATCGGTATTTTTCACATTGTACCTTTCAATAATGTCTTTATAAACTACCATATCAAGATAGTTTTTCAAAATATCTTCACGATTTTCTTCTTCGAGTACAATTTCTGGAAATCCGCCATAATTTAAGTAATTTTCCAGGTTATTTAATAAATTAGCATGTTCTTGTTCAGTTAAAATATCTGTTAACGTTATATTCTTAAAATCAAGGTATTCTTTGAAAGATAAGGGAAATACTTCAACACTTAAACTTCTTCCTCGAAGTTGTGTTGCAATCTCTTTTGAAAGTAATTTTGAAGATGATCCGGTCAAATAAACTTTATAATCTTCTTTTTCAACCAATCTCTTTATAACAAGTTCAAAGTTTTCAATTTCCTGAATTTCGTCAAAAAAGAACGTTATTTTTTTATCAGGGTAAATTTCTTTTGAAACTTTTACAATTTCCCGCAATGTGTCGAGAGTTACTGGAAATACCCTATCATCATCAAGTGGAAAGAATATTGCATTTTCAGTTTCTTTGAATAATTTCATCAATATGGATGTTTTTCCAGATCTCCTTATTCCTACAACTGCAAGAGCTTTGTTTGTTTCAGGTAGGATTACACTTCTTTCATTTAATGATATTTCTCTTTGTTCATATTCTTTAATTATTGATTTTATGATATCTCGAAGTTCCATATTTTCTCACCCAAATATTTACCTAATCATGAGTAAATAAAATACAATTATTTACTTATCTATAGGTAAAGGTATTTAAATGTTTTAGAAATTGGCGATATTTGAACTATCAATACACTAAAAACAAAGTTTTTTGTGTTAATAAATCTTTGATTTATATAATCTATCAAAATGTAATGAATTGATAGAAAATGATAGTTGATAATTTATGAAACTTCCAGAAATTCCAAAATATTCAAAAGAAAACATTGATATTGCAATTAAATACGTACCAAATCGGGAAATAATTGATATTGTCCAAAAATACAATGAAAAGTATCTTCATTTTAATGAATTAAAACATAAAACACTTCCGATAGATCCAGTTATTATCTGGACAATAATGAAAATGTTTAGAATGAATAATTTAAAATCAATACATTTTGGAAAATGGACATTTAATTATTCTTTAATCGATGAATTCATTGAAAAGCTGCATACCCTCGATAAATCGGCATCTGGAAACCTTTCAACTGCACTCGAATCTATTCCAAGTGAAAAAGAACGATATATTATAGACTCATTGATGGAAGAAGCAATTGCTTCAAGCCAGATTGAAGGGGCAGTAACTACGAGAAAAGTAGCGAAGGAAATGCTAAAAAAAGGCCAAAAACCAAAAAATAAAGATCAAAAAATGATCCTTAATAATTACAATACGATGAAATACATCCTTGAAATAAAAAATAAAGAATTTTCTATTTCTGAAATATTAAAAATTCATAAAATTATCACTGATGGAACGCTTGAAGATCCCGAATTTGTTGGAAAATTTAGAAAAAACAATGAAATTGCAGTTTATTCTACTGATGGAACACTGCTTCACGAACCTCCAAAATACGAGCTGGTTGAATCATTAATGAATAATTTATGTGAATTTTCAAATTCAAAAGACAAATTCATCCATCCAATAATAAAGGGAATCATAATCCACTTTTTAATTGGCTATATTCACCCATTCAACGATGGAAACGGCATAACTGCAAGATCCCTATTTTACTGGTACCTTTTAAAGAACGATTACTGGTTATTTGAATATATGGCAATTTCAAGAGTAATTAATGGATCAAAAGGACAGTATCGGGACGCTTATTTAAAAACGGAATCAGATACTTTTTATAAAGACGATAAAGGAGATTTAACATATTTTATAAAATACAACCTGGAATGCATCTGCAGATCCCTTGATGAAATATTGGATTATTTAAGTAAAAAACAGGTTGAACAAAAAGAAGTTCTAAATCTTATAAATAAATCAGAAGATCTTAATTTGCGTCAGGCCGAGATTTTAAAAGAGATTTTAAAGACTCCTGAAAACATAATTACAATTAAAGAAATCGTTACAACATATAACGTAGCTTACGCAACCGGAAGGGCAGATTTAAACCATCTTGTGGAATTAGGATATCTGGAAAAGAAAAAAGCTGGAAAAGAATTTGTGTATGTTTTGAATAAAAAGTGAATTTTACTAGTTGATATTAAATTTTGAAAAGGTTTGGGATTAGATATTTACCTGCCAGCAGGCAAATTAAATGGTTCTATCAGGGAATATTTTAAAAATTAGAAATTAAAGACTTTTGATTAATCGAATATTCAAAAATTGATTAAAAATAGTTTGATTTTCCCCCAAATTTGATTGGATACCGTGTGTTTTGAAAACAGTTTTTAATAGTTTAAAAATAAACCAGACGTTAACTTTATAAATTAAGTATTTTCAAGATATGCTGGTAAGAAGATGTCAAATTTTGTTTGATACATATAGACACGCCTTGTGTTAAACTTTCTTGCAAATGAATTCAATTTTAAAAAACACAGGGTGAGCATATGATCCACAATAAAACCGAAAATTTAATTCATACCTTTTTTTACGTTTGTTTTATGGCATTTGTAATGACCACATATAATTTGGTATTACACCAAGGCTTTTCTGCAGAAGTTCTCAAAGTGAGCTGGTTAAGTTTCCCACTTACGTTCATAGTTGCATTTACGCTTGAATATTATGTTGTTGGAAGACATGGTATGAAATTAGTGTTTAAATTACACAAAGATCATCACACAGCGTTTCAAAAAAGAGCGATAGCTGCGTTAGTTATTGTTTCAGGAATGGCTTCTTTGATGTCATTGTATGGATCCATTTTAACAGTTGGATTTTCAAACGAGTTACCGCTAACATGGGGCCATAACTTGGTTATTAACTTTTTATTTGCTTATCCTTTAATCGTATTCGTTGCAGGGCCGCTTGTGGGCTTTGTTTTTAGAAAAATTTTTCCAGAAGGATGTATTATCGATGTTGCAAAATAAATATACTTTTTTAAAAGAAATTAATCATTTAATTTCTTTTCAAACCAGTTTTCTGCTAAAAATGAGAATAAAAACTTTTCCTAATGTCATTATATGAGCGTTATTAGATTTTTCAAAAAATACTCCGATTACTTGATTTTTAGATCATTCCGTATCAGAAAATTTAATTAGAAAAATAAAATATTTTTGTTTCGGGGAGTCCAATAAATCTTTTTGATATGTTGCAGACTAATAAAATTGTGATCGTTTTGTATACATAGATCTAATTCAATCAATCTGAATGTTTAAGTAATGCTATTTTCAAAAATTATATTTGCCTGAAGGGGTGAAAATAATGGGATTGGGGAGTTAATCCTACACGGTATCAGGCATTAAGAACAGTTCAATTTCTGAGGGGGTTGTTGAATTGTTCCAGATCTCTTTTTAATCTTTTTAAATAAATTTTATAAACGACACAACAGGGCTATTTTTAAAATTTTAAACAAACACATCACCAACATTTTCGTAATTTTGTTAGATCAACGGTTTTAGATTAATTATTTGGAAAAGAAGTAAGAAAGATGAATCTTGTGAATTCATAATATCATTAGGACTCATGACTAGAAAAGGGAATTTCTTGGCATTGAAAATCAAAAAAGTAAAATCCGTTCCAGAATTCTGGATAATTTCTGCACATGAATCTGAACTTCAATTTGAGATCCCTGAAAACGAATGGGACGATGAATATTCTGAATTCTATATTGATATTGAACCATGGTTAGAAAATGACTTTGATCCAGATAAACTAACGATTGGAAAACATAGGGCCGTCCAATTTTTAAAAATGGAAAATGAAAATGACGGATTTCGTAAATTGGAAAATTACTTGGATGAATATGGAGATATGATCCTAAATTTAGATATTCCTGCATTTAACGGAATTTTAGCTTTGAAAATAACAAAAAACGATTCTGAAGACCTCTACAAAATAACAATTCCTGATCGGGATGAATTCATTGAAAATATGAATATTGAATGGGACGATGGAAAAGTTTATGGGTTAAATCAAAATCTAAAAAGATTATTTAAAAACGTATTCTCTTCATCCAAAGAATAGTTTTCGAAATCCCCTTAGGTGGGATCATGACACAACAACAATTCTATTTAGTAAAAGATGTTGATTCAAGAGCTTTAAGGTATTACCTTCACAAACTCGAAAATTTAACATCTATAAATCCTGAAAGATTAAAAAATCTTGTTGAATCAAAAAAGAATTACAAAAGAACCATTAAACTATCAAAACAAGAGCAAAATATCACTGATAAATTTGGAAAAGCCACAAACATTCTTGTAAATTATTTAATTATCGAGGCAGAGCAGAATGAATGAATGAATGAATGAATGAATGAATGAATGAATGAATGAATGAATGAATGAATGAATGAATGAATGAATGAATGAATGAATGAATGAATGAATGAATGAATGAATGAATGAATGAATGAATGAATGAATGAATGAATGAATGAATGAATGAATGAATGAATGAATGAATGAATGAATGAATGAATGAATGATTTTAAAAATAAACTGCTCCTAAAACCTAAAAAAGAAACTCAAAAAGAACCTCCTGAAGTTAAAAAGTGGCTTAACAAATTCAGGGAAGAACGGGAGTTTGATGGAATTAAATCTTCAACGATTGGAAATGACATTACTAGATTGAAAGTATTTTACCAACTCATGAGGCTTGACAATTTTAAAGATTTTAAGGATGAAAGCCAAGAGCGTAAAAGATTTTCAGGTTTTGAAATAAAGCACTATGACGCAATATCTTCAGACCTTTTAAACGACATTATGAACGTAATTATTGAAAGTAAAAGCAGAACAAAAATTAGGGATGCAACAATTATCCGGTTTTTGTGGGATTCAGAATGCAGAATTTCTGAGGCATTGAACTTAACTTATGGGGACTCAGACCTTGAAGAAGGAACCTTTGTTTTAAGAAATACAAAAGGTAAAGCAGAAAGAACCGTTGTATGCTCAACAGACACGTTAGAAGTTCTAAACTATTATGTCCAATACAATATCAAAAAAGGATCTAAAGATAGAGTCTTTCAAAATTCTAATGGCGAACCTATCGGAAGGGGATGGATAGGGGAAATATTTAGAAAAGCTGTCGATAAATTAAAAAAAGATGGCAAAATTCCTGCAAATAGAAAAATCGTTGTGCATTCTTTAAGACATGGACGAGCTGTTGATTTACTTGAAAAAGGTCAGCCAATAGATATTGTAAAAGAATATTTAGGGCATAAATCACTTGATACAACCCTATTCTATTCTCATTCAAAGGAAAGGAAGGAAAAAATGATTAAAAACATTCAAAAAATACTATGAGGGGAAAATATGAAAGAAATGAAGTTTATAGACTCAAATACCCATCCTTTTTTACAGGAAGGTACAAAATACTACGAAGTGAATTATGAATACATTATATTTTCGGGTATCAAACTTTCAGACATGGACATTCTTTTAGATGGTAAAAAATTAGAAGAACAAGGTTTTATCCTTAAAGATATGAACAAATACGATTTACCAGTTATGTATGTCGATAATATCGAGGAAATTATGGCCAAATTTGACGAAAAATACCACTATGCATTTTACGGAAAAGAGTTATCCCATATACTTACATTGGAAAATTTAAAAGATATGGCCGTTGAAATTAGTATGGATCCGCCATTTTGTGATAAAATGGTTCCAATAAAAGTTTCAGAACTGATAGAAAAAAACCAAAAACTTGAAGATATCTTGGAAATTGGAATAAGTGGAAAAGATTTAAACACTTTAAATCTTACAGTATGGGATCTTGATCATGCACTTGTAGACGGCATTGGATTTAAAGATCTGGATCATTTTGGAGTAAAAATGGCCGATGTATGGTTGAGATTAAATGTTAACCTATTTAACGATATAAATAGGAAAGTCGAGGGTTTAAAAAGCGTTTATGTCCCAGATGAAGATTTAAATATGGACCTTTTAGAAAGGATTAATACTTCTCAAGATTCAAATTAATATCATAATTATTAATTTAATCTATTTTCCAATATTTTCAACATATATTTACAGGCTTCAGCTTCATTTTCTTCAAATCTATGAATATGTAATGGATTAACTAAAGAAAACATTCTTGGATTGAAAGTTAGTTCTGATCGTATAACTTTTTCAATATATTGTTCTTCGACACGGTTAATCATTTCAATTTCTTCGTTGTTGAAATAATATCGTGCTAAACGCCTACATAATGCTGAAGAAATACGTTTAAATCCCCCGAAGGTAACTTCTTCATGATCTTTCATTGCATGAAGTAATTCTTCAAATTCTTCATAGTGTCGGATATCCCTTGGTTCAAAACAGTTTTTAATATTTAACCGATTAATGTCCTCAGTTAAAGGTATTACTTCGTCAACGTATTCGTTTAAAGATTTTAGAGATAATTTATCAATATTTCTTAATTCGCCTAGTTTTTCCGTTAATTTTTTTATATTACTTTGGTATGAATATGGGAGATCTTTATGATCCAAAATTTTTAAAACGTTCTTCAATAAGTGTTTATCCAAAAATTCATCTAAATCCTTAATATTTTTTCTAAATAATTGGGTATAGCGTATATCTTCAATTTTTGAAAGATCTGAAATTATATTGGCTTCGCAATAACCTCTTATGAGTTCACTGAAATTTGGAACATTTAATCTTGGATAAAATTCTAATTTTGATAAAATCATAAGATTATCGATACATCGTTTTAAATAAGGGTGATTATCAACAATTAGTTCAATATTTGACTTTTCGTAAGATATTCCCGGATCAGCATACTGTTTTAGATAATAAATTGTAGAATAAACAGTTATGGCCACATTATATTCAAATAAGTGGGCGATTCGTTGCATTTGTTCAGTTGAAACTTTTTTTGATAACAATTCAATATTTTTCATTATGTTTACAGATATATTGGATATTTCAGAAATTACCCTATTTTTTTGAATTTCTGAAAACTTTGATATTGCATCATAACTCGAATTTAAAATTTGATAATTCGAAACTATCAGTAAATCCAAATTTAAATAAAGATAAGAAAGTTCCGCTATTTGTTTTAGCGTTGAAATATATAATTTTTCAAGGTCAGTTTTCATTCCAGGATGATTAATAAGATCTTCCCTTAAATATATATAAAATATTCCGGATTTAATGTTAGACATAGTCAATATGACATTAATTACTATTTTTTCTGAAAACTTCGTATTTGTAAGCAGATATACTACATCTGTTAAAAAATCCCCAATATACTCAATAATATCAATTAATCCCCAACTACGATAATATTGAAGCAATAAAGAAGTGCATAATGTTCCAATAAATGAAAATATACTTTTAAATGCCATAGAATATCCAGATAAGCTTAAAATAGATATTATTTTTAAAATTCCTGATTTATACTCGTTTGAAAACTTCAATTTACACTTATCATCCAATAAATACCATTCTGATGATTAAATGGACTTCAGGTATTCAAGATAATTAGGGTCTTGATTTTTAATTCTCGAATATTCAAAATTTAATAGATCCTGTAGGGATTCCAAAATATCCTTACAAAGTTCTCTCCGGTTTTCTTCAGGATTTGGCCCCATAAATAATGATATTTTCTTTTTTAACATAGTTAATAATTCATTAAAGACCCATTTTGACGTTAACTTTTCGGTTACACCCGATATATAATCAATTAAAGTAAATATTGAAAAAATTAAAAGGGAAATTAAGATATAAATTCCAAATAAACCTCCCTCAGTTTCTGTTAAAAATCCTGCATTATTATGCTAAAGACTATTGACGCGGAAAAAACTGAAAAAAGCATCCAAAATTTATTATCTAAAAATATTTTAAATGTAAAAATAGAAAATCTTTCGGTTGCGATTTGAATTATAACAAAAGTTATCGAAACTATAATCCCCAATATTGCCGCCTGAGATTGTGAAATTGTACTTAGTATATACCGATAATTATCAAATGCCCCATTAAAAAAATTAAAATAAAAAACGACAGGAAACGCCAGAAATAGCGAAATTACTACATAAATAGGATTATTTCCTGAAACTATACTTTTTATACAATCTCCAACAGATTCTTTTGAAATATATGCATAACTACGGTGAAAAACAGTTATAAATAGTCCCAAATAAATTAAAAATGCAATACCGCCTAAAAAATGCATGTAAAAAATATTTTGGTTAGCAATCCACCCACAAACTAAATCTGATCCAATCCCCAAATTATCATCTTTTTTAAAAGTATTAAGTTGAGGTTGAATAATAAATTTTCTATTTTAAAATCAAACGTCCCGATATCTACAAAATAGCAGTTCGTAAAAACAGTACGGGACTAAATCCTGTAATGTAACTTATCTTAAAAAACCATAAAAAAGCTTTATTTCACTAAAATTTCGCAGATTTAAAAAAACGCGGAGACCGAGATTTGAACTCGGGTTACTCAGAGAGTAACGGGATTAGCAGACCGAAAAATTTTTTAAAATTTTCTAAGTCTTTGGAGAATTCTTTAATAGCTCAATGGCCCCTCATGATGTCTTGATAGCATGGTCCGCCAGAGTACTTGAAGGTCCATTTGACCAGTACTCTGACCATATTGTCGAGGCAATTTTAGCTATAATCTTGAGTTATAGGATTCTACCATCTACTTTGAAAATAAGAAGAAATGTTTTATAATCGACGAAAAAACGGCTTTTAAATTTAGAAATAATACATAAATTATAGTTGTTAAAGAAAATTGGCCTTTGTTTAACAATTCTAAGCGCTTAACCTGCGTTATTAAAATTTTTTAATAGTGGACCATTACTCAACTATCAAAATCTATCAAAATGTAAAGAATTGATAGATTCTGTTTTTTAAAAGTTCTAAAAACCTCTATTTTAATTAAATTTTAAATTAAAACGTTAAAAAGAGAGTTTTGAATAGTTAAAATTCGTCAACATTGATTTTTTCTATTTTTGAAATTTAAAAAACTCAATAGTTATTTATACAATCTTGTAAATAATAGTTATCAACTTGTATCAAATGGTGATAAATATGGCAGTAAGTGAATCAAAATTACAACACTCGCCAACCCTAAATACAATTCTTATGGTTGAAGAAACATTGAAAGATGCAGACAGTATCATAACAATTCCAGAATTGAAGAAAAAACTTCCAAAAAAAGTGAATCACAACACTTTAAAAGTAATTTTAGAATATTTGGAAGAAAGTAACAAAATTGCAGTATCTTTAAAAGGAATTACCTGGATATTCAATACAAATGTGAATTTAAAAAACGTAGTACATAATGGGCTTGAACTATGAAGGATGTAAGAGTAGTTCTTTCTCCAAATGCTGCTGAAATATATACCAAATTAAAAGAAAGCGATGAAAAACTTGACAAATCGATACTTAACTCATTTTTAGAAAAAGTTGAAATTTTAAAAACCAACGTTCATTATGGAGATCCTGTTTCTAAAAAGTTAATTCCAAAGGAATACGTTAAAACTTACGAAATTAAAAATTTATTTCGATTCGAATTACCTCAATTTTTCAGGGTTACGTATACAATTACAAATGGAACGACGGGAATTGAAATTATTGTTTTGGTATTGGATATTATGGACCACAAAACATACAACAAGAAATTCGGCTATAAAAATCGGTAATTTTTGATTATAGTAAAATTTTGATGCATTACAATTAAATTATCTTTTTTAATTCTTTGAAAATTAAAGAATAATTATCGACTATCCACATCTGTTGTAAAACAGGTCCCTTGACTTTTGAATTTTCAAAAAAAGGATTTTAAAAACTTTTATTTTACTTAAATTTTAAAATAAAACTGTAAAAAGAGAGTTTTTGATAATTAAAATTCGTCAACATTGATTTTGTAGAATAAATCAGCATCTTTTACATAATATAATTCGTTTCCTTTTTTTATTTCTTCGATTACTTTATCTTCTGGGACAATGTATCCAACTAAGAACTGATCTATTGTTAAATTACCTTCTGACATGATTTCAGTGGTTTTTGTTGAAAGGTCTGGCAGTTTAATTTTTTGCAATTTGTGAACTGATAACCTGTCATCTTCAACCAGTTCGACCCATTCGATTTTTTTAACAACGTTTGAGAATGAATCTGGATTAGCGTAGTTTTTATAGTCTTCAAATGCTTCAAAACCTTCTAAAGACATTTTATAAAGTGTCGATTTTAAAATATCGCTTAATTCTTCGTGACTTTTTAGATTTCTTAAAACTTTTTCTTCTATTTCTCCTGACATTTGTTTTCACCTTATTTGTAGTTAGATAAATAGTTTGCAATTCTACAAATAAAGTATGCCTATTTTTCTATAAATAGTTTGCTATTTTACAAACTTTTTATAATTGACAAAATATTATTTAATATATAAACAATTTAAGAAAATACAACTACAAACTAAAACAGTGATTAGATGGTTTTGAAACTGTTATCTAAACGAAATGTGGATAGAATTTTAAAATTATTATCTGAACATGACGAAATGTATTTTGGGCAGATAAAAACGGAAATTGAAATAAATCAAAGTAATTTAAGCCAATTGTTAACTGAACTCGTTGAAAATGGATATTTAGAAAAAAGAATCGGGGAAAGTCAAACAAACATTTCTAAAAGCTATTTTAAATTGACTGGAAAAGGAAAAAGAGCTTTAAAAATTTATGAAATTGCTGAGGAATTAAAATAAGTTAATTAAATTTAAAACAGCCTTTTTTAAAATTTTAAAAGTAGAGATATTAACATGGATTTAAATATTACTCAGAAACTATTCCACAATTATCTTCAAATCTTTTTTATGAGTTACATCTTCAAATTTTATGTCGGCAGATAACCTCAGTACGTTTGAACAGTCTTTTGGGTCTTTGTATTCGTGTTTTAAATTAAATTCCAATATTCTTGATTTTTTAGCCCCGATAACATATTCTTTTATATTTTTTAGTTCAAAATAATCATTTAAACAGAAACTTTCCTTAAACTCACGGCTTCCATACTTCAACGTAACATTGTTTGGTATTTTAATTTTAAAATCTTTCACAGATATAGGTTCTGACCCATCATTGTCTATGAATATAACTACAGAATAAGAATACTCATCAGAAATACGAATCAGATCTTTTGGGTCAATATCAACATTAATCATACCTGCAGATCGAAATCTCAGCTGTTCTACGTATGAATTTTTTCCCATTATCATAAAACATACCCCAAAAAGCACAATGTATATCCAAATTCGTAACTTTATCCAGATGAATTCGAGGTGATTGTATACATATAAATCCCAAATAGTTAAATTTAAAAAATCTGTCTTTAATTTTTGTGTAGGCAATATTTCCATTATGTAATAAAATATTTCCCAAGATCCTGTATATACTTTTAGGGATAACCATATAAATAATGAAAATAAGGCCATTATTCCAGCAAATGTCATCATTGAAGTTATCGCTGAAAAAAGTAATATTTTTAAATCTTCCCTTTTTGGATTTACGTTTTTTTCGACCGAATTTATAGAAATATGCCTCACTTTATTATTATTATTATTTAATATTGATTCATCCCTAATATCTTGATTTAAAATTAGTACGTAAAAAATCGTAAAAATAAAGACCAATAAACCTGTAAAACATAATACTTCATACTCCAAGCTAAAGTCAGTTAAATAATTTATCGAAACAATTCCAATTATTAGGAGTACTATGTTAGTTACGTGCTGGCCATATTCTACAGGTTTCATAATTTATCGCCTATTGTAGAAATATCCTTTCATATGGCCAAAGGAAAGCATCGTGTGCGTCTTTCAAAAGGTGCCTATCTTTATAATTTTCAACCCCTTTAGTTATCTTTAAGCTAACATGAGTTGGCGATATAGTTCCATCACTTTTCCCATGTTTCAAAGAATATTCAATATTTGATCCACGATAATATAAATTACCTTTTATACCCACCAATATTCCAGAAACTTCACTGAATTCCTTAAGTAATTTTTCATCATAAACATCTTTCTGGATACAACCAATATTTAATTTATCAAATTTTTCGGTCCATTCATAACGTTGTTTTAATTCCTTACCCATAATTCGAGTTCGGATATATCTAGTATTTATCTCATATCCTTTGACCACCACAGACCTGTTTATCTCATTGATGGCCTTTTGAAAATCATCGTGAAGTAATGTATCCTCAATTTTAGCAATACTATTATCAAAGTTGTATTCACCATTGCTTTCAGGTTTCAATCCCATTAATTCAAAATATTTTTGCTGATCCTCGAAATCATATCCTTTAAATCTCTTTAAAAATTTGCTATACCCGTCCAATGTTTTAAATTTATTTAAATTCTCTTTAAAAGGTTCCGATTTACTCATCTCCTGTTCATTCACGTACTGTGCATAATTTACTGTAAAAATTACCCTAACATCATTAACAAATTTTTGAAATTTTATACGGGAATTTATCGCATAATCCATATCCATCTCTGTATCATCTTCCACCCCCTTAGTTTCGAGGTATAAACTATTTTGTAAGATTGGCTTAATTTTTTTAAGCATTGAGGGCTGCGTATCTTCAACATATACCCTCTTTTTGCTTTTATCTATTCTCACATTGATTTTATTTGACCGTTTATAAAATGGAGGATGCTCCCCTTCACTGTAAATATCCAATTTAGCTTTTATGTATTTATAACTGAACCTTAATGGATTTTTTTCCAATATCTGGAAATTTTCAGCTTCCGTTAAAATCTTTTCCAAATTTTCAAAATCAACATTTTCATTAGCAATTTTTAGAATATAACCTCCGAGGGGTTTTCCCAAATATTTTATATCTCTAAGGGAATCCATTACTACTTTTTTTACTAATTCTCCATTTTTATGAGTTAAAATACTAACTGCAATTTTATCTATTGTTTTTGCCCCTTTTGAAGGAGTATATTTAAAACCATAAAGGTCTTTATGAATCGTATCTACAGTGGGTAACTTAAGGTTGGATAATGCATCATATAGTGCTTCCCATTCATCATTAGTCAATCCATTCTTATTTTTAGAATCTGGCAACATATCCCCCTAAATATATTTTTTAAATTATTGACCCGAATAACATAATTAATTTTCTTAATTACCTCAAAATAATATAACTTTTACTATATAATTTACCCACATACTACTCATTTAAATAGAAATTTTGCAGTTATATCAATTTAAATCACTGGATTAACCATAATAATTATTTTTTAAAATAAAGTTTTCTTTCATAAATTTCATCTTCAACTTTTTTTCCAGTACTAATCACAAAAATTGTGGTAACCTGGTAACCGCAAAATCAAAACGTACAATTAACCCGTATTTTTAAAAAATAACTTCTGTATCTTCTTAAAAAAGGTTACCAAAAAGTTACCATTTGGTTACCAAACATGGTAACTTTTGAGAAAAAATGGTAACCAAAATTAAAAATATTATTTTATCAATTTAAATTTTGAAAAATATTCAAATTTATTAAATTAAACTTTACATATTTCTTGCAAAAATAGTATTGAAATTAAGGACCAGCTGCAAAAGTTACAGCTCAAACTTGGATTTCTAAAAAACTTTGAAAAATAAGATATATTCCTTAAAAAAGTATTGAAAATCTTTAAAAATTAGTAATATTTTGATAGCTAACGCTATACCTTTCAATTTACGCGATCATCAGTTTTTGATCTTTAAATGCAGTCAAGATCCCCTTATCAATCATTACTTTAATTTTGTCTTCAACAGCCCCTTCCTGATAATTTCTAAACATTGCTCTTGAAATCACTGCAGCTCTTGAAACCACATTCGATTTCTTTTCTTCAACTTCGTCTTTTATGAGCTCTAAAATTATTCTTTCGTCACTGTCAAGATTTTCCGAATCATTTCTAACGAAACCTATTTCACGATCTTTTTCAATAGGCATTAAATTCATTGAAAGAGCTTTTTTCGTCTTTCCGTCAATCTTGTATTCTTTGTAGTCAAACTCTTCTTCGTTTTTTAACTTCCTTAGACTGTATATTCCAAGCTTATCGATATTTAAATGATCTTTGCTCTCGTTTGTAAGCAGTAATTTAATAAATCCTTCCTTTCGATCTTCTTTTACAAAGACACCAACTGCGGAAAGTTTGTTCATGAGCTTGTTATAAGCATCTCTAGGAACGGAATTGTTCACTGCATCATAAATATTATACTGTACGCCTTCTTCGGTAACAATAATTCTCTTAACGTCATCGACAATTGTTTTCCTGATTCTTTTTCCAAGTGTACTCGTATGCGTATAGCTTTCAACAGGATTTTCAGAACTTGAATTATATTTCATTCCAAAGCTTTCAAATAAGAACTTCAACAGTTCTTTTCCAATGTAAAATATGCTTTCTTTTGCATTCTTTCTGGAAGCCTTAAAATCCAGCGTTTTTAATTGTTCATAGAATTTATCAATATTTCTATAGATAAACGCTCCAAGTTTGTTGATTTTATCTATCAAATACCTGTGTTCATCCTCAGTATTTACCAAAGCTAAGTCATCAACGTCAATAATAACACAACGGTCAACTAGCGCTGGATCTTCTATTCGTATACTGTTTGCTGAAACCATTAATGGTCTTATAAGCGAATTTTCGATTCTTGTGCTTATGTTATATCTTGAATCTTCAGTTCTTTTGGAGGTCCCTAAAATTTTTAAAATGTCATACATCTGCTCAGGAATTTCCGCTTCGTCAATGATTAAAGGTAAATTGCAGTACTGTTCATTCTCTAATCTTATTCCCGTTCCGCCTGCTACCTTTTTACTGTTTAAAATATCCAGATTTAAGAACATTTTTGCAAAAAGCAGTTTTATTCTCGCACTTTTTCCTGTTCCAAGCTGTCCGGTAATTACAAGATTTGGAAACATATCCAGTTTTTTAGTGTCCATTAAGTAATATCTAAATAATGATGCCATAGAATACTCTAAAATCCACTTTCCAAGATCATCCTGTAAATACTGGTCTAGATGGTAAATTAAATCTTCAATTTCACCCATTTCATATTTTAAATCAAACAATTCTCTTAATTTCTTTGCTTTTCCGTGACATACATACTTTGAATCAAGTTCCCAATCATTTCCAAGGATTGAATAATTTTCCCCAAAAAATCCGTATGCTTTTGATCTCTTGATTTTCTGGTTTTTATCGTATTTTTTAACAATATGCTGGTATGTAAGATAGTAATCTTCTGCAAAATCTTCCCATGTGACATTTTTAGTCTTTACAGTGTTTACAAAGTCCAAAAATGCATGTTCTTCATCCAAAATATCAATTACTTTCTTATTTAACACCAATTCTTTATTATATTCAAAATCTTCCAGATTAAAGTACTGAACATGGTTTATATGTGGTTTTGAATAAGAACCAATATTTTTGCTCATTATCATCGTGGAATTTGCGAGCTCTTTTTCCCAAGTTTTGTTTATAATACTTGCTCCACCAACCCTCTTGATTAGAACCTGTTTTTCTTCGAGCTGTTCTTCAAGCTGTTCAGCAGTTAATTCTTCGTTTTCCCTTTTTGTTAAAAAATAGGATTTTAATGGGTTTCCTCGTTTAATATTTACGATACTGCAGTTTTTACATGATTCTTTTAATTCTGCAGGAGAATTTGCACAGTTTGAAGGAGCCCGTCTAGTTTTAAACCATTCTTCGAGGCTTTTTAAAGTCAATTCTTCATTGAAATTATTTGAATATTTTTTAAAGATTTCAAGAGTTTTTCTCGCATCATTTCCACTATCCTGGTTAAAGTACCTCATGAAAAATGCTCTTAAAAATAACTGGATTTCTCGATTTGCAGAACCAGTTTTCCTTAATTCAAGCGCTTTTTTAACACATGGTGGCACATAATCCCAGTTAATCTCTGAATTTGCTTCATAGGTTGTTTCTTCAATATTTTCTGATTTTACCTGTTCTTTAAATTGAACGTGGCTTTTAAATTCGTTTAATATCTGATCAAAAGAATAAACATTGTTTTTGTGTGATAAAATCCTGCCCTGCTTTTCCTGGAATTTTTTATTATTTGAACCAGGAATTCTTAAAACTCTTGCAAGGTCGTAGATGTTAGAATCCGCGTTTATAAAACCTTTATTAACATTGTCAAACTCAATTACTTTTTTAAATTCTTTTAACTTTTCTTCAGTGATTGACTCATTTAAAACATAGTAAACTTGCACACCGTGTCCTGTATAAAATACCCATGAA
Source organism: Methanococcus maripaludis (assembly GCF_002945325.1). Lineage (NCBI taxonomy): Archaea > Methanobacteriati > Methanobacteriota > Methanococci > Methanococcales > Methanococcaceae > Methanococcus > Methanococcus maripaludis. The sequence goes on from NZ_CP026606.1 coordinate 460,420, forward strand.
GGTTCTAGCGGAAGGTAAATACTGTTAAAATATCTTTTAACGATTGAAAATGCTTCTGAATCTGAAAGCTGGTTTAAATCTTTTTCATTAGGGGTTTCTGGATATTTTGTTTTATCTTTGTAGTCGAGGCAGTCTTTTAAAATATCAATATCTAACGGGATTATCGAGAGTTTATCGTATGTAGCGTCTTTAGTTCCGCGTTCTTCTTTTTTAAGGCCTATTCCAAAGTATACACAGAGTTTTTTATTTACTGCTCTTGATTCATCTAAAAACAAATCCAACTGTTTTGGATATTCATAAAACTTTGAAACTGGCTTTTTATTGGTATTAAATGCCCTCAATTCAAGATATGCAGTATCTTCTGAATTTTTCGAGAAAATCTGTTCAAAAAACTTTCTAACAGTATTTTCAGTTAATGCCTGCATACTTTTTTCTTTTGCCTCTGATCGATCCATTTTTCCCCTTTCTAACATTAATTTAAACTCATAGCATTTTCTTAATGTCTTTAATCATTTTCTGCTGCCTTTCTTTAGAATGTGCATAAAATAACGTCGTTTCAATTGATTTGTGCCCCAAATATTCTTTTACAATTTCAATTGGAATTCCCTGATCTAAAAGATCTACTGCTCGCCCGTGTCTTAAACTGTGGACTACGATTCGTTTGTTTTTTGGGATTTTACCTTCTTGTTTTAATTCATCAATTGTACTTTTAAATACCTGACCGATCCAACCAACTTTTACGATTCTACCGCCTTTGTTAGTTTGAAAGATCGTATCTTCCGGCCCCTGTAGTACATTAAATCTGCAGTAGTGCTTTAAAGCTTCAAGCGTGTCGCCTGAGCACGTTACCATTCTTTCTTCACTTCCTTTAGTATCCCTAAGCTTGAAGAGTCCTTCGTTAAAGTCGCAGTCGCCATACGTGATGTTTAAAGATTCAGAGAGTCTTGCTCCAGTATCCCATAAAAACCGGATGTGTACTGCATCCCTTAATTTTGTTCTACTGCTGCTTTTGATAATTTTTTGAAGCACTTGATTTATCAAATCAGCATTTATTGAATCATAGTGCTTTATTTCAAATTTTGAATATCTTTTTCTTTCCTTACTTTCTTCTTCAAACTGAGAGAAGTTTTTAAGCCGCATAAGTCGGTAAAACACCTTTAACAGTTTAAAATACTTGTCAAGAGTATTTCTTTGAAGTTTTCGCTCTTTTTCAAGATAATTAAAGAACTTGACAAAGTCGCCGTTATTTGTAATTTCAGGCGTTTTTTCGATTTCTAGGAAAACAAACGATAAAAATACCCTTAACCTCGTGATGTCATTTCTCAACGTTGTTTTTTTGATTCCATCAAATTCTCGCTCTTCCCTGAAACGGTCGAGCCATTCCCTAATTTGTGGAGTTTCTTTTACCTCATCTCGTTTTGGTTTGATAGATATAAGTTTCTCGATGTCCATCTGATTCACGCTGTGCTTTCTGTCATTATTATGTAATTTACGAGTAGATTTGTCGCTCTTCCGAATTTTTCAATTATTTTTTCTTCTTCTTTTGAAAGGCTTAATGGTCGTTTGTGCTGTTTTGGTGCTTTGACAACTTCTGCGAGCTGTTCTGGGTCGATATTCTCAATATTTTCGAGTTTATGAAAGTAGTATCGAAGGGTCCTTGCATCCATTTCTCTTATCAGGGTAAAGTGCTGTTTCATTGTTCCACCTCTTTTTCGTATTTTTCAAAAATTTCGTTTAATTCCCCTTTTATTTTATCAAAATCTTTTCCTTTAACTTTAAATTCTTGAATAACTATTGCTGTAACGTCCGCATTTCCAGATTCGTGATTTTCAACGTTTATCACATCAATCATACTTTCACCCCAATTACTTCTTTAAGCAGTTTTAATTGCTTATTTTCCAGATTCGTGATTATTTCGTAGTTTCTAACATCGACAGACGAAAATCTTTCAGGTTTTGAATCAACGTCACTTAATGCGATAAAATCCCCGTTTCTAAATTTTCTAAGAATTAAAAAAAGCACACCCTTGTCGCTTTTCAAAAAATCCCCATCTTTCATTTCCTGCATTTTTTTCACCCCAAAAATATTTTGCTTTCATTTTCTTCGACAATTGTTTTAAGTTCATCAAGAACTTCCCTAAGACCTTCCTGGTTTACAAGCCGTCCTTTTGGATTTACTTCGACCTGGAGGTTTAAAAGTCCATATTTCCAGTAAGAATAAGTGTCCATTTTTTTCACCTGTTGTAGTAAAATTTTTGAATTTTCCGAAACGTTTATAAATTGAAACGTCTAGATATATCTCGGGAATGGGAACACGACCACACCGTGCACCTTATTTTTTGATTTGATCATTTTTTTAGATCTAAACTATTTTTCTAGATCTTTTAGATGATTTTTAAACATTTTAAAGGTTTATTTAGTCTTAATTTCGAATAATTTTAAATATTATAACTTGATATTGCTATTTGGGGTAAATTCGGATCCATAATTGTACAAAACGCAATTGTACAAACTTATCGATTTTGAATTTTTACCTTCTTACGCAATTATTTTTTCAAGCGTTTAGGTAGTCGATTCTTTCAATTTTGAACATTCTATCTCGTTTCCTGTTCGTCTTCATGTCAATTTTTCTCTTGATTTTTAAAAATTCTGGACGGCTTAAAACTTTTAATTTGCATTTTTCGTCTTTTACAAGTTTCAAAATTCTAAGTAATTCGTTTTTACCACTTGCTACACCGTAACTTTCAGGAATTGCTCCTTTTTTAATGATATAATGAAATTTCACTGTTTTCACCTCTTCATAATTTACATAATTTGTCGAAACATAACGTTTAAATTTAAGATCGCCTTTGTTACTGTGGGGCCACAGTGTTCAAGGGGGTAATTTCGTAATCTCACAACCACGATTTTAACGTAGATTTATCTTTTGAAGACTGTAAACCCTTTTTTTAACAATCATCTGAACAAATTTTCTTTTTTTTAAGTTTTATTCAACAGCTTTGGTTTTTAACTGGTTTTGAATCTGAATTGCGATTCTTTCAGGCTCGACCGGGCAGTCTTCATCGTAAATGATGACTCTTGCGCGCTTTCCAACATGTTCTGGAAATGGATTTGGCCAGACCCTTCCACCGCCGCCCTGCTTTTTTATGACTGCATCGTAGCAGACAAGTATGTTTTTTTCTGAATTTTCGATAATGACCACCTTTTTTGAATTTTAGTTTTGATCTGGTTTAGTTTCTGAATTTTCATCGGATTTTGAGACTTTTACAAAATTTTCAACCTGTTTTGAACCATTAAAAAGATTTTCAAGTTCATTTTCGAAATTTTCTTTTGTTTTTTTAGCTTCTGAATTGTTCATGAGTTTACCGCCCATCTTCCGTTTCTTCATTTGTGCAGTCTCTGCATTCTAGCCCCACCGTAGTGCTTGCAGCCCTGTAAATTACGTCTACTCTAACGTTTGTAGAACCGCATTTTTTACATATTATCTGGAAATCTTTTGGATCCATTTTTATCAGCCCCATTTTCTTTAAAATTTAATTTTAAGGATTTTTAGAAATTTACTTGGTTAATCATTCTTCAATATTTAATTTTACATCTTGGTACACGCCCATGTTTACTGACATGAAAAAGTCTTCTTCATCCCACGTTATTCCCATTCCGAGAACTTTACGGCCGGTTTTTTCTAAAACTTCTTTTTCGACGCCTGCCAAGATTTTATAAATGGTTTCATACGTTTTTTCGATATTTTGATTTGAATTTTCCAATTCAGTCACCTTTTAAAATTTTTGAAGTAATAGTAGAACTAAAATTCCAAACGTAATCTGGAGTGCTAAAAACGCCCCATACGTTATTTTCATCTTTTCATAGCCTTGGATTGTTATGTAAACGAAGCAGAAAGCCAGAAATGCTGTAAAAATTATTTTTAAATATAGATTCAGTATTAAATCCACCAGGATTTCTAGCAATGATTTCACCTCTTGAATTTTACATATAACATTTTTTGTTATTTGATTACACTTGTAATTATGAGTAATTATCCTATATATAGCTTATTACATTTTTTGTTATTTAATAATTAATTTCGTTATGATTTTCAAATATATATGATAAGGTAAACATAATTGATACATGGAAAACTAGCGGGATAGTATGATTGAGATTTTTAACCAAAAATTCGTAAAAGATATTCTTACTTTAGTATTCGAGAACTCAGAAGGAATGTTTTTTACAGATCTTCAGGATAAACTAACTGAAACGTATGGGAGCATTCATCAAAGTGCAGTAAGCCGTGCAATATCCACATTATTTCAAAATAGAATGATTGAAAAATTGGAAGTTAGAGTGGACCAAAAAAATATTCCTAAAAGTTTCTATAGAATAACGGAAACAGGCAAATTTGCTTTTAAAATACTTGAAATGGATAAAGAACTTGATGAAGAAGTAAAAGGAGTTAAATTTCACAACGAAATCAACGGGGATGTTGGACAAGTTATCAACATTGATAAAGCCGACAGCTTAGAGATTAACTTTAAAAAAGGTAAATAATTACTATTTTGATATTTTATCGGGATTGAATCGATATTTTTAAATATTCTTTTTTAAATAATTAAGTTATTAAATTTATTATTTTTGAGGTGGGTTAATGGCAAGGAAAAATCCAACGACTACGAATGGTAAAGTAAATCGGGCATTAACGGGGGACGGAAGGAAAAAACCTGTAAAACAGATTAAAAAGAACATTAAAGAAATGATTGACGCTTCAAAAAAGAAGTAATTTTTTTATTTTTTTTAAGATTTATTGTAATTTAAAAAAACTAAAATTTATGGTGTATGTATGGAAATGAAAAATCTTCAAGATTTACTTATGGAAAAGATTTATTTAGAATATATAAACGGCAAAAAAACATTATCCCAATCAGAATTTAAGTATCTAGGCGTAGACAATGATGATATTTATATCGCATTGAAAGATCTGTGTTATGAAAACAAAATCGATCTTAAAGCACAAAGAACTACAATGGGTGTTTATTATTTTACAGAATTGACTGCGAATGGAATAAAATCAGTTGAAAACCCAAAATTTACTAAAAAACAGGTTGAAAAAGCTAAAAAAATTATAAATGAAAATTCAGCACTGGTAATGAATTCTAAATACCAAACACATCAAAACAACATAAAAATATTGTTGGATGAATTTGAAAACGACCCTGTTTTAAGACATATAATGCTTAAGTTAAAGATTATAGATTATGATTTTGATAGTTGGTATTCTGAAACAACATCTACAATGTCCTCAATGGTGGCTTCTGCTAGATACGAATTACCCTCAAATAAAGATAAAAGATTATCTTTATTATATAAATTTTTAAAGGCTATTTCAGAAGGTAAACTTAAAGCATACAATTTTTCATTGATGGCATTGAGCGGAGATAAAAACCTTGATACATTAACAGATGTTTTTAACGAACAGATTTTTGTTCATTTTTATAATGGAATTCTTTCAAAACTGGAAATTATTCTCGAAGAAATTGAAATTACAGGTGTGAACGTGGAGAATGTTACTATAAACTCAAATATTCAAAATTCAATTTTTAAAAACAATGAATTTTCGTTAAATAATAAACTGGTATTTATATTATGTCCTTTTGAAGACGTCTTCAACGTTGTTTGTGCAGATCATATTAAACCCCTCATGACATCATTAGACTTGGATTGTATGCGTGCTGACGATATATTTGACACCAAACCGATCATTGAAGATATTTGGAAGTGTATTAACGAAGCTCGCATTATAATTGCAGATTTAACACATAGGAATCCAAATGTTTTTTATGAATTGGGTCTTGCACATGCATTGGGAAAAGAAGTTATTACAATAACTCAAAATATTGCAGATATTCCCTTCGATGTTCGCCATATGCGAATTATTGAGTATTCTTACACTCCACGGGGAGTTGAAAAATTACAAAATGATTTAAAAAAGACTATCGAAACGATTTTAAACAGAACATAATACTTTTAAATTTTAAAGTAAATCGATCTTTTTAAATTTTTTAAAGCCGAGGGCTTATGGATTAACTTTAAAAAAAGTAATTAATTCTATTTTTGATATTTTATCGGGATTTAATCGGTATTTTTAAATATTCTTTTTTTAATAATTAAGTTATTAACTTTTATAACGATTTATTTTGATATTGTAACTTATGGGGGCAACATATTGTTTACGTTACATAATTCAGTAATAAATACTGCGATCATTGTTTTTGAAAAGATGAGAAAGAAAGACATCAATGCATATTTTTCTAAGAAATCCTACCAGCACGATTTAAGAATAGAAGGAACTGGGGGAAGTAACGCCTCCCTTTTTGAAAGTTGGATATCGCAATTTCCCCCCGAAATCCAATTAGAATGTTTAAATGAATTAATGCAAAAATATGGCCCTGATGACGATCAAGGTCTTGGTGAGCTTTTAGAAAGTGAAACTATTCAATATTCTAAATATTTATCTAAAAATGAATCAGGTTTAAACAATAATAAAAATGAAAAATTAGATTTTGGAGGGGTTACTATGGCAACCAATAAAAAAAAGAAAATATTTATAAGTCATTCTTCAAAAGATAAAGAATATGCAAAGCTTTTAAGAGATGTTCTGGAAAATGCCGGTTTAACCCATGATCAAATATTTTGCACATCCCTAACGGGACATCGAAATGAATTTGGAAAAAATTTCTTAGACAATATAAAAAACAAGCTAAATGATGATTACTTAATATTATTCCTTCTTTCTAGAAATTTCTATGAAAGTCCCATGTGTATGTGTGAATTAGGTGCAGCATGGGTTAAAACAAAAGAATCCGTTCCCGTATTAATCCCCCCTTTTGATTACGACGACATGAATATGACAATAAAACATACTGAAGGTTTTAAAATAAATGAGAAGGATAGAATACACGAATTTAAGGATTATTTAGATTCTAACTTTAATAATAAACCAATTCCTGTTTCCATTTGGAATGAACGAACTGAAAAAACTTTTTCAGATATCATTAAATTAATTGAAAAAGATTCAAAAAATGCTAAAAAGTCCTCCAAAAAAACAACTGCAAAGAAAACAAGTGATAAAAAGTCTAAAAACTCAGAAAATAAAACTTCAAAATCAAAAACTGCTAAAAAACCTACTAATGCTAGAAAAACCAGTACTACAAAAAAATCAGATGATCCTTTTAATATTAATATATCAACAGATAGTTCAATATCAGGTATTCTTGGCGGAAATTCTAAAAAATTATTCTAATTCTTTCTTTTTTAAATTTTAAAGCCGATGGACTTGAAATTAACTTTAAAAAAGGAAAATAATTACTATTTTGATATTTTATCAGGATTGAATCGATCTTGTTTTAAATTTTTAAAGTGCACTTTAAAACATAATTATATTATAAATTAAGCCTATATAATGAGGTAATTTTTAATTTTAACTCACTAAAATATTCATAATCAAAACGGTAATCAATAAATCAAAAGGCGATTTCAATTGAATTTTTTCAAAATAACAACGTGTTTATTATTACTTTTTGCATTAATTTCAGTAAATTATTCTGCTGAATTTGTAGATGATGGACAGTATGTCTATTGTAAATTAACAAACGAAAATTTGGGTGAATTTGGTATATTGAATAGATCTATCTCAGGCACAGATAATGTTTATCTTGTAACGGGATTTTCTGAAAGTGCTAATTTGCCAAATAATACTTATCTTGACTTATCATTAGATAAATACTTTCCAAATGTTGGAAATCAAGGTAAAATCGGTTCATGTACCTCATGGGCTTGTTCATACTATGCAAATTCATATTTACAGGCAAGAATTAACAACTGGGATTTAAAAGGAAATGACAGTTCTAAATGTTTGAATCCGTTGTGGACGTATAATAAAATGAACAATGGGGAAATATACCTTGGAGCTAACTCCGAAGATACATTAAAAATGCTTTCAAGAATTGGTGCTGTAACTTATGAAACAATGCCTGAAAATGAGAGCTATACTTTTTGGGGCGATGAAGATGACTGGCTTGAAGCACCCCAATACAGAATAACAGGCTTTGATTTCACCCTAACGAGTAATACTGAAATTATAAAATCATGGTTGAACGAAGGTTCAATCGTAATTATTGCAATCCATTACGATGATTTAAGAAATTGTTTTGAAAATACATCCATAATTTCAGATCACTGCCAATCTCATGAGGACGCAACTCACGCGGTCGTAATTGCAGGGTATAATGACAGCATGTCAAAAGATAATGAAACAGGAGTTTTTAAAGTTGTGAATTCTGAAGGCCCATTATGGGGCCCTAATGGTGATGGATGTTACTATATGACGTATGATGCAGTTTCAAATCTAAAAGATTGTTATTGTGCTAGGATATCTGATGCAGTGTACAATACTTCAGATTCTCACCCCGAACTTATTGGGTATGTACGGTTTGATCCCGAAAATAAAGGTACAAAAGATCAAAACATAATTTTTGGAATTGGAAATGAGTCAAATATTTCTGGATATGTAGATATTTTTGGAAGTCTTTATTGTAATCAAAATGGCGGAAACGGCTCAATGCCTGATTTTATCGTAATTGATTTGACTGACTGGAAATCTGAATTTGAAAACTCATTAAACACCACTGGAAAAGGATATTACTTTGTTAATTTTTCAAATGGAACGGAAACTTCAATAATTTCTGAATTTGGAATAATTAAATACAGCTCTTATCCAGATATCGAAGAAATAAATACATTAAATTCGTATGCTTGCAATAAATCAGTAGTATTTAAGTTTTACAGTAAAACAGCCCCCGAAATTATTAATTCAAGCGTAAATGTTTTAGAAAACGAAGTTATTGTTTCAATAAGTGCAGAAGACGTTGAAAACGACCTATGGGGCGTAAACGTATACTTTGACGGTTCAAATGAATATTATTCATTAAACGGTACAAATGAAACGTTTAACGGCTCATTTGATAAATCCATGTTTTCATACGGCGAACACTACGCAATATTTGAAGCGTTTGATGGTTCAGGAAACGTGAATAATAGTGAAATGGTTGCTTTTGAAATTTCAGCCCCAGCTACTTCTTCAAGAAGTACTGGAAACCATTATAGTTCCGATCTTTCTGATGGAATTAGTTCTGGAACCATTAAAAGAGCAGTTTCAAATTCAAATATTATATATGGAAGCGATGTAGATGAAGGATATGCTTTGAATTTGAGAGAGAATGTTAAAAATGGAAACGATTACGAACTTTCAGGAGATACAATAATTGTTGGTGGACCAGAAGCAAACGGATTTGCTGAAAAGTACGATTCAGAGTTTGAAATTTCAATTACAAACGACTATCCTGGGGAAAATAAAGGGCTAATTCAAGTGAAAAATATTGAAGTACGCGACGGAAACATAATCAAAACTTATCAGGTAATATATATTGCAGGTTCTGACAGGTTTGGAACACAGGCTGCTTTAGAATACTTTAAAACTTTAGATGAGCTTCCCGATATGCCCCTTACTGTTGAATGGACTGAAAATGGACCTGTGGTTGTTGAATAATTAATTTATTTTTCTTTTTTTAATATTTTGTGGTATTTGCGCAAAAAATCAACACTTTTAAATATACTTCTTTTTAAAAACTTAAAGTAAAACTATTTCTTAAATTTAAACGTGAAACCAATGATCCCAGAATCTCCAAATATGCTAGAACATATCCCAGAAGACTTTAAGTACTGGAGAAAGTATCAGCAGGAAAAAATTGAGGAGATTTTAGGCCATATTTCAAACGGTAAGAAAACAATTGTTTTAAATGCACCAACCGGGGCTGGAAAATCACTTTACAATATTTCGGTTGGTTCTATTTTAAATTCATTAAAAAGTTATCAAATAATTAACATTTATATAGTCCATTTTGATAGTTTATTTTGACGAAATAACCCATCTAAACCGTGTGAGAAAAATGTTTAAAAATAAATTATATGGCGAGACCCAAATAATTCAGATTGAAAAAGTAGAAACTCTTGTTTTAAATTACAACGGCAAAGGAGAAAATAACTATTCAAAGTCCCAAAGCTACTGGGATAAGAAAAAACGCTCTTTAAAAAAGTCTGCTCTTTTTAAAAATTATATTTCTGAAAAAGTGTTTCCTCCAAATTATTTTAAAATAATGAATCGAGAATGTAAATTTAAAAACGAACCCGACTATAAAGTAATTTTAAAGGAAAATAGCGATTATTTTTATTTAAAATGTAAATTCAGAGGATATTTATATAATAATTTTTACGATTGGGCAAGGCCTGATCAGATTGATTCGTTTAAAGAATTTTCTGAAAGAGTAGAAACCCCTGTTTACTTTGCATTTGGTCTTGGCGGCTGTCCAAATGATCCTGATAACGCATTTTTATGTCCTCTTGAAAAAGTAAAGTGTAAATTAAAGTTAAAAGAGCTTGAACCCTGGAGAATTCAGTGTTTAGAAGATGTTTCAAGGATTATTTGTTAATCTATTTTTCATGATGACTCCAGGATTATTCTTTAATAAAAGTTAAAATTCGTCGACATTGATTTTGTAGAATAAATCAGCATCTTTTACATAATATAATTCGTTTCCGGATTTGATTTCTTCGATTACCTTATCTTCTGGGACAATATATCCAACTAAGAACTGATCTATTGTTAAATTGCCTTCTGACATGATTTCTGTGGTTTTTGTTGAAAGGTCGGGTAATTTGATTTTCTGCAATTTGTGAACTGACAACCGGTCATCTTCAACCAGTTCGACCCATTCAATTTTTTTAACAACGTTTGAGAATGAATCTGGATTTGCGTAATTTTTGTAGTCTTCGAATGCTTCAAAACCTTCTAAAGACATTTTATAAAGTGTTGATTTTAAAATATCGCTCAATTCTTCGTGGCTTTTTAGATTTCTTAAAACTTTTTCTTCTATTTCTGCTGACATTTCTTTTCACCTTTTTCATCTTCTTTAATTTTAACTTCTACTTGTTTTCCAACTAGTTTTTTAGGTAATGTTATGTGTCCAGTGTTTCCGAATGGTTTCACGTTCTTTTCAATTGTTTTTTCATTTTTGATTCTTCATCATCTCTTTATTTTTAAAAAAAATAAAATTAAGGGGTGCTGTTCAGGCGGGTATGTATTTCACTAGTGAGTAATTACTCACTAATAAACTAGTGGATATCCAACTATATAAAATTTACGAAATTATATCACTAATGATAAAAACCTCACTAGAGAATAATATATCTTTAATTACACATTCATCTCTAATGATAATATGAGTTGGATTGGATGATAAGTGCATTAGCAAAGAAAAATTCTAGAGCAGTATTGGAATTACTCGCAGAAAAAGAAGAAGGACTTCATTTCGGGGAAATTAAAAAAGAATTGGGGATAGATGGCAGGGTATTAACGGATACTTTAAATGCATTTTTAGATTTTGAGTTAGTTACAAGGACAGCAGAAGATGAATCAAAAAGGATGTCAAAAGTGTTTTATGCGATTACTAAAAGGGGTTTAGAAGTTTTAAAAGCATATACTTACTTGGACGAAATTCAAGCAGGAAAATTTGACTAAAATAAGCTTAATATTATTTTAAATTTGTATTTTGTAAGATTTACTTTAAAGAAGGATTTATGTCTTCTTAATTTAATTAATGTTTATTGATTGAGGGAAAATTGATTAAAGGTGGAAATGTGGGCGATAATTTGGAAAAAAAAGATTATTTAAAATTCGAACTGGATCAAGCATATTCTGACTATCGGTATTATGATACCAAAATAAAAAATCAGATAAATATGATGATCGGGGCATGGGTAGCTTCAATTCCAATATTCAGTTTAATTTTTAATATTACTACAGATCCGTTTTTAATTTTGAAATTAGCGTCATTATACATAGCATTAATCCTTATGGTATGCCTCATGTTAATGTAGGATATAAAAAAAGCGGCCAAAGATCTAAAAAATTCTTATAAATCAATTAATATTTTTAAAAAATATTATTATATCGAAAATATGCCCGAATATAAGATATACCCTCCATCTATATCGATAATACAATTTTTATTTATTAACTATATCGCATTTTCAATATGTTCCGGATTATGGGCTATTTTAATATTTTGGCATTCTATCAAGTTTATAATAGGACATCAAACAGAGGATGAATTATTTAGTATACTTTCGGTAGTAATGATGTTGGCAATACTTTGCTGCTCAGTATATTACTTTAAAGAATATACTGAAATCCTGAATATTTTTAAAGAATATGATCTTGAGGTAAAAAGCAACATCAGTTTTAAAAGGATAGTTACTAAAATTTTTGATAAAGACGCAATTATAGGTTTTTTAAGTTTAATAATTATTTTACTTTCTGGAATAATTTTCAAATTGTTATTTTAAATTTGGTGAATAAGTTTAATTCAAAACAAGAACAATGTCAATTAAATTATAGAAAAAATAAAATTATTATTGGGAAAACTACATAAAAAATTAAGGACAATATCGAAAAAAATATATAACGTTTTGAGAAAAGTAAATTATATTCTTTTAAGGGATGAAAACATGCCAGGAAAAAATTCTGAGAACTTTGAACATATTAAAAAAATGGTTGATATTTTAAAAAAATATGAAAATACTCCAAAATATGCCGTAACTGTAATGAAGAATAATATTGGCATGAGTGTTAACAATGACGTTAAATCAGAATGTGAAAAACAAGGAATACCTAAAAACAAGATTGATCTATATTTTAGAGAAATTTTTGGAATAATTAACAAAAAAGTTATAGAGAAGAAAAGTGATGAAACTGAAACTTCAAAATACGTTCTTAAGAATTTATATCATGAAAGTTTTGGTGAAAAATACGAAATGTTTAAATCACAGGTATGCCCACTTTTCGAAAAAATAAGTTTAATGAATTTACGTAAAACCGACAGTGCTAACAACGAATACAAATCCAAATTAATTAAAATAGTTTTATCAAATGAAGATGGTACAAAAAAAATAATTAACTTTGAATGTACCTCTGACGAATTAATAAATATCATAGAAGTACTGTCTGAAATGTAGGTGAAAAAATGGGGGAAATGCTTACAATTAATTCAGAAACTTTTGAACATTCAAACTATTTAGATGATAGTTTTGAAAAACATTATAAAAATCAGGAAGAAGATGAAATTTTAAACATCCAAAGTAATACATTAATATTCCAACGTTCTTTTGAAAAAGATGAAGAATTAAACCCTGAAATTGTGCATAACGATAAAAAAAGAGTTATGAACTACATTAGAAATTATAGATTACTGTATAGCTTAGATATTCTTCCGGATTATGTTAATGATGATATTTACGAAACAATATTGCAGTCAATGGAATTGAGAAAAAGTAAAAATAAACAAAGAAATGTAAAATCTGTACTTACAGAAATACTTTTAAAAGGAACAGTCGCATTGATGGAAGATATTGAGGAAAAATTAGATGCTAAAAAGGGGGAATAATTAAATGAAAGTTGGGGGGATCATTAACGATGTATGCATTGATACATGTGTACTTTACTGTTTATTACTAATATTAAAGTATGAGCAACATTATTCAGCTCCTTTTTTTTCAAAACAGCATTTTCACACTGAAAAAACCGTATATGATAATGAAATAGACTCTTTTATTAAATCCAAGGCACTTAAAATTAAATTTAAAAGATTTACATTATCAACGTTGGGCGATGAAATTCAAACAAAATACTACGAATCCGATAAGTTAGATAACAATATGAAAAATTTTTTTGATGAATTAAGGAAAGTTTATCGTGATGATTTTTTTAATAGTTATTATAATGAACTTAAAAATAATGGTATTTATGTGCATGATCTAGAAAGCTTCATAAACGACTGTTATTGTGGAAAAACCGTATATGATAATATATTGCCAAATCGGAAAGAATATCCTCTCCAAGACGGTCTTTTAATTAATTTAATTAAACTTATAGCTCAGGATACTGACAAGATCTTTCAGTATAATGCCTCCGGAAAAAAGAATGTTGGTGAACACATATTATATGTTCTTGCAATATTATTAAATGCTACCGATTTTGTAACAATTGATTACAGAGTCTGCGATAGCATATATGAAAAATTTAACGTTCCGGAAAATGAAAAGAGAGGTACTTCTTCTTATCCTTGGTCAGTGGGTACAAAAGGTTTTGCTACGTATCTGGAAGAAGTTTTAAACGGCCATAATAAAGAATTAATTGCGTATTTAATCATTTCAAGACATTTTTTAAAAACTTTTCAGGGTAAGGATCATTATGAAATAAGAAAGATTAACGCCCTTTTAGACCATTATGAAAAAGTTTAATTGTTTTTAAAATTTCTTTTTTAAATTTTAAAATAACCTTATCCTTTTAATTTTAAGAATTCTTATCTTAAATTGCTCTTTTTAAATAGTAATAAACGCCCATGAATAAACCTTTAAATTATTTATGCGACCATTTACAATGTGATATTATTCAGGGATTAAAGAAATATTACTATAAGGGGTGTTAAAATCGAAATAAACAAGAGTTCTAGACATTCTAAAATAACGGGTGATTTTTCAGAATATATTGTATTGTACTGGCTTTCAAAATCGGGTTTTGAATGTGCGAGGGTTGATCATACAGGTATAGATTTAATCGCAAAAAACAAAGAAACAGATGAATTAATGGGAATTTCTGTTAAAGGTAGGTCCAGGTCAGAAAATACTGAAAATACTTCGTTAAACATCAAGAATAGTGATTTTGACAAGGTTGATTTGGCATGCGAGGCATTTGGATGCATTCCTTACTTTGCACTAGTGTTCGATTTAAAAAATACTATGTACCTGTTCATCATTTCAAAAGAAAAGCTGTTGAAAATACATCCCCCTAATAAGGCCGCATGCTCATGGAAGATGACTGACAAAAAAATTGGAGAATATCTCAAAGATGAGGAAATCAAAACTATAAAATTTAATTACGAGAATTTATCTTGGTGGGATGAATCTAAAAATTAAGGATGTAATTTATAATATTTTTTTAACTATTTTTCTTTGATTTTAAAGCTAAAAAACGAATTTAAAACGTTATTTCAATAAATTATAAATAATATAAGCTCTTTTATTTAATCAGGTAGAGTAAATTTTTTTAATTCTTATTTTGAGATTTATCAATCGTTGAAAAATAAGATAAGCCCCGTGATAACTCTATCGACTTTTTTAAATATCCTCATTTCCCCCTCTTTTTAAGGTGATTATTTTGATTAAAATCTGTCCGTATTGTTTAAAGCCTGTTGAACATTTTGAAAGGGATTATCACAAATCCGAAGTCAAAGCTGTCAATGTTCATACGAGTAACAAGAATTGCAGTGTTTTACAGACTGGTTTTGTTAAAAATCAGGCGAAATGTTCAAACATTCAGAGTTTGAAAATAAATGCAGGAAAAATTGCTAAAGATTTGAATTTATCTGAAATTCAAAAGAAAGACTTTTTTAATTCGATTATCAAGTTAAAACGACATAAAAACCACCTGAAAGATTATGTTATTTTGCAAAGTGCATTAAACACCGTTTTGGTGGGTGGTTAATTTGATAAAACGTTATTTTCTTTTTTTGTTGGTTTTAATGTGTGCAGTTGGTACAGTTAATGCCGTAAACCCTACTGTTCCAGATATGTGTACCGCCACAGAATTTTATGTCATTCTTTCAGATGACACAATGTCACAAGATTTAGTTATTTCGACATTATCTGCTTATGATTTTAGCGTGTCCGCACCAGTAATATCTGGCATTGACAGTCAAACTATTTATTTTGAGTCAGAAAATGACCTTGGGCGGTTTTGTTCAATAATAAGTACAACAAATAAAGTATTACCTTTTGCAGGGGCTTTTGATGTTTATAAAAATGGGGAAAGAACTCCCATGACCGTGATATTACTTGACGGTCAAGCATATACTCCGTATGGTGACTCATTTTATCAGTATGTCGATCTGAATATGACAGGTTCCCAAATAGGCTATGTTTATGCATGGATTTCTAACACATACAGCCAAAATTATTTAACCTTGCTCCTTAACGATGCGACGGTAGTTTCATGTTCGGGGGACGCTTCAAAAACTCAATATCTATCCAGTACATTTTTTCAAAATAATGTACTCGCTATTCATTGGAAAAACTTAAATGGTTATGATAAATTAACTGCTTCTATCGTATTATTTGATTATGTGGATTCTGCCACGTATTCGCCAGATGATAGGTGCGATTTTACAGTATCCGAGATATACACGCCACCAGAACGGGCAACCATTGATATATACACAGAACCCGCAGTCGATATATACAATAATCAAAATAACGAATTTTTGGGAACAACAGATAACGGCGGGTATTTGGCTTTGTCTTTGTTTCTTGGCGAAACTACATTAAAATTCGTTAAAGATGGATACTGGGACACTTTAAAAACATTTACGGTAGCTACAGAAAACAATAGTGAAATATATGTTTCAATGACCCCAAGAAATGCCATTTTCCAAGTTTCAAAAGAATTTTCTGGAAATATCTATCCAAATTCAGTCGCTTCTCTTTCAATGGATGTAATCCCGGTTAAAACAGCATATGCTACAAAATTGAGAGTTTCAGGAGTAGAAGTAAACAAAGTTTATTATCAAACACAAGAACTCCCAAAAACAGCTGATGGATCTTACATTATTGGCGATATGTCAAGCCCCCAAAATATTGTAATTGATTTTAAAACTACGTCGTCCTGGGGTGAAAGGGCGTTTACTGTCGAATTATCTGCAACAGATATCGAAGGAACAGCCTATACAAACTTAGAAACGATTAATTATAATGTGTTAGAACTTCCGTTTTTATTTGAAACACCTGATCAATGGGCCATTGGTTCGAATGACGTAACTTTAACAGATATGTCTGGTGAATCATATTCTGTTCTTATGGTTTTGTATGATGAATCAGGAACTGAAAAGTGGAGTTCAAGCACAAATCTTTTAGAATACTGCGATTACACGTTTGAAGTTCCAATTGAAGACGCAGGAGAATACACTCTTGAATTGAACGCAAAATCTGGAACTGTTAAATCATACTATTCGATTGAAATAATCGAGCCTGTATCATTAATTAGTGATTTTTTAACTGCATCTCCCGGAAATGTTGCTACAGTGCAGTTTAAAATTTCAAACCCGACTGAAAGCGTAAAATACTATACTGCTGAATTATCGTGTCCATTTTACAATGAAACAGTTGATAAAACGTTTTCAATCGCCCCTGGAACAGTTGAAAAAACAGTTGACATTTCGTTTGAAGTTCCTGAAGGTCTTGAAATGGAATACTACCAGTTAACACTTGAAGTATTCAATGAAGGAGATACAGAGCCGATATATTCTGGAAATATTGTTTTAACAATTTCGACTAGTTCACTTTTCCTGGCTTCAGTTCCTGGGGGTAACACTACACTAATTCTTTTAGCTGCTGCAGTTCTTTTAATTGCGGGAACATTTGCAGCATTGAGGCTGAAAAAATGATGAATTCAAAACTATTTTCTATTTTCTGCATTTTTTTAATTGCTTCTCTACCCTCTGCGAATGCTATTTCGGTATTGGGACATGAATTAAATGCAGGATGGGATGATGTAGCAGCCCTTGGTGTTGGGGGAGTTGCACTTGGTGCAGTTGCAGTAACTGCCGGAGCTCCCGTACTTGTTGTTGCAGGAATTGGAATTGGTGGAGCGATTGCAGTCGATTATGCGTATAGGTGGGCTACAGGAAAAGACGTAGAAGAATCTGCAGCAGTTACGGGAGCTGTAAAGACGAACGTGACTGATGAAGAATATGTAAATGGTTCTTACGTCTACGAAGAACTTGCAGGATACCGACAATACTCAGAAGAATCTGCAGCAAAGGATATTGCAGAAATCAAAGATAAATTAGAGTCCGGAATTGGAACATACTCGTTTAAAACTTCAGGGACTTTATCAGACGTTTCAGTTTCGATGAAAGGACCTGACAAAATATATGGGTTTTCAGCGTTTCCAGTTCAGTTGAAGTTTGATGAAGCATTAACTGGCTCAAAAAGTTCCTATGTAAAAATTGAAAGTGTAAAAATATACCTTGTAGATTCTGATGGCGTTAAATGGAATGAAAGGACATATTCAGATGATATAAAACTTCAAGAAGAATCAAATGATTATCCCGATTCAATTGAAGAATATATTTTAAATTTCACAATGAAAGCGCCTGATCCATACATTGGAAAGGCAAAATCGCAAGTAACAAATGCCCCAGATAGAGAAATTCTTCAGGAGCTCTTAGGAGCAGAAGTTAAAGAGTTTGAACTTGTTGTTGAAATTAATGGATATGCAAAACTGTACAAAGAAGAATCAGGATACAAACTGGATCCGATAACGGGTCTAGAAGTATGGAAAACCTGGGAAGAATATGATAAAACAATTACAATAGATACAAAACTTACAACCCTTGAAGCATGGGATAGAATACACAACGGTGTTTATTATGTTGATGGAGCTGATGGATCCCTCCCAACTAAATTCGTAAACGAAGTAACCCCAATAGCCTATTCTTCTTATGCAAATGGAGCAACTTCAAACATTATTGGTCGAGTTTGGGCAAGTCCTGTACACTGCTACAATTCATCAGCACAGTACAAATTTATCCTTGTTGGACAACCTGAGAATTTAAAGCCGGTTCCAGTAACTATTGAAGATGATTATAGGGCCTTAGTCCTAAAATTAAGAGATGATGGGGTTGCAACAATTGCTTCAGAAACTCCTGGAAACTTCCAGAATATGGCAGTCCATAATGGGGTTACAACTTCGCTTAATTATCTAAAAGACGATTCTACAGAAGCTTTTGAAACCTATTTTATTGTAATTGCGGATGTTGACGATGATATTGACTCAGCACTTCCAGTATGGTGCATTATCCAGCCAAGAATCTCTGTAATTGACAACGTGAAATACTCATTATCTGAAGAATTCAAAGAAGAAATTCTTGAGTTACTTTCGGATGGCTCAATTTCTGATTCAGATACTGAAAGAATTACAGAAATCATTGAAATTTCTGAAAACAGTTTAAAAGAAAAACAGTACGTTGCAGAAATTGAATCTGGAAAATACGAAGATAACGAAAAAGCAAGTAATGCAATTTCAAACGCTTTAGAAGATTATGAAAAAGCCTTTGAATACTATGAAAAGGCGAAAAATACTGATGATCCTGAAGAGGTAAAAGTTTACACTTATCTTGCAGGGGATATCTATGAACCAGCAGGGGATTACTGGAGTGAAGCTGCAGAAAAATACAATTTAGGACTTGATGATCAGGGAAATGCACTTGCAAGTAATGCTGAAAAACTTGAAAGTTTGGCATCTGAATACGAACCCAGTTTATGGTTTACTGCAGGATCCACCATTTCTGAATGGTGGGATCAGTTTAAGTCTGGTTTTGGTATCGGTGACGTTCCAAACACTGTTTTAATTATTGTTGTAGTCATAGTCCTCGTCTGTGGTGCAGCAATTGTCATTAAAGTATTATAATTCTTTAAAACTTTTTTTAGGTGATTTTTTTGGCTTCAAACCCAAATAGCTCAAGCCCTAAATCATTGCCCCATTGGCTAATCTTTTCTTTGAAAATGGTCGGGTGTGGTGTTGGTTTTGCAGGCCTGATGTGGTATATAATGAATAATTCTGTTATGGGTTCTGATGTTGTTCGGGGCCTTGCAGCAGTTCCATTTGTATTTTACTTAATGGCTGAACTCTTAGATACAATAGTGGACATGAATAAAGTTGTATACACTCCCCTTTTTAAAAACTATTCTGGACATGTAGCTATTGGATTAACCATTATAACGATAGTTTGCATGTTCTTTGTAACACTTTGGGCCTTGTCTGGTTCAATTACTCTTTCAATTGGTTCAGCAGGTGCTTCAAGCGTGGTAGTTGCAGCAATCTTTGCATTGTACCTACTTGCCCCAAACACTGGAAAAGAAAAACTTCTTTTATACATGTTTGTTGGTGCAACAATTGCAACAAAGTTCGCGTACTTGTCAATAATACCAAGTTTCTCAGGCTTTGGGCTTTAGGTGGTTTAAAATGTAGGTGTAAATTATGATTAATCAATTAATTGTAGTTATCTTATCTTTTATCCTGTCAATGGTTTTAAAACCACAAGTGGAAGTTATTGGTCAGGGTTTTGGATTATCGGGACTTCTTTCTTGGATTGTTCCAACACTAATTGTTTTATTATGCGTTTGGAAAATAGGTTCTGATAAATGGAATTTAGGCGATTTAATCGCTTCTTTTGTTTTAATTGTACTTATTTTAATGTATTTTTACCAAGATGTTTCCCAGATTTTCCTTGAATGTTCAAGGATCATGCTTGGGGCATGTGTCGGTGCAATAGTCGCTTATTCCGCTAAAAAATAGTGGTGGTGAGTTTATGTGAACTTTGAATCAATAATTCCAATAATTCAAGCTTATTGGATTCAGATTGTTATAATAATGCTTGTAACTCTTTTAATTAAAAATATTAAGGCAATAATTCTTGCCACCGCAGTTGTTTTTTCAATAAGTTATTTTGGATTTCTGGATTTTTCAAACGTTGATTTTTCGGAAATCATTGAACAGGTTAATTATTTAATTGGAGGTATTGAATGGCAGAAATTATTGGTAAGGTAAAACGAAAAAAAGGATCTTTCGTCTACGTTGACGGAAAAGGAAACGTGATTCAAAAGAATCGAAGTGAAATGAAGAAAAAGGCAGGTAAAAAATCTAAAAGGTGAAACTAATGGCTAAAAATAATATATGGATTGGCCTTGCGATTGCAGTGATCCTCGTTGCTGCAGGAACGTGGTATTACTTAAGTCAGGATGATGCAGGGGGAATTATTGTACCTACCGGAACAACATTCTCATCAGATGCAGTATTTAACAGTGAAACGGGGGACGTTTTAATTACATTCAATGCTTCAAAAGAAAATATAACCGCAGATTCAATTGAACTATATGTTTCATATGATGAAGTAACATTTACAAAAACAAATACCTTCGAAGACGTGGCATTCCCTATTGATGTTGAAGTAACGCCTGAAGAAGGAGAAGAAAACCTTTACTATTACGCTGTAGTTTCGTACAGTGACAAAACTTACAGATTGCCTACAGATGCAGGATCTTATGAAACTGTTGAAATAATTGTTTCAAACACTACTGAAGAAAATACAGATCTTTTGACGTTCACTGCAGTATCTGACTTTGATAACACCACAGGAATTGTTTTATTCTCGCTTTCCGCTTCAGAAGACAATAAAACTGCTGATGTTTTATTATTCACTTCATACGATAACACAACATTCACAAATACTGTAAATTCAACCGCATTGGATCTTCCAGGAACTTTTGAATTTACTGCAGATGCTGCTGAAACAGATCTTTATTACTACTTAGAAATTGTCTGTGATGGAAACACATCAAGACTCCCTGCTGAAAGTGCTGAATGGATTAATATCACAATTGCCGGATAAGGTGATATTTCATGGCCAATTTTTCTTTTGATGTTTGGCTTCCAAAAGCCTCTGCTGCTTCAATTGTGATTGGAATTTTACTCTGGTGGACTGGAACACAAGTAGTTACAATTTCTGAAATTGCAACTTCTCTTTCGTCTATCCCTTTTGCAGTAATTCTGTTAATTGAAGCTCTCGACAAATTTGCAGATGTTTCAGGCATTTATAATAAATTAATTCCTAACAACACATCAAATCACATGTTAAAATCAGTTGTTATTGGATTAATCGCATTTATTGCTGTTCTTTACGGAATACTTGGAACAATTAGTTTATCATTAGGTTCAATTTCAGCACCTGCACTTGTAGCTGCAGGAATATGTGCAGTATATGTCCTGGCTCCAGAAACTGGAGATGATGAATTATTACTATTCGTGTGGATCGGTGCAACTGCTGCGACACTTGGCCACAACATTGCCATAATACCGCCAATCCCTGGAATCACAGGGTGATTGAAATGAAGAAAATAATTTTCTTCACTTTTTTAGTTATTTTTTTGATTGTTTTCCAAATAGCAAACTCATCCAAATCAGATGAAGAGATTATTCAGTTAAAATTATTGAAATTTGGTTATCCTTCATCAGGATACATCATTTCAAATGAAACCGTGTATTATAAAGACGGTTCAAAATCAGAATTGACTAAACCGCCAAAGATGTATGAAATCGGTGGAGTAGAAGCATATTATCTTGCTAAAGAGTACATTGAAAAAGAATATGGTAATTCATTAGAGTCAAAGGGCTTGATGATCAGAGTCGAACCCAAATCAATCGAAGAGTCCGAAAATTATTGGAAATTTAAATTTTATTTTGGAGATAATGGCTCAACTGGTAGATTTATGGGTTACATTACTGTAAATCGTGAAAAGGGCTATGTAGATATGGAAGGATTATTTTAAAAGGTGATTTTATGGGACAGTATGCAAAAGGATGCTACACAAGTTTAATAATTTGCACTGCTTTAGTGGTTTTCTCATATATTTCAGGATTTTTGACAGTGAACTTCAGTGTTCTCAGGGATCTTGTGGGGCTATAACCCATGCAGAAAAAACTGTTTTTAATTGTGTTGTTTTGTTTTCTTCCCGGGGTTTTCGCACAAAGTGACAATGAAACAGTTTATGTTTTGACAGATTACGATGATTTGAATTATTCGACGTTGATCGTGTATGATGGAAACATGGTTTCGGGTCAGAACGCCCTGATCCATGAATTGAAACAAAACATTACAACATTAAAAGAAGAGCTTAGTAAAAAGGATAAACAGCTTTCAAGCTACATCGTGGCTAAAGCTGAGAACGTTGAACTAAAAGAAAACATTACAACTCTGAATTCAAAGATTAAACTGTTAGAAGCTGAAAAAGAAATTTTAGAAACTCAAAATGAAGGCTATCAGGACATGATAACAGACCTGATAACTAAACAAAGCAATGATACTAAGGACATTAACACTGTAGCCTACAATAATGCTGTAAAAACTGTAAATAACTTTAAACTTGGTGTTTTAGTCGGAGTAGTAGTATGTTTAGTGTTATTTTTAGTGCTCAGATGGAAGAAAAAACAATTCGATTTTGGAATTTAATTTATGACTGGTACCCATTTTTTTAGTTTTTTTTATTGTCAGGTACCACTAGTACCGCCAGTAACGGAAGTATCTGCCAGTACCCAAACCCCGGGATTTTGGCATTTTAAGGTATAGGGGGTCTAAAAATGGTACGTATTAATCTAGGCATTGGAAGGGCAGATCCTACAAAAAGATTTGGAGAAAGAACTAAAAGAACTTTAGACCTTAAAAACGATGAAGCAAACCATATTACTCTTCTAGGAAAGTCAGGTTATGGAAAAACCACCATAATGCGTGGAATGATAGAAGAAATTTATTCGAGTTATTCCGATGCAGGCATTCCGCCAATAATTATTGTAATTGAAAGGAAAGTTGACACTTCAAAACCTAAGAAAGTAGTTGAAATTTATCATGAAGAGTCTGAAAACCTAAGTTCAGCTAAAGCATATCGTAAATATGGTGAAGGAATCTGGAACTATCTTGAACATTATGTTAAAGAAATTGAAAAGGATAAGGAGCTTAAATATGGTTTAATGGGTGATTTTGCCATTGGTTTTCCAAATATTCTCGGAAAATACACGAAAATGGCAAGTGACGAAACTAAATCACTTCTTGGACGACATGGTTTAAGTCCTGCAGCATACCCTGCAAGGCGATTTGTGTTTAGACCTCGAAGAGATCTTGAAAACATTGCTTTTGATAATGGTCCTTTAACTGAAGTGATTAATTCAAAACTTGCTTATCCTGATCTTGCATTTGAAATAATTGCAGATATGAATAATTTGGGCGAACAGACCAGATATTCTGCAATTTTAAAGAATATATGGGATATTTCAAAAATTAGGGATCCAAAAGAAGTTTTGTTGATTACTGAACGTTCTGAAAATCCGAATTCTGGACCCTCTCAGACTTATTTACGAATCGAAGAAACAATGAATCGTTTAAAAACGGATGTACTGTTTACAGGCGATATAGATAATTCTTTTTTAACAAAACTTACAAATAAAAAAATCAATATTCTCGATTTTTCACAAAATTCCGAACTAGAAACTTATGAAGAATGTTTAATTTTTAAATTAGTCGTTCAAAATGCAATAAACGTTGCAATAAAATACAGAATTCCAGTATTTTTCGTAGTGGATGAAGTTCAAAACTTTATGAAAGATAAAAATGGAAAATGGGCAATTGATAAAATTTTAAGAGAAGGACGTTCTTTATGTATCAATTTGATCTGTGCGACACAGTACACCGATAATCTCCCAAAAGATATCTTGATTGGTTCGAGCCATATTGGAATAATGGGAAAATTAGCCTCAAATACCGATACAAAAACTCTTGAGAAATTAATTCCTGATTTTAGAGATGTCGTTGATTTTGATGAACCAGGAAGTCTTTCAGAATGGGAAAACATGAAAAGAAAACTTCGATTTAGGGGTTATTTTTCATATAATAAAGATTACACGGAACATATTGAATACAGGCAACCACAGAGCTTGTAGGTGATTTTTTTGGGTTGGTTCGATATCCTTAAAATAAAAACTAAAAAAAGTGGCCCTGATCCAGGAAGTAAAGGATCTGAAAATAATGAAGAAATTGAAAATGATGAAACTGAAGATGAAAAACCGGGAACTTTCAACGTTATTGGAAAAGTAAAAAAGAAAAAAGAAGAATATAATGCAGAAAGAGAAGCATATGACTCCCTTGCTCCATATTTGTGCAGACAAAAACTCTTAATTTGGCATAATGGATCCGGTGCGAAGGTTTTTGGTTATCCACATGCAGTAATTCCCGATGAAGGAACTTACAAAATATTATACAAAAATAAAGCCACGGATTGGCTTGAAGATTTAATAATAACTATAAAATCAACTCTTTTTAATTATAAACGACATTACGCAGTTGTTTATGCCCCTAAATCTTGCGTGGACGTTTCTGAAGACATAATAATGTTTTTTGTGGATCACTTCAGGGATGATAAATACGCAAATTTTGTGAAATATGCAGTTCCTCTCGAAGCTGATGATCCAAGACAAAGAGTGTCATGGATTGTTGAACGGAAACGTGCTGAGGCTTATGAAGTAATGGTTGAAAATTTATTATCTGAAGATATTCCAAACCTTGTCGATGCTGCGTTATACATTAATCCTACAATGAAAATGTACAAAGGAAGTGAAAAGGAAAGCAGCAGGAAGAGCACAAAAGAAAAAAGCTTTGAAGGCGGGGAATTTTCATTTGATAATGCCATTAATAGAATGAAAAATGAAATGATGTAAAGGTGATTTTTTGGCTGAAGAAATTGAAGGAGATTTTGTAGTTCCAAAACCAGAAAATACTGAAGGAGAAGAAATTCCTCCGGATTCTAAACCCATTTTTGATATTCCAACTGGAAGATCCAAGGCAGATTCTGAGGCTGATGAAGATGAATTTGATGAACGAACTCCAAAAACTGTAGGAAGAAAAAAGTCAGTTTATTTAGAAAAGGTAGTAAATAAAACAATTATCGATATTTTGGAAGATTTAAAAGAGATTCATTCTGTTTCATACCAAAAAGAAGTTAAAAGAACTTCAAAAAAGATTGGAACGAATATAATGTTTTTAAAAGAAACTTTGAAAGGGAATATTTAATCAATCAATATTCCATTTTTCTTTTAATTTAACTAATGTTCCGTCATTTTCCATTTCAAGAAGTGCAGCGTCAATAGATTTTTTTAATTCTGGATTAGTGTTATCTATTGCGATTGCAATGTATATAATGTCAAATTTATCTCCAATAATTTTTAATTCAGAATTATATTTTTGAATTAAATAAAGGGATGTGAGATGATCAGTCACTTCTGAATCGATTTTGCCAGATAACAAATCTTTGTGGATATCATTTTGATTTTCATAACTTATAATATCAAAATCCATAGATTTTGAAAGCGATTCTAACCATTTTTCCTCTATTGAATCTTTCAAAACACCAACCGATTTATGTTCAAGGCATTTTATTCCAACACATTCACTATTTTGTTTAACAAGTATTGAAGAATATGTGTATGCATACTGTCTTGAAAAATCCATTTTCAACTGTCTTTCTGGTGTTCTTCCAATATATCCTATTCCACAATCAACGTTACCCTCGGAAACTGCATCTAGCAGTTCTGAAAATGAATAGGCTATAAATTCAGGTTTTAAATCGAGTCTTTTCGATATTTCATATATCAATTCTACTTCAAAGCCTTTAAATTCTCCATCTTCAAGATATGAAGTTGGTGCTAGATCCGTACAGGCTCCAACATTTAGGACCCGATTGTTGGATTCTGTGTTTTTTTCAGTACAGCCTGAAAAGATTATTAAAAATATCGTTGAGATTATTAGAATTTTGGGATTAAACATTCTTTTACTCCATTGCCTGATT
Organism: Methanococcus maripaludis; assembly: GCF_002945325.1. Lineage (NCBI taxonomy): Archaea > Methanobacteriati > Methanobacteriota > Methanococci > Methanococcales > Methanococcaceae > Methanococcus > Methanococcus maripaludis. The sequence goes on from NZ_CP026606.1 coordinate 487,029, forward strand.
TTTTGGATTAATCCAGAATATAATATATATTGAATATTTGATCTAATTTTCTAAATGGATTAGATAGATATATTAATATATTGGTTAACTGGGGACAAAATGTTAAATGAATTTAGTTGGGAGGTGATCCTTTGTAAATATCAATATTGAAATAACTCCGAAAAGGTGAGATTTTGTTGGAATTAAATGAAATATACAATACAGACTTTTTTGAAGGTGTTAAGTCCCTTCCTGATAATTCAGTCGATTTAATCATTGCAGATCCTCCATACTACAATATCAAAGGGGATTTTGATTTTAAATTGACTTTTGATGAATGGAAATTACTGCACAAAAGAATGGCAGAAGAATTTAAACGAGTTTTAAAGTTAAACGGCAGTATTTTACTTTATGGTCATGCGAGAAACATTGCATACCAACAGGTTGTTTTTGATGAGTTATTTTTCCTTGAAAATAACCTTGTATGGCATAAAACAGACTGCCAAACTCGAAAAAACATTAAAGGATACCGCTGTTTTGCACCAGTTACTGAAAGAATTTTATTTTATTCGAATGAATATCGAAAAAACAATAATTCGCTGGTAAATCCAATGTATAAAGAATATGTGGAAGTACTTACACCAATTATTGAATATTTCATGCAAGAAAAAGAAAAAATCATGAAATTAAAAGGTTTTTCAACAAATGGTGAATTTATTAGGTTCATGGACGAATACACTGGAAGTACAACTGCTGCAAGACATTATTTCTCATGGAGTCAATGGATGTTCCCATCTGAAAAAACGTATGCTAAATTACAAGACATTGGTAATGGAGTTCTCGAAAAAGAATATCCTTTATTTAAAAAGCAATATGCAGAACTAAAGACTGAGTTTGAACGCACAAGAAGATATTTTGTAAATTCTGAACATACTGATGTTTTACTATTTTCTCAAGAAAGTCATATCACGAGAAAATATAATCACCCGACACAAAAGCCCCCAAAATTAACAAAGATGTTGATTGAATCTACAACAAAACCTGAAAGTTTAGTTTTAATTCCTTTTGCAGGTTCCGGTGTAGAATGTGCATGTTGTAAGGAACTTCAAAGAAATTTTATTGGTTTTGAAATTGATGAAAAATATTGTGAAGTTTCCAGGAATCGAATTAATGAAGTTTAATTTTTGAGTCCAAAAAACATCTGAATTTTGGACTTTTGAATAACTATACTATTTTATTATTTTTTTTGGATTTATTGGTCCAAAAACTCATTTTAAAAATCAAATTCCAAAAATTATGAATTTTATAAGTTTTTAGACTAGGTGGTAGTTATGATCATAGGTTATGCAAGGGTATCTACTAAGGATCAGAAACTTGACAGGCAGATTGATGAACTGAAATCTTTTGGATGCGAAAAAATATTTTTAGAAAAGATTTCTGGAACTAAGAAAATTAGACCCGAATTTGATAAAATGCTAGAAATGTTACGAAAGAATGATTTAGTTGTTGTAAGTGAACTTACAAGGCTTTCTAGAAGTACAAAAGATTTAATTGACATAATGAACCGTTTTGAACAGATGGATGTTTCAGTGAAAAGTTTAAAAGAGGCATGGCTTGATACATCGACTGCTCATGGTAAATTACTTTTTACAATTTTTGCAGGCCTTGCAGAATTTGAGCGAGATTTAATTTCTGAAAGAGTAAAGTCTGGATTAAATGCTGCAAGATCTCGTGGAAAACTAGGTGGAAGGCCTACGGTAAGGAATGAAAAAATAAATCTGGCTTTAAAAATGTATGATTCAAAAGAATATTCGATAAATGAGATTTTAAAGGCTACAGGAATTAGTAAAAGTACACTTTATAATTATTTGGAAAAACGGAGAGAATGTATTATTCAAAATCTAAATCATAATATTTAAATTACGTAAAGTAAAGGATATAATATGACTAAAAATGATAACATTATTATAATTACTGCTTGTGGTGGTAGCAAAGAAGGTAAGCCCCAAAAAGCAGGAACATTATACAAATCTTCAAGAATACGGCATTTGTATAAAAAAGCATTAGAATTTGATGTTCCATTTTATATTTTAAGTGCTAAATATGGATTAATTAACTCAGAAAAAATAATAGACCCCTACAATCAAATAATGACTAAAGAACGGGCATTATTTCTTAAACCTTCGGTTAAAAAAACGCTTGAAGACTTTGAATATGTTGTGTTCTTCGAAGGGGGTGCCCGAAAAGAATATCGTGATTTAATTCATGAATCTACGAATGAATTGGGCTTGCAGTTAATTGCTTTCGGGTATAAGACTATGGGAGATATTGGGGAATTGAAGAATATACTGGGGGGAATAAATGGCTTCAAACAAACTTGAAAATGTAAAAGAATATATAAAAGATCCTGGAAAGCATAAAGCGCTTGTAAACCATTATTTATTAATATCTAATGAATTAAACGATAATAAAGAGTTATTGGAAACGTTATTAAATTTTAACATGAATGAACTTCCAAAAGCTATTTTAAGTAGTACTCCATTACAACTTAAAAATCTCAAAGGGGGCCCCCTGTCAGACTTTCCTTTAGAAATAAAAAGTTGTTTGAAAAATAACAGAGTTTTTACTACTCAAAAAGAACTAATTAAAAACTTAGACTTAGACAAGGTTACTAATCTTTTAAAATCTGAAAAAATAGAATTGATTGGTATCGATGAGTCAAAGGTTGAAATACCTAGAGCAGGCTGTCTTTTTGCATATTTAAAAAGTGTTGCTTTTAGAATAAGTCTCGATAATGAAAAACAGATTGAATCAATAGGGCCCATGGTAAATAAATTTAGAGTGACAATTAAAGATGAAGAAGATGCTGAATTTGAAAAAGAATCCCAGTTAATAGGTTATTTAAGAAACATGTTTGTTGCATGGGTTGCCATTAAAAATTCACTTGAAAATGGATATAAACCAATAGTATTTTTACACGGGCCGTTAGTTAGGGCTATCGGAGGATTTACAGATATTGTGTTTGAAAAAGATACGTTAATAGATCTATTTACGATTTCCGAAGATATCGACGTTAATGAAAATTCGGATTTTTCCATATCTGGAAAAGAAATTATTAAAGAATTTCACGAAAATGAATCTAAAAATTGGCATAAGATCTATTCCAAAACAATTAAACGGCTAAACGATCCGGACTATTCTGGAAAAGATCTTTGGAAACAGGCTTTACCTGTGGATATTACTGAAGAAGATGAACCTTTGAAATCATTTGAAGAACGAGAATATTATCCTGGAATTTCCATATATTTTTGGATGCTTGGAAAATTGTATGATGTATGTAAAGAAAATAAGGTACCACTCACTGCCACAGTGGAATCGATAAGTAGATCTACTGAATTTTTACAGTACGTTTTACCCACATTATTAGATAAAACTCCCGATATCCTCCCTGAAGACATTATGGAATTTGAAAAGGGATATGATAAAATAATTAAAATACGAAATGATGATGGGCGAAAAGAAAACTTTTACCGAAAGACTTACGGATTATTAAAAAATCTAAACATCACTGATTCCGTAGTAACCTCATATTTATTAAATGAATCGGAATACACAACACCCATCCGAACGTGTAGGTATCAACCTCGTAGTATGTATTTAAATGCGTTAGGCCATCGGGAATTGGGCATAAAAGACAATTATAGTCCTATTTTGGAACATTACTTTAAAGCGTCCAATAAAATATTTTTTTCATATTTAAAAACTACTCCACTAAGGGAGCCCATAAGGGTAGAATTTTTTAATATTTATGATAATTACGATGAAATCATTGGTCTTAATTATCTATTTTCATTGATGTATCCCGATTATGGGATACCTGTGATGATATTTTATGCAGATAAAATTGCTAGAACTCATAAAAATTATTTACAAATAATTTTGGACAGCATTTCATACGATATGCTTGTAAAAGGGGAATTTGATATTGAAAAATTTTTAAGATTTGGAAATCATTTCACAAGAAACTTTTTTGAAAGGTGATTTTTTTGAAAAAAATAGTTATTGGTGCAAGTTTAGGTTCAACTTCGGCATTTAGATTTAAGTTTATATTAACTGATGATGAATTTGAAAAAGAAAATTTAGTTTATAATTATGTGGAATTAAACCTTAATGGGCAGGTTGATGAAGTACTAATCGCGAAAATTATTGATGTTAAAAAAGAAAATCCATTGGTAACTCCAGAACAGGCTGGGGCTTTGGCAAAGGATGTATTGTCCCAAATAAATTCTTTTACAATTCCTCAAAGATTTACATATGCAGTAGCCGAATGTGAAGTTGTAGGTATTCTAAAAGAGGGAAAACTAGAAATGAATAGAAAATCTATCCCTCCTGCAACCGATATATTTCCAATAAGTCAAAAAAGTATAGAACAGCTATTTCATGATAAAAGTCCAAATTATTTACCTATCGGCGGAATGGAAAGCTTTAAGGGCTCTTATGGTACCCCAATTACCATAAATGGGGATGAATTAGTTACAAAACATTTTGCTATTTTTGGAATGACGGGATCTGGAAAAACAAACACAGCTGCAAAAGTTATTGAAGAATTAGCCATTAGGGGATATAATATTGTACTATTTGATCCCCATGATGATTATCAAAATATTAACGATTTTTCAGGTATTAAAGATTATTTTGAGAAAAATAATATTGATTGGGATATAATTAAGAATAATTTCGCAGAAAAAAATATTTCTGAGGAAGAAATATTCTCATTTTTGCAGACTGTATCTGTTGTATATAATATTCCCATAGTGGGATATCTTTTGAAAATATCTGAAAATGGAAAAGCCTCATTAAATGAGTTATTAATGAAAATTTTAGGCGACGATACATTGATTGAATGTATTAAAAATAGTGCCATATTCCAAAGACAGATGAATTTCGCAGAAAAACCGAATGATACAGAAATACCTACTGAAGAAAATAAAAAGTATGTTTCAACATACAATATATTTCCAGAACTTAGAGATTATGGTAAAAATCATGGCACATTTTCTAAACGACTTATGGAATGCTTTTTAGGGGAAAAATTTACGGGGCCACAAGAAAGAATATTGGCATTGTGTAACTCGGATCAGAAAGGAATAGACTATATTAATGAGTTAAAAATCGTATGTGAACCAGAAGAAAGCAATGGAAAAGCTAAAAATACCCAGGACTCTACAAAAATGGCTTTAGCAGGTAAATTTACCACACTAGAAACAATTTACCACAATGCGTCAAAAGCGTCAAAAGCTTGCGACATTGAAGAGTTGATGAAAAATATTACTGATTCGGAATCGAAATCCAGGATACACCGTATTTCTTTATCCTCCCTTTCAGAAAGTATGAGAAAAACGACCGTTTATGCAGTTGTAAATTATATTTTTAATGAATATAAATATAATAACGAGTTAAAGGACAAAACCCCTGTTTTATTTATTTTAGAAGAAGCAAGAAGTTTAATTCCGAAAAATACACGAGAACATATTCCAAGTCTATCTGCAGTAGAGGCCCTTAGGGACCTTGCATATGAGGGTAGGAAGTTTAAATTGGCATATGGGTTAATTTCTCAAAAACCATCTACTATTGATGAAGAGGTAGCCTCCCAGTGTAATACATTAATATTGCAACAGTTAAAAAGCCCTGATGACCAAAGTTATGTTAAAAAGGTAACTGAAGGGATGACAGAGGAAGAATTATCTATATTAAAAAATATAGGAACGGGAAAAGCAGTTGTAACCGGAACTGCAATAAAATCAACAGTATTAATTGATGTTTTTAGAAGATATAGTAAAGAAGGTGTTAAAGAACCAAGGCCATTAAGCGACATTGTAATAAATGAGGTTAATGATATTAAGAATAAATTAAAATTTGAGGAAAATTGATGATTCCATTTTTTGTGTTAGATCGACCTGCTAGTTTGGAAATATTGAAGGGACTTTTATTGAATTACCCTGGACAAACATTTGGTTTAATGACGCATGCAAACGTTTCGGATCGTTTTACTGAGTTATTTTGTCAGTATCCTTATACAACAGAAACAAAATATTACGATGAAAGCGTAGATATTTCAAAACTTGTAGATATTGACAATAATTTGATAAAAATTTCCGATAGTGGAGCTTTTCAAAAAAATGGAAAAGTACATCCATATCCTGAACTTTTTCAAAAATATAACGCGCTTGGCGTACATTATGGAATTATTAATGATGTACTTCAGGATATGGATAACACTATTAAAAGTGCTATCAAAGCCATAAATACTTACGATGACATGAAAAAAGAATGTAACTTCGAACTCATGGGTGTTGCACAAGGAAAAACTCCTGAAGAGTATTGTAAATGTTATGGCGAACTCGAAAGTATGGGTTATAAAACAATTGCAGTTGGCGGGCTTTTAAAAAGAAATGGGGATTCCAACTATGTAATGATGAATGGGGAAGTGAGAATGAAAAACATTGTTACAGCCATTAAAGAGAAATACGGGCCCGAAAAATTATTTACTCTTGGAATATACCACCCAAATAGGCATGATTTACTCGAAAGTTTAGATATTTGGGGGGCGGATTATAAAGGCTGGCTTTTTCATTATGATGAATATTATTATACTTCCAAAAAATTATTGGAAGAATCTGGAAAGTATACTGAATCGATAGAAAATGCTTATAAACACTTTATGAAATGTAAAAGTAATCATGTGGCTGAAAGATCTCCTGAAAATCGAAAAATGTTTTTAAACTCCAAAAAATTATTGGATGCGGAGTTAAAAAAAATAGATACTTCGTTACAGGAATTTAGATATCGGGAAGTTAGGAAAACTTTGGAAGAAAAGATAGTTTTAAAAATGATTTCTAAAGGAATAGACGAATCAATATTCGAAAAAATCATGCCTGGTCAGGAAGTATATTGATTTTCGGTTTTTCTGCAGGCATATAATAAGAATATTCTGAAAAAAACCTTATTTTTTTAGAAAAATTTCTAACCTTATTTTTTTCATAAACTCAGGCTATTTTTAATCATGATTTACTTTGAAAATATGAAAAAGTATAATCTTAAACTTTTCCACCCATTCACAAAAAACCCTTCATCGAAAATTTAATATTTTAGCCGCCTTAAATTAAATTTAATTATATTTATCGAGGGGAATTGTGGGAAAATTTGATAATTATTTAGAAAAGAATTATGAAAAAATATTTTCAATTTTAGAAATAATAATTTCTTTTAAATTTGGGTTTGTTACAATCCTTGTTCCAATGATTTTAATGTTAATCATGATTACTTCTTTTATCTATTTTTTTAGGATTGATACGTTACTTATAGTTGCAGTTGGAATAAGCGAGGCTTTGAAATTTTCTGTTGCTTTTTATATAGTGTCATTTATTGTATATATCCTCTTTCTGACCAAATTTCCAACTTATAAAGATAACCCATTCAATAATTTTAATATTGCAGACATTCTGATTGCCATATTTCTATTTGCAATTCTTGTATCCTTTATGATGTCAAATTATACACTGATGGGTCCCGAATTCTACAAAAACGTTATTAAAATAATATATAGCTCTGAATTCTACGACAATATTCTTAAACTAATATCGGGACTTGGAACTTTTATTGTGGCCGCTGTAGCAGTAGTAAGTGCTGGTCAAGGAAAAGAACAGATTAAAGAAATGAAAGAACAGAGAAAATTACAACATGATCCCGAATTAATTGCAGAAAATGAATTTAAAATTTATTTTCATAATTGCAATGAATTTTTACATGAAATAATAGGTAAAGATGATGAGTATGATATCAAAAGGTTTGAAGATTCGATATATTCTTGGTCAAACTCATCAGAAAAACCTGAAAACTACCAAAAAATGATTTTAAATGAAATTAATGATCCAAATGATGAAATAACTCAATTTCAGAAACTTATAAACTTAGAAACTCATTTTGAAGATGATTTCGGAGTAAAAATTTATAATGTTGGAAACGGGGTTGCAAAAAAAATAAATTACAGGTGGGAGTGTGATTTTGAGGAATTATATTCTTCAATTTTGGAAAATAATCGTATAAATGATCATAGGGTATATTCAGACTGCAGTGAGGGAGAGAATGCCTATTTTATGGGTGACACCATGATTCTAAATTGTAATTCGTATTTAGCGAGTGGTAATTACAATCTACTACTACCACACAGAACCCCTGATGATTTTATAATTATACCCTTACCAAAAGATCTTTTTAAAGCTTTAGGATATTTATTTAAAACTGCTGATCTAACTGACATCTCTTTAAAAATATATTTAAAATTAGATTACACGGGAATAGACAATACTCCCCATTCTAAAACATATTTATTAGAAAGTGACAGTTATCTTTTTAATTGGTATTCTGGAATAATTGAGGCATATAGTCCACATTTTTATGAATTTTTCTTCAAAATCAGTGAAATAAAAGAAGAAATTGAAGAAACCACCAAATCCTCAAAATAACCCATTTAAACCAATTCAACTTTAAAAAGAGTAATTTAAGATAAAAATTCTTAAAATTAAAAGAATAAGGTTATTTTAAATTTCTTAATTATTAGCTGAATTTAATTTTTCTGAAATCCAATTAAATATCCTATCGACATTTTTCAATGTTTCTTTGCTTAAATCGTCTTTTGAAATTTTTCCTTTATCCACATTATTTAAAAAATTCTGTGCAAGTATCGTTTTACTTTTACCAATCTTTTTAAGATAAGTAGATAAACTTTTACCAATTTTTGCAGATTCATCTTCTAGAACTAATTTTTTAAAATCCACTTCAGCGAATACATCTTCAATATCTTTGTCGTCTTGATCTAAAATAAAAAGGAACCGATCTTTTGGAATCAATAATTTTTCCGTTAATTCTTTTTTATAACCTTTTCCATCCCTATCCTTATCAAAAATAAAAAATGGATCTAATTTCCAACCTACTAAAATGGACGCTATTGAAGGTATGTTTTTCCCGCAGCCCGGAATCATCTCAAAATCCAATTTAGAATCGAATAATTTTTTAAATGCTTGAATATATAAATAGTCAGTAATTCCTTCCACCACAAAACTATTCTTTTTATCTGCCCTTAATCCACCCGCCATGTTTTCCCCAATTGCAGTCAATATTGGGGTAATTGTATCTTTTTTTGAGTTTGCCCAGCATTTATTTTGAATTTTCGTTCCTTTTTTTTCATCCCATTCGACAAGTTTGATCCTATGTAATTCTTTTAATAAATAAGGTGAATGGGTTGTATATATTATGCCCATATTGCTCGAAGCATCTTCTAACTTATGGATAATGTCCTCCTGAGCTTGTGCGTGTAAAAATAGTCCTGGTTCATCGATTAAAAGAATATTATTTTTTCCTTCTTTGGATCGTGCAGTAATTCGGATATAAAATGCCAAATGCCACTGTTTACCCTTACTTCTTTGTTCTGGCATGTATGAGGTGTTATCTTCTTTTACCCAAAATTCAACATTGTTATTATCCCATGTAATCTCTAAATTAGATTCACTTTGTGTCCAATATTTACCATAATCTTTTTGTAAATCTAAATTAATAGCTCCATTGTGATTCTTTTTTCCCTGACGATCTGTACTTTTTATAAGATTAATATCAAGATTACTTACCTTTTGAAGATCTTTAATAAATTCATCAGTTTCCAAATTAGCAAAAGGTATTATATTTGGAATTTTTGAGTCTTTATATGTTTCAAAAATTATAAAATTTGGAATATATTCTTTTTTTACAACATTTTCTATATATTTTTTTATTAATTCATCATAGTCTGAAAATTCTAGAGCGTATTTTTTGGCATCATCAAATAACGCATTTAACCGAGTTTTGGTTTCTTCTTCAAAATCTTCAATTTTTGATTTCCCGTCTTTAATTTTTTGATCCATTAATTTTCTAAATTCTTCCGCATTACTGAATACTGTTGGAAATACCACATCAACGTGTTTCCCAATATAATTAATCTCGTTTTCGATTTCCACGATAATATCAATAATTTCACTGTTATAGTTCTCCAAACATTCTGATATGTCATTACTTTCTAAAAAATAGTTTGAACCTACTTTTTTTACCTCTAATTCAATATCTTCCGAAAAACAGTTTTTTAAATAGAGATCAGGCATTTCTTTTATTTTTTTAACTTCTTCAATATTTATTTTAAAAAATAATGAAATTTCAGGATCCAATTTACTAGATATTGGTCTTGCACTTTCTCGAATTGTTTTTCCCACGTTAAAATCTTCCAAAGCTTCCAGAACTGAGGTTTTACCACTTTCATTCATTCCAGCTAAAACTGTAATGTTATCGGAGGATAAATAAACTTCACCGCTATCGTTAATTGATTTGTAGTTTTTAATTCTAAATTTTGTTAAAGATACCATCAATACACCCACGAAATACTTTCAAATGGATATCCATTTATAAAAAAGAATATAAATAATTTAATCATTTGGTTATGGATTTTATAATTAAATTAAATGTGGGACTTATGATGGAAAAAGTTAAAGAAATTAATTTGAATGGATTCTTTGTAGAATTTGAGAGACTTGTACCTAATGAATATTTGGATAGTAAAGATTTTGAACTATTTTTAAAAAAAGAGGATATTTTGAAAGCTTGGAAAATCTGTCTGGATGATGCAATAAAGCATGATAGGCCTCCGATATTAATTAGTGTTATTCCTTATGTTCATACCTCTTTTGAAAGCCTAATGCGATTAATGTTCGTTAGTAACGAACCCAGATTTTTCGAAATTATTCCAAAAATTTTGGAAGATTATATTCGTTGGAATTATAACAAAAAAGAAAAAAAGGAAGAATTAGATTTTACGCTTTTGTTTGAAGAAATGGAAAAAATATGGGATGAAAAAAAATTTATCGATATCAAAACTAAAATTGAAAAATTAATTGGAAAAAGTGAACCTGAAAACCCCTTAAACCCTAAACTTAAAGATACTGAATCTAAACTTAAAGATACTGAATCTAAACTTAAAGATACTGAATCTAAACTTAAAGATACTGAATCTAAACTTAAAGATACTGAATCTAAACTTAAAGATACTGAATCTAAACTTAAAGATACTGAATCTAAACTTAAAGATACTGAATCTAAACTTAAAGATACTGGATTTTTGAGTAAAAATGCAAAATCAAAAAATATATTATTAAAAATATGGGATTTTTTGTGGGAAGAAACTACCCAATGGAAAATTCCAAAATTACTAGTTATAATACTCGTAGCGTTATTATTGATAATTATTTATAAAATTACGTTTAAATGGGACGAATCCTTTGAATTTATAAAAAATTTATCGATTATATATAGTAGTCTTAGTTAAATTACTTAAAAATAAAAATTATTCATTTTCAGATTGTATTTTTTCAATTTCGTTACATCTGTTAATTATTTCCAATCCTTTTTTAGTTAGTTTATAATATTTTTTGGGCATCCTCTTGTTCTCACTAACTTCTTTTAGTGAAACTAAGCCATTTTCTTCTATTTCGGCAAGTAATTTACTTAAATTACTTTTGTGGATGTCCAATTCGTTTAATATTTCTCCGAAATACATCTCACCACGTTCATTTAATAAATTTAAAACGTCTGTGGCATATGCTTTGGATAATAGTTTTAAAATACTCATAACGAAACCGTATACTTTTTTACAATAAAATATGGTATGTTTGTATTATAAATTATAGTTTGTAGTTTGATGTATGGTTAGTAAAAATACTAACATTTATATAGTTGGATATCCACCATTATTATTGTAGGTAAAGATACTAACAGTTAGTATTATAACCTACATAATACTCCACCTGAACCCCCATTTTAATTTTTTAAAATAACGACTAATAAAAAAACTAAAAGGTGAAAACAAATGTCAGCAGAAATAGAAGAAAAAGTTTTAAGAAATCTAAAAAGCCACGAAGAATTGAGCGATATTTTAAAATCAACACTTTATAAAATGTCTTTAGAAGGATTTGAAGCATTCGAAGACTACAAAAATTACGCAAATCCAGATTCATTCTCAAACGTTGTTAAAAAAATTGAATGGGTCGAACTGGTTGAAGATGACAGGTTGTCAGTTCACAAATTGCAGAAAATCAAATTACCCGACCTTTCAACAAAAACCACAGAAATTATGTCAGAAGGCAATTTAACAATAGATCAGTTCTTAGTTGGATACATTGTCCCAGAAGATAAAGTTATTGAAGAAATAAAAAAAGGAAACGAATTATATTATGTAAAAGACGCTGATCTATTTTACAAAATCAATGTTGATGAATTTTAGACATACCTTCAATAAACCCATACATATCCACCAATTTTGCTTTTGTAATCATATTTGTAATATAAATAACAAGAATTTTCGTTATTATTCTTTTATTTGAATTTGAAAATACATTTTGATCGAAATTGATCTAGAAAAACCAAAAACCTACACAAATTGTATTTATAGATCAAAATTCATGTTTAATGGGCCCCTGTACTTGGTGTCAATACGAATATAGGGTTCTAAATGAAATATTTAAATTTAAAAATTTCATCAGGGGCCCGATATTTAGTTTAAATTAAATTCATGACTTTTTTTCAGGTTTTTGTAATAATGTTTATATATTGAAAAATCTAATCTAAATTGTCCCGGGTAAATAGTTAAATCGTATTGACACCACTTTGAAATTTTTTACCCTTAGACCTCAAAATATAATTACGGTGAAATTGGGACATTCACCTTTAATTTCAAAAAAACTGATTTTTTTTAATATAACTGATTTTAAATTTAAAAATGTGAAACTTCCCCTTCAGGTATATATCTTATCCATATTTAAAATATTCACAATTAACCCCATAATAATCGTGCTTTTTTTATGATATTGCCAAAATCGCATTATTATATTCTAAATAATCGTTATTCTATTTTTTTGATATGTCGGTTTTACTATTGGGGAAATGATTTAATTTAATGCCCCAATTTTCAGTTACCTACATAAAAACCATATATACCCCAATAAATAAACAGATCAAAGAAACTTAATTAACAGTTAATTAAGTATATTCCCCAATCCACATATTAGGTGTATAATTTTGAAAATAAGTTTTAAAAAAATTGGTACAAAAATACTTGTATTTATGATACTTTGTGCAGTAATCCCACTTATGATCGTTGGAGGGGTTTCAACAGACAAAATATCAAATGAAATGGAAATACAAGGTGAAAACAGCGTAGATTTTAATTTAAAAATACTTGAAGAAACAATAAACAATATACAGTCAGAATTCGAAACCACTACAGATTATACTGCTAATTTGGATGTAGTTTCAGATGCAATTTCAAATAACGACAATGGAATATTATTAAATTTTGCAGAAAATATGAAAGAATCCTCAGAAGTAGATTTAATTGCATTTACTGATAAAGATGGGAATATCATATCTTCATCTGACAATACACAGACGAATTTAAAACCTATTGTATCGAAATTACTTGGAAATGAAGTTCAAAGTTCATTCTTGATAATTTCTGGAGCTGAAGCTTCAAAATACAGCGATTATAAAGTAGATAAAACAAACGATGCTCTTGCACTATGTGCAGTTGCTCCAGTTTACAATTCTGGAAAACTTGTGGGAAGTGTAACCCTTGTTGATATTGTAAACAAAGATGATCAGTGGGTGGACAGAGTTAAACAGGTTACTGGAAATGAAGCTACAATATTCCTTAAAAATGTTAGAATTTCCACAACTGTTCAAACTAATGGGAGAGATGCAACAGGAACTACTGCATCAGAAGAAGTTTATACTAAATCTTTAAATCATCAGGAACACGTTGGAACTGCAACTGTTTTAGGTCAGTCATACATTACAAAATATTCCCCGATAGAAGATATTGAGGGAAATGTAGTTGGTATGATCTTCGTAGGAACTCCAGAAGGTCCATTTTTAGCAGTTATTAATGGAATTAGGAATCAAATCATAATAGTGGCAATTGCAGGGTTATTGCTTTCAATTTTGATTGCACTATACACTGGAAGAAAAATTACAAAACCGATTGAAGAACTCAAAAAAGGAACTTCTGAATTTGGAAATGGTAACTACGATTATAAAACCAATGTTAAAACTGGCGATGAATTACAAGAACTTTCAGATTCATTCAACGGAATGGCTGGCAATATTAAGAATTTAATGAAAACAATGGATATGGATAAGGTTGAACTTGCAAATCTTCTTAATAACGTAACAAACGTAATGAATAATGTTGCAAAAGGAGACTTTACCGCAAGAGCTGATGAAAATACGGAAAATAACACCCTTCAAAAAGCAATCAATACTGCGGTTGCAAATGTTGCACAATTAATTAAAGATCTAAGAGAAGAAGTCGATTTACTAAATATTCAGGTTCAAAAAGTTGAAGATGAACTTAAAAGTGCAGAAGAAACTGCCACACAAGTTACAGAAGCAGCAACTCAGGTTGCAGAAGCATCAAGCGATCAGTCTTCAAAATTACAGGAAGCGTCAGATCAGCTTGAAAATACGTACGGTGTCGCAAAAGAAGTATACAGTGCAGCAGAAGAAACAGTTAAGTCTGCTGAAGAAATCAGCGAAAACTCTGAAAACGGAGTCGAAAAGGTTGAAAATGCGATTTCAAGAATGCAATCGATAACAAATGTAATTGATGAATTAGGAAAAGCAATTCAAATGCTTGGTGATGATGGTAAAAAAATTAACGATGTTACCGGATTAATTAAAGATATTGCAGAACAGACTGGTCTTTTGGCACTGAACGCTTCAATCGAAGCTGCACGTGCAGGAGACGCTGGAAAAGGATTTGCAGTAGTTGCAAGTGAAATTAAAGCACTTGCCGAAGAAATTAAAAAATCCGTCGAAGATATTAACCGTACAATTGATGGTGTAAATCGAAGAATTGAAGATACAATGGATTTAGGATTAAAAGGAAAAGACGAAGTCGATAAAGGAGTAATTGCAATCGATGAAGTAAATGATGCACTTTTAAGAATTAAAGGAAGTGTTAACGATGCTGCAATCAAAATAAATGATATTAAAAAGGGCGCACAGAGTGCTACAGACAATACTGAAGGCGCTTTAAAGAATGCACAGGATATTGCTGCACTTTCAGAAGAGTTTACTGCAACAGCAGAAGAAGTTACTGCATCAACTGAAGAATTAAATTCGATCATTGAGGAAATTAGGGGAATTGCAGAAGAAGTAACTCAAGTCGCAGAAAGAGTAACTAAAAAATCAGGTCAATTTAAGATCTAATTTTTTTCTTTTAGTTTTTCAAGAGGTAAAAAATGGATTCCAATATTGATTTTGAAAATTTTGGATTTACTGAACTTTCTACAAAATCATCTACTATTTCATCTGAAATTTTGAGATATTTCACAACGTATTGTGAAGGTAAAAAGAAAGGTTTTGATAAATTAAATCCAAAAGAATACACAAATCTAGTTTTTCTGACCTTGATGTTAATAAAGCTATTAAAAGAAGAAATTAATGATATAAATTTGAACGAAGAGCAAAAAAGAACATTTTTAGTTTTCCAAAGATATGGATATCATGAACTTACTGGCGAATACGAAAAAAACTATTTAAAATATTCCATATGGCGAAAAGCCGATTTTTTAAAATATTCTATTGATAAATATGATATTTTTTTGGAAGAAAAGAATTCAGGATGGAAAAAAATCTATGCTATCCCAATACCAAATTACCGTCACATGGACACAATCGGGGCAGTTATTCTGCGTGTTGCAAATAAATTAGGAATATTTGATTTCTAAATTTATATTTTAGAAATAAATTCTATTTTTTTGAATATATATTGCTAGATAATACTCCATTTATCAAAATAACCTTTAAAAAGTCTTTTAATTCCGAAAAACTTATATATCATCAATATATATTAAAAATAGTTCCGTTAACTCAGTAGTTTTTTAACGCCTATAGGATATGATGGAAAAAGTTCTGGAAAAAAAATGAATATTCAACCCCGAATAAATTAACGGAACACCTTTTTCAGAACATTATATTAATAAGATTTAATGCTTTTTTAATATTGTTATGTTAAGACTAATCGAAAAAACTTAAATTATTGGCGGCCAGTCTGATTTATTGATATTTTTGTTCTGATCGTAAATAACATCTAATTTATTTTCAAAGTCTTTTGAAATTTTTCCAATTAAATATTTAAAATTTTCAAATTCTTCAGGATTTAAAAGTTCTTTTATTTCTTTTACAGTTATAATATGCATTTCTTCTTTCCACAAAAATAGATAATTTCCTTTTTTTGTTAATTCGACCCTTACTTCTCTTTTATCCTCTTCAGATTTTATTCTTTTAACATACCCTTTTTTTTCTAATTTTTTAGTCGTATTTGTAATTGCAGTATTTGTGTAGTTTAATTTTTCTGCAATTTCGGAAATTTTGGGATTTTCCATATAATAGACTGCCTCAAGATAAAATTTATCACTAATACTAATTTCCAAAAATTCTTTTTTCGAAATTCCCTGATAAAGGTAATCTCTTGAAACTGCATACATATATTCCCATATCTTACAAGTATCTTTTACTAATTCCATAATTAAACCTACAATAATATTCCTAATATTTTTCAAATATGATTTGATCAATATATATTGGTTTTATAAATTACTTTAAAATATCTGTTACGATTCCAACGTCCCGGCACATATTTCCTTTAAATTTTAGTAACTAATTATAATTTCAAAACAATACATGTTAATTAATACTCGTTTATTAAAAATCATATATATAATTTTATAATTTTATCGATGATTTAATTTTAAAACTAAAAAAGGAAGATTAATATTTTATCGAAGAATAATTATTTTAATCCAATTTAAACCATTAAATTCTGTTTATTATTAAAGTTTTTGATTTTTTCACGATGAAAAGTAGTAATAAGTAGAATACTAAATAAACCCATATGTGGGATAATATCCCATACTCCTACTTTGTGAATAAACTTGGGGCCAGGGGTCTGCTAATTTATTATTGCAAAAAATATCATACACCATAATGGAAATAGCTTAAAACCGAAATGTAACTGTATTTCGCAGATACGAACTTTTTTTATCTTTTTTATTGTGGCAAATGAATTTATTCCACAGGGGTGACTGTCAGAATAACTAATATCCATTTACCACAAAAACCAAAGAATTGAAAAAATTCAGAGACACTTTATTATATTTATTTTAAGGTATTTTAAACTTTTAATTTTTAATTTGTGGAATTTAAATAAATCGGTTATTCACTATTTTAAAAGTATAATTAAAGTTTAAATTGATTATAATTTACAATTATACGTTTAATTAAAAAAAGGACTTCATTAATTTGATAAATGTTAAATAACTCTGAGTTAAAAATATTAATTGTAAAACGAGGGGTGTTAAATATGCCAGACACTAAAAAACAAGATCCAAAAAAGCAGCAACAGCAACAAGCTCAGCAAAAGCAGGGTCAACAGCAACAAAAACAAGACCAACCGCAACAAAAGCAAGCTCAAGCTCAGCAAAAACAGGGTCCTCAGCAACAAAAGCAAGCTCAAGCTCAGCAAAAACAGCAACATAAAAAATAAGGTTTTTTTTAACCCAAAAAACCTTAAAATGAACGATTAATAACTAATAACCCACTCTTTTTTCACTTTTCAAAATATTGAAAGGGGTATTTATGCCAAACATAAAACAGGAAGAACAAAAAGAGCGCAATCAACAAAAAATAGCCGAATATCAACGAGAAGTTGGCCCACAAAAGCAGAAAAAACAGGAAAATCAAGATGTGCAGAAAGAAATTCGAAAAAAACAGGCACATCAGAAAAAACATCAACATAAAAGATAAAGTCTGTTAAATTCCGTAAGAATAATCAATTAACTACTTTTTAGTTTTTTATAAACTTTATAACTCTATCCATGAGACTTTTTTGATAAGATTCAATAGTTTGTATTCCATGATCTGTTATTTTAAGAGAAATTGAATAATTAAAATGTACTTTATCCATTTGTTTTTCAAGTAACTCCCCCTGTATTTGAATTAAATTCATTTTCGAGAGTTTTTTTAAATTTCTAATTAATTTATCTTCACCGTCTTCTTTAAAATAATTTATAAGATTTCTAAATTTGAATACGGGAGATTTTTCTGTTTTATAAATGAAATAAGCATAATTCAAGATATTTTTTTGGATTTGCTTTTCCATATTTTCTTCCCCGGATCAGTTCAAATAACAGCTATAAAAATTTAAAAACTAAATGGGATTTTTTAAACCTGCATTATTATTTTATCAATATAAAACTGGTTTTTTTCAA
Organism: Methanococcus maripaludis; assembly: GCF_002945325.1. Taxonomy (NCBI): domain Archaea; kingdom Methanobacteriati; phylum Methanobacteriota; class Methanococci; order Methanococcales; family Methanococcaceae; genus Methanococcus; species Methanococcus maripaludis. Next base: position 505,412 of record NZ_CP026606.1, read on the forward strand.
AATCTTTTTTAGATTCAAAAGATTTGTTCATCATAATTAAATCTTTGATATTTGGAATTGAATAAAACTTCCAATCAGGCCGATTTCTTGACTCAAAGGCCCATGTCTGAAATGCTTTTAAGATCCATTTTCCAGTATTGGTTATTACAATCATGTGCGGTTCAACTACTCTTGGCAGACCTTCGTACTGAAAAGTAACTGTTTTTTTACTTTTTATTGCCGTTTTTAATGTATTTATGACCATTTAAACCCCCTCAATTAAAATGGTTCTATACCTTAGTAATATAAATTTTAAAAATAGCCTTATTAAACTTTTTAGGTAGTCAAAACCAATATGCGGGGTTAAATTGAAATAATCTCGTAAAAAAGAACTTAAAAGGATTTTTAAAAATTGGAGCAAATTAAATACATTTTAGAATTTAAAATGCTCCAAGAGGTCTGAAAAAGCCATTTTTAAATCTGTTCAATTCGGGTCTGAAGAAATTATTTCTTCAGCAGTATAATTTCTAAAAATTGCAATATTAATACATTTTCTTCACATATTTAATCAACTTAAAAAGAGCAATTTGAGCTAAGAATTATTAAAATTAAAATGATAAGGTTATTTTAAAATTTATTTAAGTTAGAATGTATCTTTTCAATTCTTTCCATTTTCTCTTCATATTTATTTTTTCTAACCCATTTTTTAAAATTTCCATCAAAAAGATTATTGGTATTTAGATGGTGAATACTTTTCAAAATAGAATATAATGAGCCAGTATAGTTTTTAGATTCGAGTAAATCTATTAATTTAGAAAAAGAATTAGCTATTAACTTATGCTCTTTTTCAAAAAGATAAACTAAGCCAATTTTATAATCAAAACCTTTTGTAATTATTATTTCCCTGTAAAAATTCAATAAATATTCAATTAAGTATTTTACCTCGTTTTCATTTTCGCTTTCTTCGATTATTTTGAATGTATCTTTATTGATCATTTCTATTAAATCGGATATCCAGCGAGATTTTGTATGATGAATCTGAAATCGTGATATTTCATCCAAATTAGAATAAAATTTAACCCATTTAAAAATTAATTCTCTAGAGAGTGCCCACGAATATGTAAAAATAGACCTTAGATCATCTCCCTCATTATTTGATTTTATTTTTTCAAAGTTGTAAAGTTTGATTTTTAGAAAAGACTGTATTGTCTGAGAACAGACCCCTGTTATCATTATTTCTGACCCATAATCCCTCATGTCAATTAAACTTCTATTCGGATCATATTTTTCAATTGTATCATACGTTATATCATATATGCATTTTAATTGGTAATGTGCAACATGATTTTTATCACTAATGTGTTTATATATCGTTTCAAGTCCTGATATGGCTGAAACTTTAATATCTTCTTCATAATTCTCAGGATATTTCATAAAACATATTTTTTTAATTAAGTATGTGTACTCTTTTAAGAATCCTTTTAACTCAGAAAATTCGTACTTTTCAAATAAATCTTTAAAATACGTTCCAGATAGCAAATCCATACAATTTTTTAAAGCTTTGTACTGTTCCTGTTTTGCAAGAACTTTAAAAATATTTGCAATCATATCTACTGAATACGTTTGTATTTCATCTGTTGAATTATATTTTGATTTTGAATTATGATATGAAATAATTTCTTTGGTATCTATTGAAGTCAGAATGCTTTTTAAAATATTTTCGGGTTTTAATGTATCCATTAAATGTAAAAAATAAGTTGGAATAAGAAATATACTGAAAAACATTAAAAATATTGGTAAAAGGTTTATATTTAACCACATATCATTTTCCGAACTTGAAATAACCAGTAATAATCCTACCAATATTAAAAAAGGGGTAGTAACCAAGTAATATTGTACATATCTATCATTTTTATATATTTCCCATATTTCTGAACCATAAGTACTTGATGAAAGTTGAACTATCAAAAAGGTAACTGAGATTATTATTGAGGCTAATGTGGCATATACCATAGTAATATCCTTAAGATTTGAAACTACACCCTTGGAGTAAATATTTAAAAAAACCAATACATGAATGTTAAATAACAAATTAACTTTATTTTCCGATAAAACTGAGTATATATCTTTTATTTTTGTTGTTGTACTCATAATCAGTTCTGAAATTTTGTTATCCATGTTATCGCCCATTTTAGCCCATAATAGTAAATAAAATATATTCAAAAGCAGGAAAATTCCAAAAAACTCTGGAATTACCCAAATTCCAAAACCTATGATTAATAAATAGACTATGTAAAACATACTAAAAAAACAGATGAAAATAAAAAAATCATTTAGATACTTTTTAAATTCCATTTCTCCACCTTTAATTTATTTTACCCCATTAAATAAACTTAAATGTCCAATATTCGATCAAAATACCTTTAAAATTACTTAAAAATAAAAATTATTTATTTTCCCTTATTTCTTGCTCTAATTCGTACAAATCAATGACTTTTTTTCCGTTTTCAGTTATGGCGTAGTAAGATTTAGGCATTCTTTTGTTTTCTCTTTCTTCACGTCTTGAAACTAAATTTTTAGACTCCAATTCTCTTAATAGTCTGCTTAAATAACTTTTATCAAGCTGAAATTCTTCTTTAAGTTCTGAAAATCCAATTTCATCCCCTTCCTTTAGCCTATACATTAATTCTTTTACGTGCTTTTTTGCAAGGATACCGAACAGCATGTTTTAACCTTTATTTTTGAATATGGTAAAATATATGTTGTAGACTCTAAATAACATAGTGGACTTAATTTTAAAATAGTGGACTAAATCCGTAAACATTAAATAGGTGGATATCCCTTTATTATTATGTGGACTAAATTAGTAAACTATTGTATGAATTAGTATACTAAACTAGTACCACATAACCCGCCTGAACAGCACCCCCTCATTTTATTTTTTAAATATAAAGAGATGATGAAGAATCAAAGATGAAAAAACAATTGAAAAACAGGTAAAACCATTCGGAAACACTGGACACATAACCCTACCTAAAAAACTAGTTGGAAAACAAGTAGAAGTTAAAATTAAAGATGATACAAAAGGTGAAAACAAATGTCAGCAGAAATAGAAGAAAAAGTTTTAAGAAATCTAAAAAGCCACGAAGAATTGAGCGATATATTAAAATCAACACTTTATAAAATGTCCTTAGAAGGATTTGAAGCATTTGAAGACTACAAAAATTACGCGAATCCAGATTCATTCTCAAACGTTGTTAAAAAAATTGAATGGGTCGAACTGGTTGAAGATGACCGGTTATCAGTTCATAAATTGCAAAAAATCAAATTACCTGATTTAACAACAAAAACCACAGAAATTATGTCAGAAGGCAATTTAACAATAGATCAGTTCTTAGTTGGATATATTGTGCCAGAAGATAAAGTTATTGAAGAAATAAAAAAAGGAAACGAGCTTTATTATGTAAAAGATGCTGATTTATTCTACAAAATCAATGTTGACGAATTTTAATTATCAAACTCTTTTTACCGTTTTAATGATATTACTACACACCCAGTTTTGATTTGAGTGCATCAGATCCAAAGTGCGAAACAATGACAATACCTACCAAATATGTAAAATGGGCCACGATAGTACCTACAAGCTCGGTATCCTGCGTTGGAACTTCTTTGAATATGTAAAATGTAATAACCATCATATATACTGCAATCATTGTTCCGGTAATTGCGTCTTTTATTGATTTTGAATCATTGGGATCTTCAGAATAAATCCGTTTAGATATCAAATATAATCCAAAAAATACAACAAGCGACATCGAACCAAATGCCCAAGAAATACTAACCCGATAATTAAATCCGGTATCAAATGTTGCTAAAAATAACATCAAAACGCTCAAAAAGACCGTTGATATGGCTATTAAGAGTATACTTCTCCATTCGTTTAAATTCACAAATATCCCCTCATCGAATAATCAAATTTTTTCCAAGTGAATTTATAATTTTTATTAAAACATCAGACCTCATCTTGTAGCTGTCATCAGTATAAACCCTGTGAACCATTTTTCTGGAAATTTTCGACATTTTATAAAATTTGTATTGTGATTTATCCCCTATTAAAAAACGGATTGCAGGAAGTAAATCTTCGCTTTTAGACAATATTATTTCAAATTCATCGTTATTTTCGCTGGATTGTTCTTTAGGATTTATATCGTTCTTTTGGTACATTTATTGGACCCCCGGTGAGTAAACAGGGGTATTTTATTGTTAAAAATATTTATTGTTTAGTCGGAGTTTTTAAGTTATTATTAAATTTAAGATTTGGGTTATGCCCTGGTTAAACCAACCATATAATTTTTGAAGATTTAAAATAAAAGATTGCCCTTCCAAACGCAAGTTAAACGTAATCAACATCTTTTAAAAAAGAGTTTATGTCGGAAATTAAAAATCAAAAAACCGGCGGAGGGGTTAAATGGCAGACGTTAGTCTATCAAATACTATTGACGAATTACCCGGGCTTGATGCACTGGGCACTGGTTACGATATTTTTGGCGAATATGCAAATCCAAAAAGCGTAAAATCAAAAATATTTAATCTCGGACCTCAAAAAGAAATTGTTGTAGAGGGAAAAACGTTTCTAATTCCCGAAGTCGTAAGATACACAGAAGTAATGCAGGGCGTTTTTGATTCCAGGTTTGGAAAAACGCTGAAAGAATATTCTGAAAAATTAAAAGTAAGTACTGGCCTTAAAGGAAATTATGGATTCTTTCAAGGGTCAATTACCGCTTCTTTTGATAAATCAACACTGCAACGATCAGAATACGAATATTCTACAGTAAATGATGACGTTAAAAAATGGGTAATTGCACTGCCATCTAAAACCGATTTGAAAGTTAAATCAATGTTGGATTCAACGTTCAGTAGAGATTTAAACGGAAAAATGGATCCAGAAACTCTTTTTGACACTTACGGTGCATACTACTTGCATGAAGTTATAGTTGGTGCCAGATGTTCATACAACTCGTCAGTGAATAAAAAAACACTTGACCAAAGCGTGAACGTTGAAGTAGCTGCTGAAATGTCTTATAAAAAGTTCGTAAATTCAATTTCAGTAGACGAAAAAACACAGTATGAAAGTCAGATTAAGGAATTCGATTCAAATTCTTCGACAGGAACCGAAGTTCTCGGCGGAAAACCCGAATATGGTCACTACATAAACCAGTCTGGAAATTATGATAAATGGATTGAATCAATAATTGATTATCCCGTATTTTCAGGATTTACAGAAAACAGTTTAGTTCCGATCTGGGAATTGTGTACTAATGACACTAGAAAAACCGAATTAGAAAATGCATTTCCTGCATATGCTGAGAAAAAAACAATGCCGTACAGTCAGTACTGCATAACTGATCTTTCAGTAATTGAATCCGATAAAGGAGGTGCTGCCCCACCTTACGGATTTAAAAAAGTTGACATGGACTTAAACAAAGGTGCAGGCGGAAAATATATTTATCTCTGCTACAAGGAAGGCCTTGACACAACAACACCAATTACCGACATTGTGGTACTCCATGGAAAAAATGCAGATGCTCCTAACGGCTATACAAAAATAAACGTGGATTTAAACCATAAAGCCGGTGGAAAATATATCTACCTTGCATATTCAAGACAGACAAATAATAACCCGATAAGAAGCGTTGTTGTTGTCAAAGGTAAAAACGCAAATGCGCCTTATGGGTATGAAAAAATCGATTACGATTTAAACAAAGGTGCAGGCGGCGAATACCTCTATTTATGCTATTCTAGGTATTTCTAAGGTGTTAAACATGGTAAGAGTAATTACTTGGAATATGCAAGGTGCATGCCATTCTACAGAAGGAAAATGGAGAGTAGATATTCCCATATTAATGGATATGGCAGATATCTGCTGTTTACAAGAATGCGGAACACTTCCAAGCACTGCAATACTACATACTGATTATATTTGTGATTATGAAGATTTTAAACTATATACATGGAATCTTGGAACTTGGGACAGGCCCAATATTTATTACATACTCCATTACTACTGGGATGCAGGGGCAAATCGGTGTAATTTAGCAATAATAACTAAAGAAAAACCTAAAAAAGCCCATATTGTAACAAATGGTACATGGTACGAGGGAAGACCTTCGATAGGCATATTGTACAATGGAATGAATTATTTCACAATACATGCATCAGCAGGTAGTCGGGGTGGCGATGCTGCAAAGATGCTTGATGATATAGATGGATTTATTGATCCGGGTGAAAACTGGTTTGCGGCAGGCGATTTTAACAGGGAACCTTATGATTTAATTATTTCCTATACAAAATGCCCTGCAAATGGGAATACTCATCCTGCCATACACCCTGAAAAGATGTTGGACTACGGAGTTTTAAAAGAAGGAGATTCCGTAACAGGAACTGTTGTTTCAGATTATAGATCTGACCATTATCCAGTATTATTTGAGCTATAATCGTTTATTTGTTTAATAAATCGATTAATTTTTCTTTTTTTTACGTTAAATCAAATTTAAAAAGAAGATTATTTTAAAATTGAAAAGTAACTCTTTTTATAAGCTTAATTTATAATATAATTATATTATTTTTACGGGATTTTAATTAATTTAGGGGGAAATTCATGTCATTGTTTAAAATTTCAGGAAAATCTGTTGAAAAAATGAATTCAACGAAGAATATTGAGAGAAAAATTCAAAATCTGTGTGAAAACAACCTTGAAGAAATATTTGGTGTTAAATTTTTAAGGTCTGAATACCCGACTACTACTGGCGGTCGTATGGATACGTTAGGAATTGATTTTGAAGGAAATCCTGTGATTATTGAATATAAACAGGTTGAAAGCGAAAACATAATTACTCAGGGGTTATTTTATCTTGACTGGCTTATTGATCACAAGGGGGATTTTGAACAGGTTTTAAACAAAGCCGGTGTTGAAATGGAAGTTTCTTGGGATTCTCCGCGCGTTATTCTCGTTGCAAAATCTTATTCTAAATATGACACTTACGCAGTAAACCAGTTTTCTGGAAATATCGAGCTCTGGAAATACATGATTTATGATGATGAAGTGTTACATATCGAAAGAATAAACCTTGCAAAAGACGAAAAAGAAAAAGCTATTCGCCATAAATCGAGAATAACCTATCAAACGTATGAAATAGACCACCATCTAGCCGGAAAACCCGAAAACATTGTAAATTTATATTATTTAGTTCGGGATGAAATTTTGAAACTTGATGAAAATATTTCTGAAAAAATTAACAAATATTACATTGCTTATTTGATAGATAGACAATTTTGTGAATTTGTGGTTCAAAAAAACGCTTTAAAAGTTTATGTTAATGTCAATAAAGATGATCTCGATGATCCAAAAGATTTATCTGAAGATGTTTCAGAGAAAGGTCACTGGCCAACAGGACATACTTGTTTGAAAGTAGAAAAAGAAGAAGATATTCCTTATGCGATGGAATTAATTAAACAAAGTTACGAGAAAAATCTTTAAATTTTCCTTTCTTTTTTAAATTAATATATAAAGCCTTTTTATAGTCTTAATTTATAATATAATTATATTATTTTTAGTTATAAGGTGGGCGTAATGGCAAAATTAGGCTTTGAAGAAGACCTCTGGAAAGCAGCAGACAAATTAAGAGGAAATATAAACGCTTCAGATTATCGTAATGTCGTATTAGGACTTATTTTTTTAAAATATATCTCAGATGCTTTTGAAGAGAGATATAAACAGTTACTTTTGGAAGTTAAAGACGGGGCAGACCCTGAAGACCCTGATGAATACAAATCAAACATTCATGGAAAAAGTGTATTCTGGGTTCCAAAAGAATCTCGATGGGAATACATCCAAGAACGTGCTAAATTAGACTCTATTGGAGTTGTTATTGATGGCGCAATGGAATTAATTGAAAAGGAAAATTCAAGATTAAAAGGAATTTTGCCAAAAGAATATGCAAACCCAACACTTGATAAAAGAAGACTTGGTGAACTTGTCGATTTAATCGGACGTATAACTTTAATCGACAGGGAGCACTCACAAGATATACTTGGTAGAGTTTACGAGTACTTTTTAGGGCAATTCGCAAGTGCTGAGGGTAAAAAAGGTGGTGAATTTTACACTCCTGACTGTATTGTAAAATTACTCGTTGAAATGATTGGACCCTACAAAGGAAGAGTATACGACCCTTGCTGTGGTTCTGGTGGAATGTTTGTTCAAAGTGAAAAGTTCGTAATTGAACATTCTGGAAAAATTAACGATATTTCAATTTACGGGCAAGAATCAAACCCGACAACATGGAAACTTGCAAACATGAACCTTGCGATTCGAGGTATTGAAGCAGATATTAAATTTGGGGATTCTTTCCACAATGATTTACACCCTGATTTGAAGGCTGACTTTATTCTTGCAAACCCGCCATTTAACATCAGTGACTGGGGAGGAAATCTGCTTAATGATGATAAAAGATGGAAACACGGAGTTCCACCAACTGGTAATGCAAACTTTGCATGGGTTCAACACATGATCCACCACCTTTCAACTACTGGAATTGCAGGCTTTGTTCTTGCAAACGGTTCGATGTCATCAAATACATCAAGCGAAGGGGAAATCAGAACCAATATAATTAATGCAGGGCTTGTTGATGCGATTGTTGCGCTTCCTTCACAGTTATTCTATAACACACAGATTCCTGCATGTTTGTGGTTTATAAGACGTGGAAAAGAAGTTCGAAAAGGTGAAACACTCTTTATCGATGCTCGTGAAATGGGGGAAATGATAAGCAGGAAAAACAGGTCCCTTACTGAAGAAGATATTAAAAAAATTGCAGGCGTTTATCATTCCTGGAGAAATGGTGAAGGTTATGAAGATGTTCCCGGATTTTGTAAATCTTCAGATATTTCCGATATTGAAAAACAGGGTTTTATCTTAACACCTGGTCGATATGTTGGATTTAAAGAAGAGGAAGATGACGGCATACCATTTGAAGAAAAAATGGAAAAATTAGTGTCTGAACTTAAAAAGACGTTTGAAGAAGGGGAAATTCTTGACAAACGGATAAAAGAGAATTTGAAAAAACTGGGGTACGAAATTTAAGGTAATGAGGGGGTAAAATGTCTAATTTATGTGAAGATACGATTGAACAGGGGACTCTTGAGCTTTTAAAAAGTATTGGATACGAAATAATTTCTGGTCCTGAAATTGCGCCTGATGGCACTTCTCCAGAACGTAAAGATTATTCTGAAGTTGTACTTGTTTCTCGCCTTAGAAACGCAATTTCAAGAATAAATCCAAAAGTTCCAGAGGTTGCAAGGGAAGATGCACTTCGAAAAGTATTGAGGCTTGAAAATCCAAATTTACTCATGAATAACGAGAAGTTTCACGAGTTTATATTTAAGGGAATTGATGTAGAATATCCAATTGATGGAAGAGTTAAGGGAGATAAGGTTTACTTACTCGATAAAAACCCGTTAAAAAACGAATTTGTTGCAGTAAACCAGTTTACAATCATTCAAAATAATAAAAACAGGCGGCCAGATATCGTTATATTTGTAAATGGGCTTCCACTTTCTGTAATCGAACTTAAAAATCCTACAAAAGAAGATGCTACAATTTGGAGTGCTTATAACCAAATTCAAACGTATAAATCGGAAATTTCAGAACTTTTTAAGTATAACGAGCTTATCCTAATTTCTGATGGTACGGAATCGCGAATAGGTACGCTTTCTTCAAATAAAGAGTGGTTTTTACCGTGGAAATCAATTGATGGAACTTCTGAAATTAATAATGGAGTAAGCCAGCTAAAGATTTCAATTCTTGGAATGTTTGATAAAACGCGGTTTATTGACATAATAAAGAATTTTATTGTTTTTAAAAAGGATGGAAAAGACATTATAAAAGTTATTGCAGGATACCACCAGTATTTTGCGGCAAATCGTGCAATCGAAAAAACTATTGAAGCAGTTTCTGGAAATCGCCGGTGTGGTGTTGTATGGCATACGCAAGGGTCTGGAAAAAGTCTTACAATGGCGTTTTATGCTGGAAAACTTGCAATTACTCCAGAACTTAGAAATCCTACAATTGTAGTTGTAACTGATAGGAATGACCTTGACGACCAGCTCTTTGGAACGTTTGCGTCATGTATTGATGTATTAAAACAGACTCCTGTTCAGGCCAAAAATGCTGAAGACTTGAAGGAACAGTTGCAGGTTGTATCGGGTGGAGTAATCTTTACAACGATGCAGAAGTTTTCTGTAGATGAACTTAATGCAAAATATCCGATGCTTTCTGATCGAGAAAACATAATCGTGATGGCTGATGAAGCACACAGGAGCCAGTACGGACTTAAAGCGAGATCTGTTGAGAAAAACGGTGAAGTTGGTATAACTTATGGTTTTGCTAAATATTTGCGTGATGCGCTACCAAATGCTTCATTTATTGGATTTACAGGAACTCCGATAGACTTTGAAGATAAAAGCACCCGTTCGATATTTGGTGAATATATCGATATTTACGATGTAAGGCGGGCTGTTGCTGATGGTAGAACTGTAAAAATCTACTATGAAAGCCGTGTTGCAAAAATCGGAATTGAAAACGACGTTCTTGCTAAACTTGACGCAGAATTTGAAGAAGTTACAGAATTTGAAGAAAATTATAAAAAAGAGAAATTAAAGGGCAAATGGGCACAGCTTGAAGCGATTGTTGGAAGCAGTGACAGGATTTCAAAAGTTGCACAGGATATTGTCAATCACTTTGAAAAACGGGAAGAAACGCTTAGTGGAAAAGCAATCGTTGTATGTATGAGCAGACGCATTTGTGTTGACCTTTATGACGAAATTATTCGTTTACGGCCTGATTGGCATAATGACGATGACAAACTCGGTGTTTTAAAAGTTATAATGACAGGTTCTGCGGCTGACGGTACAGAATGGCAAAAACATATACGTTCAAAAGGAAAACGAAAAGAGCTTGCTGAACACTTTAAAAATCCTGAAAGCGAATTTAAAATTGCGATTGTTCGTGATATGTGGCTTACTGGCTTTGATGTTCCGTGTTTGCACACACTTTACATCGATAAGCCTATGAAAGGGCACGGATTAATGCAGGCGATTGCAAGGGTAAACAGGGTATTTAGAGATAAGCCTGGAGGACTTGTTGTTGACTACATCGGAATTGCACAGGATTTAAAGTATGCGCTTATGAATTACACTTCATCTGGCGGTACTGGAAAACCAACATATGATATAGAAGATGCAGTAAACCTCATGAAATCAAAATACGAAGCTATGAAAGATTTCTTTTATGGCCATGACTATTCAAAATTCTTTAATGGCACAAATATTGAAAAAATGGATGTAATTCCAGAAACTTTAGAATTTATCCTCACTCAGCCTGACGGGAAAAAGCGGTTCGTTAAACTTGCGCTTGAACTTATAAAGTCATACGCTCTATCTTTGCCGCATGAAGAAGCCGTAAAAATCCGTGAGGAAGTCGCGTTCTTTACAGGGGTTAAAGCGGCACTGTATAAAAATACGGAAATTTCAGGAAAACCAGAAGATGAACTAAACAGCGCGATAAAACAGATTGTATCGGGTGCAGTTCGAACTGATGGAATAATCGATGTATTTGGTGAAGCAGGACTTGAAAAACCCGATATTTCGATTCTGTCTGAACAGTTCCTCGAAGATGTAAAAAACATGAAATATAAAAATTTAGCACTTGAAACGCTTAAAAAAATATTGAATGACGAAATAAGGGCTAAATTTAAAAACAATCTTTTGCAGGAAAAGAAATTTTCAGAGATGATTGAAAACGCGATTAAAAGATACCACAATAAAGCGATAGATTCGGCGGCAGTTATTCAAGAACTCATAGCAATTGCGAAAGAAATTGAAAACGCTAAAAGAAGAGGGGAAGAATTACATTTAACTGAAGAAGAGCTCGCATTTTACGATGCGTTATCAGACAACGATTCAGCAAAGGAAATTTTAGGAACAGAGATTTTAACAGAAATTGCACGAGAACTTACAGAAACATTAAGGAATAGCGTATCTATTGACTGGGAAGTTAGGGAAACTGTAAGGGCAACTTTAAGAGTTAAAATTAAAAGGTTACTTCGAAAATATGGCTATCCTCCAGACAAACAGCAGATTGCAGCGGACCTTGTTTTAAAACAGGCTGAAACAATTTCTAAAGAATGGATTAAGACTTAAATTTACATGAAAAAAGGTTTGATAAAAAATGGAAAATGAATTTAAAGATACAGAGATTGGAAAAATTCCTGTTGATTGGGAAATTGGGGAATTAAAAGACCTTGCAAATATCACAATGGGGCAATCTCCACCATCAAAAACATACAATGAATGTGGTGAAGGATTGCCATTTTTTCAAGGTCGGAAAGATTTTGGTTTAAAGTACCCCACAGTTACAATGTGGTGTAATGAACCGAAAAAAACCGCTGAAAAAGGTGATGTATTAATTTCAGTGAGGGCTCCAGTTGGAGATATAAACATGTCCATACAAAAATGCTGTATTGGGCGTGGTTTGGCTTCATTAACCCATAAAGTATTGGATGACAATGAATTTTTATATTATTTAATGAAAGAATCTGAAAAAAGATTGGTGGGAATGTATGAAGGTACAGGTACAGTTTTTAGTGCAGTTACTAAAAATGATTTAACCACATTTACGATACCATTCCCACCACTCGAAGAACAGCAAAAAATCGCACAAATTCTATCATCAATCGACGACAAAATCGAAAACAACAACCAACAAAACAAAATTTTAGAAGAAACCGCTAATTCAATTTTTAAAGAATGGTTTGTCGATTTCAATTTTTTAAATGAAGATGGACTTTCCTATTTAGAAAATGGCGGAGAAATGGAATTTAACGAGGATTTAGGAAGTGAAATTCCAAAGGATTGGAAAGTTGGGAAATTAAGAGATGTAGTGGACTACTATATCGGCGGTGGCTGGGGAAAAGAAGAAAAAGAAAATGATTTTCCACAGGATGCTTTTGTTATTCGAGGAACGGATATTCCAAATGCCCGATATGGAGGTATTAAAGATATTCCTTTAAGATACCATAAAGAATCAAATTATGCATCAAGAACTATAAAACCCTTTGATATTGTGTTAGAAGTTTCAGGAGGCAGTAAAGGACAGCCTGTTGGTAGAAGTTTAATGATTCTTCCAGAATTATTAAATCAACTCGATAATAAATTAATCTGTGCGAGTTTTTGTAAATTAATGAGATTAAAAGATATTATAAGTCCATATTACGTCGATTTATTTATAAAAGACCTGTATTCTACCGAAAAAATTATGCTGTACCAGCAACAATCAACGGGAATTTCAAACTTCAAATTTGAATTTTTCCTAGATGATGTAAATGTAATAATCCCTAATGAAAGGATAAAAGAACAGTTTAATGATATTTTAAAAGATATATATTCAAAAATTGGGCAAAATGGTATTCAATCCCAAATTTTAGCGAAAAAAAGAGATTTACTGCTTCCAAAATTGATGAACGGGGAAATTCGATTAAAATAAATTAATTCCCAATAATTTTTTTATAATCCCCTTCCCCAATCTGGGCCATTGCTCGTCTTAATGAACCGGACCAGTGCATTTTATTTTTAATAAATTCCATTTCGGGAACCAATTCTTTAAACAAAATCGGTTTTTCAAATATCTTAATTTCTTTTAATTTAATCCTTAACGGATACACTTCTTTTGGATTATTTGGGTGTGCTTCAAAGATTTTTTTATTATCTTCTTTAATTTCAGAAGTTACCTCATAAACTGCTCGTATATATTGCGGTTTTGCTTCAGATATTTTAGTTTTTGATTTTCCCATTTCGTAAATTATTAAATAATCCCCTAAATTCACTTTTGAAATTGTATTTTTGTAAGTTTCAGAAACTCCCCAGATTTTCTTTTCTTTTATTACATTCCAGTTTTCCTCAGTCGTAATACATAAAAAATAGTTCACTTAAACCACCTGAAAATTAAAAACACTTTTAACACAATAATTTTGTAAATTTTGGTATAATATAATTATGTTTTAAATCTAACTTTTTAAATTTTCTAAAATCCAATTAACCGCAGATTCTAATTCTTCATTTGATTTTACGCCATTTATTATAATTTTTCCCGATTTGAATATTAAAAAAGTAGCTTTTGGAGTTTCGGTTTTTAAAACTGCACCCGGAAACTGTTCTGGCTCATATTCTGCCCCAAAATGTTCAGAAAGTTCTTCGAGATCGAATTTTTTATTCAAAGCTATATTCGCAACAATATTGTAAATTTTAATTTTTGGTCTTTTATCAGTGAAATCTAACTCATTTAATTTATCAACAACTTCCAAAACTGCGCTTTTTGCTTCTTCAATCGATTTTGAGCCAGCAGTATTTAATTTTCCAGATTTAAATATTGTAACTATCCTTTTTGTATCGGGGCGTCGGATATAGACACAATGGTAACTATCGGGATCATATTCTGCATTTTCTATTAATGGATAAATTTCTTCCAAATTCATTGGAGTTTTAAGGTCACATGACCCGACAACATTTACAATTTTAATTTCTGGAAGTTCCATCGTTTTTGCCTTGATTAAAAATTTTTCTTTGATTTTAAAGTGTTAATTACATTATTTATTTGTTTTTAAGTTATATAAAATTCAATAAAAAAAAGCCCCTTAATAATTACTCGGGGGGATTAATTATATATCTATATAATTAATTAGGAAATAAAACAATAATAAATGCTTATTTTATCATATAGAAAATAGATTATTCTTCATCTTCGGCTTTGAAGATAATTAAACATTTTTTTCCATCGATAACGTCTAATTTTTTATCAATGTCTTCATTTTCGTCTACGCCGATAAATTCTAATTCTGTTTTATTTAATCCGCAAACGAAGCCACTTCCAACTTTTCGAACTTTTACTTTTACCATAAAATCTTCCATTTACTTTTTGATATATATTTTAAATGACTTCGTATATATAGGCGTATATATAGTAAATTATATATATAATTGTATATACATTAGTATATATCTTAATAAAACGAAGAGGTGATGATTTGAAGGGTAGAAAAAAAGAGCTTAAAGCGCCAACTCAGGCTCTTTTTATCTTAGAGTCGTCTGATTTATCTAAAATAGACAGTCTACGAACCACCACCGGAAGAGAAGTATCTCGTTCGGCATATATAAGGTCTGTGATTCGTCAAACATTCGATAAAATTTCTGTAATTTCAGAAAACGAGCATTTAAACAAAAAATTGCAGAAAATAACAGAAGAAAACCAGAATTTAAAAGAAACTCTTTCAAAAGAAGTTGAAGAAAAAGAAGCGTTGTCTAAAAGAATTGAAGAATATGAAAGCTATTTAAAAAGCGAAACTGCATAAAAGGTGAAAAAATGACTGAAATAGAAGAAAAAGTTTTAAGAAATCTAAAAAGCCACGAAGAATTAAGCGATATTTTAAAATCGACACTTTATAAAATGTCTTTAGAAGGTTTTGAAGCATTCGAAGACTATAAAAATTACGCGAATCCAGATTCATTCTCAAACGTTGTTAAAAAAATTGAATGGGTCGAACTGGTTGAAGATGACAGGTTATCAGTTCATAAATTGCAAAAAATTAAACTGCCAGACCTTTCAACAAAAACCACAGAAATTATGTCAGAAGGCAATTTAACAATAGATCAGTTTTTAGTTGGATATATTGTGCCAGAAGATAAGGTAATCGAAGAAATAAAAGCAGGAAATGAATTATATTATGTAAAAGATGCGGATTTGTTTTACAAAATCAATGTTGACGAATTTTAATTATCAAAAACTCTCTTTTTACAGTTTTAATAAATAATTTACTTCTTTTAAAGCAATACTTGATCAATATTCCCACTACCCTAATTTGGATTAAGTAATTTAATTGACAACATTTAACACTCAAAAAATACAGATTTTAACAATATCTACTTTTTAATAATCTTAACTAAACGATATATCTTCAAAAAGTACTTTTAACAATCCATAATCTAAAAGAAGAGGAATGGAATCGTTATGCCAGCTATTAATTATAATTTATGCACAATTCAAACGTTCCAATCTTATTATATTATATATCCAAATTTGAGGGGTTAATTATGGAAGAAAAGGAAGTTAATCTAAAAAATAACAAAATAAATTCAAATCCTAAAATTTCAATTGAAAATTCTGGAATATCTGAAATACCTAGGGGGAATAACTGGATGAATTTTATTCCAGATAATGTTAAACTAAGTCAGATGTCAATACCTGGAACACATGACAGTTGTGCTTATCAAGGAGGCGAACTTGCTCAAACACAAGATTACAATTTAAAAGAACAGTTAGAAAATGGCATTAGATTTTTGGATGTAAGGGGCAGGCATATTGAGGATGTTATCACCATTCATCACGGCCCAATTTATTTAAATCAAAACCTTGGTGATGTGTTAAACCGTTGCTATGAATTTTTAAATAATAATCCCTCAGAAACCATACTTTTTAGTTTAAAAAAGGAGTATGAAGATTCAAAAAATACGGAAAGTTATTATCAAACAATCATGAATAAATATTACAATAGCTCAAAATGGTATGTAGGGGACGATATTCCAAATTTAGGGGACGTAAGGGGCAAGATAGTTTTATTAAGAAGATTTAGTTTTGAAGATGGGGATAAAAATAATAATGCGTATCCGGTTTTTGGAATTAATTTACAAAGTGGCTGGAAAGATGATCAGACATTTTCAACGCCAATCGCAGAAGTTCAAGACGAGTATAAAATACCTGAAAAAATATTATGGGATGATGTGTCGGAAAAATTAGATGCAATTAATACGTTTTTTAATAAGTCCATTGCTTCCCATAATTACGAAAAACTATATTTAAACTTCTCTAGCGGCCATATGTACCTATTTGATGTAATCCCTATTGCAGGAATGAGAACGATTGCAGATGAGATTAATCCCAAAGTTTCCACATTCTATGAAAATAATAAATTCGTGAAAGATCTATCCTGCATTGTTATAATGGACTTTCCAACTATTGGAAACATGGAGGATATTTATTGGCAATCCCTCAGAAAACACTTCCCGATATACAAAATAGATGTCCAAATCTTAAATGAATATCAAAATGAATACATGTACGCTGCGGATTATAAGCCATTTGATAAAGATAGGAGAAGAGTATTTACCTGGAGACCTGGAACTAAAGTTAATCAGGGGGATTGGTTATTGATACCTGTTGCAAGGGAAGATAATTGTTATTATATATACAATACAAAGCAGAGCGAATACCTGTATGCTGCGGATTATAAACCATTTGATAAAGATAGGAGAAGAGTATTTACCTGGAGGCCAGGGGGGATTCCAACCGCTGGAAAATGGGAAATACAGTTTTTAGACGACACAAAAACAAGATGTTACATAAGAAATGTTTACCAGAATGAATACCTGTATGCTGCGGATTATAAGCCATTTGATAAAGATAGGAGAAGAGTATTTACTTGGAGACCCGGAACTAAAGTTACTCAGGGAGTTTGGAAAATAATTCATTGATATAAAAACTTTTTACAATACAAGGGCGTTAGATATGGAGTTATTCTACAAAATCATTGTTGAAGATTTTTAATTACCTAAACTCTCTTTTTACAGTTTTAATAAATAATTTACTTCTTTTAAAGCAATACTTGATCAATATTCCCACTACCCTAATTTGGATTAAGTAATTTAATTGGCAACATTTAACACTCAAAAAATACAGATTTTAACAATATCTACTTTTTAATAATCTTAACTAAACGATATATCTTCAAAAAGTACTTTTAACAATCCATAATCTAAAAAGGGGGATACCATAAGTACCGTAATGAATGGATGGGATTTAATCGCTGCTGCAAGACAGCGTGTACTTAACAAAGCATTAGACGACGTAGGTAGTATCTACCATGTTGAAAAAACTTATAAATTGGAAATACTGAAAATACCGATAACTGCAGATGCTAAAATCGATATAAAAGCACCAAATATAAAAGTTCGTCCAGGAGGGGGAACTAAGGTTGATGTAATATTCCCGATGTCTGGACAAATTGCTGTAGAAGGATTATTTACCAAAAATTTCGATAATGCAAGTGCAATAGTGACTACAGATTTATTAATGGTTGAATCAGCATTACAGCCAGAAAATGACAGCACGTACTACGATTTTATTGTAAATCTAAAAGAAGGGTTTATTGTTGATTTCAAAACAGAAGGAACACCTAAAGAATTGGAAATCCTCGTTGGAATTGTTAAAAATATGTTAAAAGACCTATCAGACAATAAAACATACAAATTGGCAACAATAAAGATGCCAAAAGAATTAAAAGAACATAAAGCTTTAGTTCCACATTTAGCCAAGTATTCGTTTATTGAAGATCCTAAAGATATAGATAACAGCGTGCTTGCAATATTAATGCTTTCTAACTCAACTACGGAAGGAAGTATGGCAATTGATAATTTACTTCTTCCAGATGGTTCAGATTCAGGACTATTAATATCCAATGACATATTCATGAACCAGATTGTAAAACCCGCGTTAATTGATGGATTAAAAGAAAAAGCTAAAGATAAAAGTGAAGTAGCCTCAAAAATTTCTACAAAAATTGAAAAGGGTTTAAACATCATTTACAATACTGGCGATATCAAAATTAAAGAAAAACATAACCCTTGGATAAGTAATCTGGAATCCAAAATCGATAATGGACAGTTTTGTGCATATTTAAAAGTAAAAGCAAATGTTACTTTTATGGATATACATATAAGCACGTGGGTCAAAGATTGGTACGAATTTTACATAGAGGATGACGAAATAAAGATGAAACAGACTAAAGAAGAAAAAGATAAGCATACCTCTGTAGAATGGTGGAAATGGTTAATTGCAGCAGTTCTAGGTCCACTCTATTTAATAATATTTGCAATTATTGTAGCAGCAATTTCTACACATGTACCTTCCCTTGGAGGATCTTTTGCAGATATTGCAAAACAGACAGTTCAGTGGCCAAATCAAAAATATGTAAAACTTTCAGACGTAACCTCTCCAGGAGACATTATAATATCTACAGAACTCGGATTTTAATTACTAAATATCTATTTTTTTATTTTTCAATCCAATCGAATTTATTTAACAGAAAAGTTAAAAAAGAGTTTAATAGGCTTTATCGTGGTGTTCGTATTCCAAGATAACAATAGTTTCGATTTCTTCTTTTATTTCATAAATCATTAAAAAAGACGTATAGACATGTATCCGGTAAGTTCCCTTTAATTTATTTCTAAGTGGTTTTCCAACATACGGATTTTCCTTTATTTTAGTGTATGCTTTGAATATTGCTTCCGCGTGGGTTTGTCGCCTTTTGCAATCTTAATGATTTTATTTTCCAGTTTTTTATTCGCAATTACTATTTTCATGAAAAAACCTTAATTGATTATAAACCAAGGAGTTCTTTCATTTTAGCATCATCACTTACATCAACATGCTCTGAATGTTTGGATGCTTTGTTTTTAAGTACTGATTTTATAAAATCGTCTTTAAATTCTTTTGTGGCTTTTACAAAGTTTAAAACACTGTTTGATTCATCATTTAAAGTGATATTTTCACCACGTTATTAAAAAGTAGTTCTAATAACTTAATAATAATCTAACTTCTGTTAACGTTGTAGATAAATGTATTTTTCAATTTTATTTTATACAATTCTTGGAATATATCATAAAATCAATTAATTTTAAAAAAGAAAGCTATTTTTCGAATTTTAAACTTTTCATCATTGAACATTTTTTATTTTAGTATAATTTAAAACATCTGTTTTGATCCCCAATATTCTATTGGGTAGAATATGACATTGATCTTCTAATTTTTAGTATAATTTTAATGTTTACCTTAGCTGGTGTTTGCCCCAAATATACCTTGATAGGATTTTGCTACTAAGCGATTGTATAATATAATTATATTTAATGTAAAATGCATCCTCATGCATCGCCAGGCAATAACATATATAAAGATAAAATTTCAAAATAATATATGGTATAGACAACAACAATGATAATGTTATTTCTTTATGTTAACAATTTGAAAAATCGGTGAAAACGTGAAAGTTAATAAATGTCACCTTCTAGGAGGTGACACAATGTAAAATAATTCAACAAACAAACAACAGGGACTACCACCGAAACCGTAATAATCCTCAATACTCTTTTTGACGATTATTGTATTTATAATTTTTCTGTAGTCTTTAGTATATTTTGATAACTGACTGATGCCTTTTGAAAAAGGATTAGCGTTAGCTTTGGACATATTTTAGAATTAAAGCTAAAAAAAGTTATAAACTCTAAAGAGGTACAATATGACGTCCTTTAAAGAAAAAATTTTAGGAGCAATAGCATTTAGTGCTTTTCTAGCATTTCTAACTGCAATCATGCAATTTCCCGGAGTTCCCTCAGGATTTTGGGGAGTAATAATAAATTTCCTAACGGGTAATTATTATTTCTTTAATATGTTCAGTGCAAGTGCAACAAGCGCAGTTCATATTATTACTTTAGCATTTGTCCTTATAGATGACTTATTTTTACTCTATTTGGGCGTTGAATTCCTTGACGTATTTAGATACTAAAATAACAATCAATTTTTAATTTTTAAAAAAGACATATGGTGATAAAAATGGGAAATAAATCTGGTAAAACTAATATTAAGGATATTAAAGTTACCAAAGAATCCGATTCAGGTAGAAATTTAGAGTTTAAAAACACCAAAACTGGTGAAGAGTTAAGCCGGGCTCAGGTCGTAAATAAAATAGAATCCGGAGAAATTACTGGTGCACACGTAAGAAAAGTAAATAACGTAAAAACTCCCTGTTCAAATCCTGATGGAAAGAAAAATAATAATTTAGGATAAATAATTCAAATTAAACTTTTTCATAAAAAAATTATTAATTTCTTTTTAATTTTTTAAAATAACAGGCATATCCTTTCTTTCAATCAAATTTAAAAAGAGTAATTTATGATAAGAATTATTGAAATTTAATGAAAAGGTTATTTTAAATTTAATTAGAAAATTTTTTCTTCAAATATTCGCCGTATTTATCGAGTTATTAGTTTTAGGAATATATCATTATAAATCCATGCAAAAAATGAAGCAATTCCGTATACGCTGGTTCCTTTTAACATTGGTAATAATGCGGCACTAACTCCTCCAAGTATGATTATTCCAAATATGATGGTAATTAAAACCACTATTGGATTTTCATTTTCTGTTGCCATATTTTCACCAAATAACAATTAAATTACATTTCTCAGGTTTTCACTGTAAATTTTCGAATAAATTTCATCAATTAGTTCTAAATTATCATATCTTCCAGATATTGGATTTTCAGATCTTAAATTTACGCCTTCAAATAATTTTTCGAAATATTTCTTTTTGACTTCTTCTTCCATTTCTTCGTCAATGTACTTTAATATTTTCTTCATTATGTTATAAATTTTATCTTTAGTTTGAGGGTTTAATCTTGCAGTCATAATACTATGGAATGACATTGAAATGACTAATACTAATTCTAATCCAAAATCCACATCTTTTTTTGAAAATGTAGTCCAACGGTAATATAATTTAAAAATTAATTCAAGATATTGTTCCATTAGGGCATAATATCCAAACAATCTCCAGTAAATCTCCATTGAGGTTACTATTTTTAAAATAATATCCATTATAGGATTAAAAATTTTAATATTCGTATAGGAATTATTTTTTAGAGCATGCCTTAATTTTAAATCGTAAATCAATAATGCAATATAAATCGGGGAATCCAGTAGTTCTATATCTGAACCTCCATTTGTATATGCCATCTGTTCTTCTTTTTTAATAAAATGGCCAATCGTGGAAATTATGCTGGAATTGATATCAATATCTATGTTAAATATAGATTTTATGATTAAATCGTCATCGTATTCTAATTCCAAAATATTTTCTGTACTTAAGTCAAAATAATCCTCCGAATTTAGGTTTTTTAACTCCTTGTATAGGTCACTACCCTTGGTTGAAACTAAATATTTCCAATAATTGGCCCATAATACATCCTTATCAAAATCTATTGATGAATTTAACAATTTATATAATAACATTGGATATTTCTTAGCCATCTCCGAAATAAATTCTTCTTCATCAGATATTATATTTAAAAAACATTCAAATCTACCGTTAAATTCAAAATCTTTTTCAATCATTAAATAATGTTCATATAATTCTTCAAAATATATCTCCAAATCAGTTAAAATTATTAAATAATCTTTTTTTGTGAAGCGGTCATACAACTTATCAATAAACCGATTAATTTGAGATAAACGATTATTTTTAAAATTTAATAAAAAATAAGCCAAAATGATCAATCCATAAAGATAACTGAAAGTCATTAATGGATTTTCTATATCCGTAATAACCAAGGATAGTAAAGAATTACATAAATCGTAAGAAATGGTGTAATGGGCAATAGTTACATAAATTAACAGTAATGTTGAAAAAATTAGCATATATTCAAAATATCCCAGTATGTAAAAAATATTCCTACGTTGGGATTTTGAGAGTATTTGGTGTATAGATATTACTAAAACAACTATCGAAAAAATCCATGCTGAATCTAACGGGGGAGTATTATTTATTAATGCCGTAGATACATTAGATACAATTTCTGAAGAATTGTTGGAAAATACAGTAGATACATTAGATACAATTTCTGAAGAATTATTAATCAAAGTAATACTGTTATTTTCCAAAACCATATTTTCACATCTAATCCATAAATTATTTTATTCTGTTAATCTTAAGAGAATATCTTCTAAAAAATTTAAAAACACGTTTATAAATAAGGATAAGGATTCGATAAGAATCGATAAGAGCAGTATTATGATTCCGATAGCAATTGAAAAATATGACAATGCAACTATCTCGTCAGGAGAATAATTAGTAAATATATCATATATGACCATAAAATTGCTAACAGCATAAATTAAAACCGATAAAGTATGAATAGCACGTTTACTTCCCCGAAAAATAGTTTTACGGTGCCTAATATTTATGACATATAGTATATATTGTAATATTTTTTTAAGATAAGCCGGTGCCAGGAAACCCATGATTAAAATTAATATCCAGATTCCTGCTAAACATAGGAATATAAAATGATATCTTGGATATGATATGAAAATGGCGATAATTAAAACTAAAGATATATGCCTACTAATTTCACCCTTAAAATTGTTATTATCTTCCATTCCAACACCAAAATCATACAATAAAAATTTTATTATTAAATTATAATTTTAATAAACAAATTTTCCCGAAAAATTATCAATTAAAATATTAAAAAAACAATATTTAAAAATGTCGAAAAGTTTCCTCAAAAAACAGTAAATTATCCTAAATCTTAAAAAACCTTATCAGCTTTAAAAATTAATAAACACTGTTTTCTACCAATTAAAATCCCAAAAAACATTATTTTAATCAAATTTAAATCGTTTAATTCTTTTCGGAAATTTTATATTTATGTGGGGGTTAATTTAGTTTAACCATATTATGAGGGATGATTAATGAGTAGTTCAGAAGTGGGGCAAATAATTAAAACTGCAATGGATTATGAATCAAATAAAAAGTACGTAGAAGAGCGGTTAGACTCCATTAAACCTTATTTTGAAAATACAAAACACATTTATCCATTAATTTTTGATTGCATATTCTCAGCAGCAGGTATACCCCCTTTTGCAGCGATAACCGTCGCTTCTTTAGACACATATTATAAATTAACGGAAAAAAATTCTGCGGCAGAAAAAACTGAAGAATTGTTAAACTCAATATATAATAAAACATTGAACGTTACAGATCCAGAACTTCAAAACTATATTCAAAAAATACATGAAACATTAACTCAAGGTTTAAGAAAAATAGACAGTAGTTTGGGTGAACTTAACGATAATATTCAAACAGGTAACGAATACCAGTGTGAAATGACTGAAACGCTTAAGGAAATACTTAATGATTTAAAAAAACATGGTATGATCCACATAACCGAAAAAATAGATTCATCATTGGCTCAAAGTTATGATATCAGTAAATTAAAAGAGTCATATTACTCTGCAATTACCTCGGGTGGAGAATGGCTACCCATAATAAAAGACTTAGATATTAAAAGATCCCAGCTAGATAATGTTAAGGATTTAATTAGAAGTGGAAACTGTGTAATTATAACAGGTAATTCGGGTGATGGAAAAACTGAGTTTATAAAAAGACTTTCTTATGATATGAAAGATGAGATGGACATATATGTTCAAAATACTCATTCATTAAATTTAGATAATGCCATTTATGAATTGAAAAAATTAACATCTGATAAAAGGATACTTTTGTGTATTGATAATGCATCATCAATAAACAATTTGTGGGAAGCTATAGATCAAATCCCGTCGAATTTTTCAGTCATTATGGCCGAACAGAAAATAACATGGGATAATTATTTAGATAACTTAAATCGATCATTACCCCACAATTTAAAAGAGATTAAATTAGAAATCACAAAAATTGATATTGAAAACTGTTTTTTAAAAGTTATCCCTAAAAGATTATCCCATATTTGTGGAAGATTAGCAAATGGATTATATGAATCAGGCGTCAAAGGATCCATATCTCCTTGGATACTTATTGTAACGGGGATAAACAGTTTAAAACTGTCTCGGGATATGCGTAATGTATCATCAAGGAATATAAAAGCCAAAATAATTAATAATATCAATAATTATTTCAAAAAATCCAAAAATTCAGGTAAATTTTCGTTAATACTTCCAATAATGATTTTAAAATTATATGACATAGATTATTCAAAAAATATTTTTTATGAAATATATGGCCATAATTATCAGCAATTAAATGAATTAATGGATCACGGACATATAAAAATAGATTGTGATAAAATTACTACCTACCACCCAGCCATTTTGCTCCCATTTCTAAAAGATAATCTTGGAAACGATTTATTTTATGAAATAAAGAAACATCTTGATAATTATTTAAATAAAATTTTTAGTAAGGGGGAAAAATTAAGGTATCAAGATGTATTGTACCCCATTGGTAGTAATTGCATACATAATACAAATAGGCTTAAGACAGGTTTTATCGACCAGATAAAATACGGAATTAAAATTTTAAAAAAGATTCCAGAATACCAGCTAGATAATAAAGTGTTAAAATTAATTTCTGAAGCATATTATAAATTAATGGATTATATTAACACTGAAAAATATCTAAATGATATTTTAAAAAATAACCCTAATGATTATTATGCCAAATATAATTTAATAAACTTATATTTGGAAAAAGGCGAAATAAATAAATTAATCCAATCTTTTGATGAAATAAAAAAGTATCCTGATATTTATAAACACTACCCTGTAATTATGGATTTATATATCGGAAAAATACCTGCCGTGGAATTAATACAGTATTTAGAATTACTTTATGAAAAAGATCCTAAAAATATGAACGTTGCAGCAGCCCTGTCCAATATGTATTCTTTTATATTAAATGAGGAAATGACCGATTATTATCTATCCAAAATAACAATTGAAAAGTTAAAACCTTCTGCAATCAGTAATGCTGTATCATCCTATTGTCAGATGGGAAACTATGAAAAAATTGATGAAGTATTAAAGAATTTAGAAAAAAATAATAGTAAAAATATCAACTTATGTCGTGGATCTTATTATTTGTATAAAGGAGAATATCGGGAATATATATCGATTATTAATAACTTTTTAACGGATTATGAACATGATATTGGTTTTAATTTACTAAATGTATCCATTTTATACCCCCTTATGGATAAATCTGCAATAAAATCGCTTGATAGACTAAAAAAGTTTTATGGCCTTAACGAAGTCTTAAAGATGGAGTATATGAAATATTACTCTAATTTTGGAAATTATACTGAAGCATTACGATTTTTTGAAGATATCATAACAGATTCTCCAGATAATATAGATGCTTATTCAGAAGTATGTTGGATGTATATAGATATGGGTAATTATCAAAAAGCGCTAGAAGTTTCCAAAAGAGTATATGAAAAATTCCCAAAAATTCCTGAAGTTATAATTAATCATGCTAAAATCAATGCAATTAATGGAAATATTTTGGAATCAAAAAAATGTTTAGATGAGTATATTTTGAAATACGGCATTGATAGTTTGTCAATTAGTGAGATTACTCCAGTTTATTATGAATTAAAAGATTATGATAATACATTAAAATATGGATTAAAATTGGTAGATACCCAAAATGACTCAGAAGTACTGATTTGTGTATCTGATAGTTATTACGAAAAGAAAAAATATAAAGAAGCACTTGAGTTAGTTAAAAAATTATTAAACTCAATACCCCTCCATATTGAAGGAAACTTGGTATGTGGAAAAATATATCATAAATTAGGCGATATTCCTGAATCAAAAAAATATTTGAAAAAGTGTAAAGAATTATGTGATGAATTTAATAAACCTCGAATTAAAGCAAAACTAACTGAATATGTCGAAAAATATCCATTAGTAAATGTTTATAATTCTTCAATCATTTCATAAACGTTTAAAGCTTTTTTTCCTTTTTCGGTCAATTTAAAATAACTTTTTGGCAAATTCTTAGCAGTATCTTCGTCAATTCTTTTTGAAACAAAACCATTATCCTGCAATTCTTGTAAAAGCTGGCTTAAATTACTTTTATTAATTTTAACTTCATCATTTATTTGCTGAACGTACAATTCCCCACTCTCGTTTAAGAGTTTTAAAATATTCTCCACGTGTTTCTTTGAAAGTAATTTTAAAATAGACATTGTTTATCACTAATTTTTAAAATCAAACTTAAATTGTTCAAATTTTATCGATAACATTAAGCAAAATTCTATTACAAAATTTTTTGTAATTCTAAATTTTTCACGTTTTGATTTCCAATGGTGAACTTCCTCATTTAGCATTTTATTTACTGCTTTTAAGGTTCTTCCTTCACCTTCGGTTAAATTAAAGTTTTTAGAAAGATATTTGTGTTTTTGCACTCTCGGAGGATCTTTTAAATCCTTATCAACTTTAAATTTTTTCGTAGATATTGTTCCAACATTGTCAATTATCTGATCACAATATCTGTTAAAAAACTCCCTTAATAAATCAATTGATTTTTTTATCTCAAATTCATCTTCAGAATATTTGTAATAATCATTATCAATTTTATCCAAAACTTCATTTAATTCCTGATTAAAACCGTATTCTTTAATGCTTTTCTTTAATTTAATCAGATCTTCGTTTATTTCCGTATTAATTCCTTCATCTAATTTTAATTTTAATCGTTCCATTTGAACTTGATTTACCAACATGTGGAGATTATAAAGATTTTCATTATGCAACCGCTTAGTAGGCGTACTATAACCCAGACCATTTGGAGGATGCCCATTACTTTCCGTATCCAATTTTTTTAAAATAAGTTTTAGATTTTTCAATATATCGTCTGGAAGATCTTGATATTCCTCAGATAAAATATAATTCCAAATATCACAGAAAAGACTAAGTTTTAGACCATACGCTGAAAATTGTGATGAAAAGCATTTTTCAAACAGTGTGTCATATCTTTTCAGCTTATGTAAAAAATAAGTAGTTAAAACTATATTTTCAATATCATATATTTTTGAAGAAACGTATTTTAAAAATTCATTTTTTAAATCTTCTGAAACATTTGCGTTATAAAGTTTCAGTAAATATTCACAATTTTCATACTTTGTATATGTTTTCCATTCATTTTGTTCAGAAAATGGGTTTTTACCGCCTTTGACTATTTTATACGTGGTTTTATTACTTTGTTTTTTTGGAAACTCCCTATTATGCTCCTGAAACTCAAATATTATATCAATTCGATATTTTATTTCTTCAAAATCCATTTCCCCACCTTTAATTTATTTTCCCTCGTTAAATAAACTTAAATGTCCAATATTTAATCAAATTATTCTTTAAATTTAAAAAATTTAATTTTATTCAAAAGAATACTTATTTTCAATTTCTTTTTCAATGTCATAAAGAGAATACGCCTCTTTTCCAAAATCCGTAAGTGAATAGTACGTTTTATTTAATTTTTTACCTTCCTCTTCTTCTTCCTTTTTCAAAATCTTAAAACTAACAAGCAAATTTAAAATTTTACTTAAGTTACCCTTATTGATTGCAACATGTTCGCAGATTTCACCAAAATAAACTCTTTCGTGGAAATTTAACAAATCTAAGATTTCTCGAACGTGTTTTTTTCCAAGGGTTTCAATTAACATGCTTTCACTATCTTTTTTAAATAAAATAGTATTTTGTTTTAGATATATAGTAATATTTTATTTTATTACTATGTTGTAAAAAAAGAAACTTTTAAATAATATCTAAATTATAAGTTATGTTGTAAAAAAGTAAAACATAATACTAAAATAAACAGGTGAAACCAACATGACAGAAATAGAAGAAAAAATCTTGAATACAGTAAAACGACATGATGAATTAAACGATATTCTAAAATCCGTACTCTATAAAATGACACTGACAGGTTTTGAAGCATTTGAAGACTACAAAAAATATTTAAATCCTGATTCATTTCCAAATGCGGTCCGAAAAATCGAATCAGTTGAAGAAGTACTTGATGACAGGTTAGCAGTTCACAAACTTCAAAAAATAAAATTCCATGACCTTGAAACAGATTCGATAGAACTGCTTTCAGAAAAAACATTTACAGTTGAACAGTTCTTAGTTGGATATATTGTTCCAGAAAATGAAGTAATTGAAGAAATCAAAAAAGGAAACGAATTATATTATTCAAAAGAAGCTGAACTTTTCTATAAAATAAATGTTGACGAATTTTAACTTTTCTTTTTTTAAAAACATTGTAATTTATCCTTATTTTATTATATTTTTTAGAGGTTACCACGTGGTAACTTTTTGGTAACTTTTTGGTAACCTTAAAACTAAACAGATTAAAGGTATTTTTTAGATTAACTAATAGATTAAAAAATTAATATTAAAGTTACCATGGTTACCAAAATATTTTTAATTTTGAAAAAAATCTAAAACACAATATTTAGGAAAACTTTTATTATTTTTTAGGAAAAATCCACATATTTGTTAATAATTACCTAACCCTGAGAGGTCATCGTCCTTTTGGTCCCCCTACCCCTCACGTCAATAGGAGCGGTAAACGTCATAGGAGTAAATTTGTGACCTAAGAGAGAAAATCAGTATAAAAACTATATAAAGAAAACTTCTAAAAATCGCATTAAAACAGAAACGCGGAGACCGAGATTTGAACTCGGGTTACTCAGAGAGTAACGGGATTAGCAGTCCCGCGCCGTACCAGACTGGGCCATCTCCGCACGAACAACTTAATAAGGGTGATTATTCTATAAATACTTTTCCATGCTCAAAATTTAAAACAAAAATGATTTTTTTAAATTTTTGAATTTTCTGGAACATTTAAAATATAAAACGGCCATTTTTTGAGAACCCCTTTTGGAAGATCGCCTTTTTTAACCTTTTCTAAAAGTTCAGTGTGGTCAATTGCAGTTTTAACATCAGTATTTCCCATTTCAAGTGAAATCTTCTCATTTTTTAAAGCTTTTTCTATATCTTCCCCGATCGAACAGTTTGGCATTTCCTCTTTTATTTTATCAATAAGCACATTTTTATTATTTTCAAGCGGTAAAACCATTTTATAAGAGTCACTTGAAACTAAAAGTACAGGATTATCCTTTTCTAATCCAAATCTCTGCCCCATACACGAAACCATCTTTCGAGGGTTGAATACCTCAATTCCACCAATATCAAAATAATCTCCTGCAAAAAATTCTGTATTTTCCGGAAAACCTTCGAGTTTCATTTCTAATTTTAATTTAAATCCAGATCTTAAAATTTCACCAGAAATTTTTGGAATCCCTTCCTGATTTAAGATAGTTATTACATCCCCTGTATCGATATTTATTAAAGGATTTGAACCAGGCCTTGAAACAAGCAAAACTCCATATTTATCTTTAGTTTTAGAGATAAATTCCTTTTTACCCTTTCTTTCAATTACAGGATACGTTAAGGGAAATGTATACATTCTGTAATTATCTTCCTTATTTATCCCTCCTGCAAATGGGCCGATTTCGCTTCCAACGTAGAGGTTTGTAAACTTTTCTTCGCCAACATTCCAACCCATAAATTTCCTAATTTTTACCCATTCATCTTTTGAAAGAGAAGTTATGCTAAATATCAGCGTAGCATCTTTAAGTGCTTCGGAAAGCCTGTTTTGGATTTCTTCTGCAAAATTTTTAAGTCCAATTCGATCATACAATTTTTTTAATTCGAAAGCTTCTCTGTTTTCTTCTTTTATTGTTTCCCAATCAATTGATTTTATTGATTTTTCAAGTCCAGTTCTTAATTTATCAATATCTGCCCATTTGATAATCGTTGCTGCAGGTGCAGAAATTACTGAAATATCGTCAAGAGCTAGTATTTTTGAAATTGTAAGTAAATTAAGCGCATTTTTGTATTCATCGATTAAATACGAAGAAGGGCGGATGTGTGACAAAACAACTCGTTGAGAAAATTCCGACGTGTAAAGGCGAATAAGGTTTAAATCATCAACTTTTGATAAACCATCAACTTTAATCCTGCTTGGAACAAAAATTACTGGTGATTTGTTTTTTGATAATCCGCTTGATTCAAATATTGCCTGCATTCCTGGAACCCAGACTCGCTTTAAAAAATCATCAGAAATTAAAAACCATTTTAACTTTGTAATGTCCCCTCCAGAAGTTCCAGATGTATGGGTTACGATTGCAGTATCTTTTGAAAATAAATCGTTTATATCATCTTTTTCGAGTTTTTCTTTTAAAAAAGTTTTAGGATTTAATGAAAACTCTTTTGGATCAGTTTTTTTTGAATATGTATCCGTTATAATATCATTTGAAAGCCCAGAATTTTTAAAAATTGCATCTTCGTATTCTTCGACTGAAGAGATGTCTAACCATTTTTTCCAATTGGAGCTTTTAATATCCTTAAAATAACTATAAAATACTTTTTGAAGGTTGATATCAAAATCGTAAGCATCCAAAAATACCGCCTCCGTGCGATTTAATAAAGATATGTCATAAAAAGTATATTTTAATTTCGAAATTTTAGAAACCCCTCAACATCTTTTTCGAAAAATATAATTAAATTAAAATAGACCCGACATAAATATTAATTTTATTATAATGAAAATAGATAGGGGGTAAAATTATGGTATCTTTACTACCAATTTTAGCAGGCTCTTGTTTAGTGATAGCGACAATTACAACGCTATTTATTCGAAAGATTAAAAAAGAGATTCAAACTATTAAAGAAGGTAATTCAAATATGGCGGATTCTTCAATTTACGACACAGAATGCGGTCATAATAATCATCACCATGATTGTGACGACTGTGATAATGATTAAGAAATATTAAAAATTTCAAGTAATTCCAATCGAGAAATATAAAATTTCTAAAAAAGATTCTTAAAAATTTAAAAAAAGAATTTAAAATAATTTTAAGTAAAAAAGGAGATTAATTAGTTGCCGCTTGCAACTTCGATTATTGATCTTCTTCCTCTTCTTTCGTTCTTGAATGAATCAAGAATTATTTCTGCATCGCTTGAAGATACAGTTACAAAGGAAAATTTCTCAAATACTTTTACATCGTCGATGTCTCTTCCTTTAACATCGGATTTTCTTGAAATGTGATCCACTAATTTTTTAGGGTTCATTTTATCAAGTTTACCTAAAGCTACAAAGAGTCTTACGTTTTCACCAGGTGCGAAAGATCTTCTTCCTCTGCTGTCATTTCTTCCAGATCTTTCAGATCTTTGTGAACCTCTTCCAATTTTTTTGTAGTTTGATTCACTTAATTCATCTTTTAAAGCATATTTTAAAACTGCTGAAAGAACTTCTTGAGGATCTGCATCTTCTAATAAATCAGAAGCCATTTTTTCGCAATCAGCGTATTTTCCAGATTCTAAAACTTCTTTTATTCCGGAAATGATTTTTATTTTTTTAGCACTGATTATATCTTTAACATCAGGAACTTCTTCTCTTTTAATTTCAGTTTTTGCAATTTTTTGGATGTATTTAAACTTCCTAAATTCTGAAGGTTCAACAAATGTAATTGCATAACCTTGTTTTCCAGCTCGGCCTGTTCTTCCAATTCTGTGGACGTATGATTCAGGATTTTGTGGAATATCAAAGTTTACAACGTGTGTTAAATCGTTGATATCAATTCCTCTTGCTGCAACATCAGTTGCTACGAGAACGTTGATTTTCTTTCCTTTAAATTTGTCGAGTGTTTTTTCTCTTTGAGCTTGGGTCATGTCCCCGTGAAGACCTTCTGCAGCATACCCTTTCTCATTCAATCTGTTTGCAACTTCGTCAACGTCTGCTTTTGTTTTACAGAAAATTAAACCGTAAAATTCTTTTTCCGTGTCAATGATTCTTGAAAGTAATTCAAATTTATCTCTTGAGTGAATTTCATAGAATGATTGGTCGGTTAAAGTAGTTGTAAGCTGCTGTCTTTTAACTTTGATAATGTCGTATTCTCTCATGTAATTTTTAGCAAGTTTCATGATACTATCAGGAAGTGTTGCTGAGAATAAAAGCATTCTTTTGTCAGTGCTTACTGATTTTAAGATTTCTTCAACATCGTCAATGAATCCCATGTTTAACATTTCGTCAGCTTCATCTAAAACTACATATGAAACGTTTTCAAGTTTTATTGTTCTTCTTGAGATGTGGTCGAGGATCCTTCCAGGAGTTCCAACAACAATCTGAACTCCTCTTCTTAATTCTCTTATCTGTCTATCAATTGATTGACCGCCGTATACCGGGAAAACATTCAATCTTTTTGAACCTTTGATTGAATCGATTTCTTCTGCAACTTGTATTGCGAGTTCTCTTGTAGGTGCTAAAATAAGTGCTTGCGTGTTCCTTGAGTGTTCGTCAATTGTTTCTAAAATAGGAATACCAAATGCTGCGGTTTTTCCAGTACCTGTTTGAGCTTGGCCGACAATATCTCTTTTTCCTTCAATTAAAATAGGAATTGCTTGTTCCTGAATAGGGGTTGGGTTTGTGAAGCCTTTCTTTTCTAATGCTTCTAATATCTCGTCAGATAGACCTAAATTTTTAAAACTTTCCATAGTATATCCTCTTTTTTGAATTTTACGTCAAAAATGAATGCGAATATAAATTCTGAATAATCTTTTGAAAAAATCATAATTAATTAAAAAGAGTAAAATAACTCCCAAATTATGATTCACGAGGTTGTAGTCAAACCCTCGTAAATCATACGACATGGAGAAATTTGGGCTTTGACTATTAGTCTTTCCGATCAAAAGGATTTACATTCAATCCATCGCCAACTAGTAGTAATACTGTATACTCCTATATCAAGTTATGCCTCGAAATGAACTATAACTAATAAAAATAGAAATTAAAACAATTTATTTAATGTCAAAAAAAGTCTCAAAAATAATAGATAAATGATCAGCCACAAGCCCCCCGAAATGTGGCTAACCAAAAATTATATAATTCAATATATTTATCCCCCAAAAATACTATAACACCGTGTTTATCCGATTCCTTTAGATTAACCCCAAAATTTTCAAGTTATTCATTTTGTAATGTTGTTACATAACGTTTAACTAGATAACTACTCCAAACTATATTCTCTCTATAGGGCAATATATAGGTTATGCTAGGAAAATATCGCCTTTATGAAAAATTCTACTAATTTGTAATAATATTTTATTAAACATACATAAAAAAATAATACAATATTGAACTTTATAATTTATACATCAAAATCCAATTTTAAACTGTTTTTTAACCAAAATATGGATGATATCATCTTTTTTAAAAATTTTATAAAAGTAATATCTATTTTTTAGAAATTAAAATTAGGATAAAACTTTTTTTCGTCAAATTTACCCGATAATCTCAGGATTGCCGCTTAAAAAAGCTCTTTTTTGATTTTTAAAATAATTTTTTAACAACTAACAATTTACCTAAATTGTTAGTTTAAAATATTCGGACAAAATACCCCATTTATAGAATCTATTTAACTATATAAATAAATATTTTAATATTTAGATAAATAATTAAATAAAACCATATGTAAAAATATTTAAATATATAAAATGACATATATAACCAAAAACGGTTAAAACAGGCTAAATAAATATATAAAGAATGAAAACAATATTAAAAGAATAATTAAGAAAATTTAAGAACTTAAACTTATGTTGGTAATATGACAAGGCACTATTGCAAAGACTGGCTTACAAAAGACGAGTTAAAACTATTTATCGATACGGTAGACTCAAAAGAACACAAACTGTTCTTTAAAATGCTCTATGGAATGGCACTCAGGGTCTCAGAACTCTTAACAATTGAAGTAAAAAACATAAATTTAAACGAAGGCGTTTGTAAATTACTGGACACTAAAACTGAAAACTTCCAAATCTGCGTTATTCCAGAGTGGTTAAATGAAGATATTTTCGGACATATCGTCGATAACAATTTAAAAGATGATGACAGACTTTTTAAGTTTAAAAACCGGACATACGCGTGGGAACTCGTTAAAAAGTATACTAAAGATGCTAAAATCCATAAAGAATTTTCAACACACACATTTAGAAGAAGTAGGGCCCTACACCTGTTAAATGACGGAGTTCCGCTTGAAAAAGTGAGTAAATATTTACGACACAAGTCAATAAACACCACTATGCACTATCTGAAAATTACCGTTGACGACATTAAAAAGGAACTTGTAAAAATTGGAGACTGGTACGACCTTTAACCAGATTTTAAATGTTTTTCGGACAAGTTTATAAATTAAATAAGTATTTTTACCATAAAGTTTAAACTTAGTATAATTTCAAATAGATGTTGTGAGTAAAACTATGAAAAAGATATGTTTTGTAATGACAATCGTACTGATTTTAGCAATTTCGGCATGTATTTCACTCCCGTCTGAAAAAATGACTATTGAAAATGGAACATTAACTGTAGGAGTATTCAAACATGCTCCCCCTGCCGTTTATGAGCAGAATGGAGAACTGATAGGATTTGAAGTTGATTTAATTTCAGAAATTGCAAAAAGAATGAATTTAAATGTTAAATTTAAAGAATACATGTTTTCTAACCTTTTAAATGCTGTAGCAAATAATGAAATCGATTGTGCAATATCGGACATTTCAATATCTCCTGAAAGGGAAAAAATAGTGAGTTTTACAAGGGCCTATTCGCATACCGAACTGGTAGTACTGGTTAGAAAAGAAAGTGGCATCCAAACAATCACTGATTTAAATGGTAAAAAAATTGGTGTTGTTGATTAGACAATACACGAAACTAAGGCAAAAAGTCTTCAAAAAAGTATGGATTTTGAAATAGTTGAATATGATACCCCGATAGAACTGTATAACGATTTAAATAACGGAAAAATTGATGCAACCATATCTGAAATGGATAATTTTAAAGTTTCAAGTTATATGAATCAGTTAGACCTAATTGATACTTTAGAAATTCTTTATTCAGGAATTGCAGTAAATAAAGACAATAAAGAATTATTGCATGAAATGGACAGAATATTACTCGAACTGGAAACAGAAGGATACATTGAAGAATTAAAACAGGAATGGTCAAATTAATAATGTATTTTAAATACTTTTTTAAATAATACTAGTTACTGGTTAATAAGAATAAAACTCTACTTTTTTACCGATAAAACAAAATTTAAACGGATAAATTTAAAGATGATAACAAATGTCTGAAAAATACAAAACATACCATACTTCAAAATATTTATCAAAGGAAGACGTGGAAAAGTTAATAAAAGACGGTGTTGACGAAGTTACAATGCCAAAATCAATATATGAATACATGGAAAAGAAAAACAAAGGCGCATTAAATCGTCTTTTGATTTTTGGGGTCGATGTATCAATTACAGATCAGGTTGGACGGCCGAAAAAAGTTGAAGGAGATATAAAGAAAAAAATCATTGAAGAAATTATCAATGGAAAAAGCATTCGAAAAGTTGCTGAAGAATACGACCTGAAGAAATCAACCATCTGGGACAATATCAAAGACGATATGGCAAAAATCAAACAGGAAAAATTTAGAAAAATGATTTACGATTATAAAGAGCTTTTAATCGAAAAAGAAAGATATACTGAGTATATAGAAACACTTTTCTGTGAACTTGACATGAATATTTCAAACGACAATTTAAAAGAAGCCGAAAAAATACTCCTAAAAATTATAGAATATTCTAAAAGAAAAGATTAATTTTTTTAATAAACTACATCGGCTATTTTTTTAAATATTTTAAATTATCCTATATAATTAACTCATCAAAACAGTATTAATAAGTAAATATCCATAATATAATACATCAGATGCGGAGGGGAAATTTTTGCAATCTTTTAAAATAGCGCGTGTAATGGGAATCCCCATTGAACTCCATATTACGTTTATATTACTGTTAATCGTTGTTTTTTACTTTTGGGGCATTGAAGGGCTAATTTTATACATGTTCTTATTTACATCCGTAGTTTTGCACGAACTGGGGCACTCATATGTTGCAAAAAAATACGGGGTAAAAATAGAAAAAATACTGCTTTTGCCAATTGGCGGAATGGCCATGATGAGCGAAATCTCAAAAGAAGGGGAGTTTAAAATCGCAATTGCAGGCCCACTGGTAAGTTTAGCACTTGGAACAGTACTGCTTGGAATTTCAACAGTAACCGATTATACCTTGGCAGAATATCCACTTTTTCAAACAGTTGGTGGATTGAATATACTTCTTGGGATTTTTAATCTGCTTCCAGCATTTCCAATGGATGGAGGACGAGTATTTAGAGCACTGCTTTCAAAATTAACCAGCATGAGTTATATAAAAGCAACAAAACTTGCATCAACCGTTGGACAGTATTTTGCACTAGCTTTGTTAATTTTTGGATTAATAAACTTCAATGTAATTTTGGTTTTAATTGCAATATTTATCTACTTTGGAGCATCTCAAGAATACAGGGCACTTGTTGCAGATACACTATTTCAAGATGTGCCCGCAAAAGATATTATGTCTAAAAATATAGTTTACGTAAATTCAGAAGATACTGTCGATGATGTACTAAATTTAATGCTTGAAAACAGGTTTTTAGGCTATCCTGTGCTTGAAAATGGAAATATCATTGGAACCATTACTATGAATGAAATATCATCTACAACTGCAAAAACAGCTAAAGTAAAAGAGATAATGTCGCCACCTGTGATGGTATCACCAGAGGCTGCATTAAATGAATTAATTAAAGGTATGGCAAATACTGACAGGGTTTACGTAGTTGATAATGGAAATATCCTTGGAATAATTTCTAAAACAGATATTGTAAGAACTTTAAGTATTTTAGGACTAAAAAATAACCGATAACAGATTTAAAAATATTACCTTAGAGGGGGAAGGTGATTTTTTATGAAATCTGACGAACAGATGTTAAGAGATCTACAAAAAATAACTATTTCGTTTGGAGTAATGTTTATAGTAATAACAGCATATCTTGAATTAACAAAAAATTGGGATTCTATGCTATTAATACTCCCAACGTCTGGATTTTTATTAATAATTGCAGGATTACATAAACAAATCCATGAAAACGATGACTTTAGATCATACTTCTTATTAGGAATAACTCTATTGATAATCGCAGTTGCAGTTTTATTTATTTTACTTTTATATTTTGCCTAAATATCGCTAATTCCTTTTTTAAAATTTTTAAAACACAAATATATTTTATTACTGTATTTTAGACAGCATTTTTGAGAATACTTGTAAAAATAGAATTTCTTAATATCGCACATATGGGGATAAGTATTTATAGAATTCTACCACACATTCTTACAGAAATAAAAAGAGGTAGATTTTAATGAAACTCTGCATTACAAGTACCGGAAATACGTTAGAAAGCACTTTCGAACAAAGATTTGGTAGATGCCCTTATTTTATAATTTATGATACAGATTCAAAAGAATTCGACGCGATTGAAAATACAAATGGCGATTCGGCACATGGTGCAGGTATTGGCTCTGCACAAGAAGTAGTTTCAAAAAATATTAATGTATTAATCAGCGGAAGTATTGGACCAAACGCAAAACAGGTGTTGGATGGCGAAAATATTAAAGTTTACAAAGGAACTGGATCAACGGTTCTTGAAAACATTGAATTATTCGAAAAAAATGAATTAAGTGAAATAACACAAGCTGGAAAGCCACATCAAGGTATGTAAGGAAAAATTATGAATATTTCAATATTGAGTGGAAAAGGCGGAACTGGAAAGACCACAATATCTACAAATTTAAGCATTTTTCTCTCAGAAAATCATAAAAATGTTAGTTATTTTGATTTTGACGTGGAAGAGCCAAACGGGTTTATTTTTTTAAAACCGGGCATTGAAACTGAAAAGAAAGTCTTTAAAAAAGTTCCAAAAATCGATAAAGAATTATGTACAAACTGTGGAGAATGCAGTAAATTATGTAAATTTAACGCTATTTCAATAACTCCAAACAATTCAACAGTTTTTGAAAAATTATGCCACGACTGCGGGCTCTGCTACATTGCATGCCCTGTTCAAGCCATTTCAGAAATTTTACGGGAAATTGGAAAAATAGAATCCGGAAAATCTAAAGATATTCCGAATTTAAACGCGTTTCGGGGAGTTTTAAATATTGGTGAACCCTCAGGAGTTCCAGTCATATCTGCCTTGAAAAAATTTTTGGATGTTAATTCAATAAATATACTCGATGCGCCTCCTGGAAGTTCATGTAGTGTAATAAACACTGTTGAAGATAGCGACTATTCAATTCTTGTCACAGAACCAACCAAATTTGGGCTTCACGACTTAAAAATTGCAGTTGAAGTTTTGAGATACCTAAATATTCCATTTGGTGTTTTGATCAATAAATCAGATGAGTTTGACTTTATCATTGAAAATTACTGTGAAAATGAGAAAATCGATATTTTGGGAAAAATTCCATTTTCAAGAAATATTGCAAATAAATATTCAAAAGGGGACATCTTGATCAACTCGGATGTCGAATTTACAAAACATTTGCGAGATATTGCCTCTGAACTTGAAAAGAGGTTGATATTATGAAACAGATCGTCATAATAAGCGGAAAAGGCGGAACTGGAAAAACTACCATTTCATCTTCATTTTCAGAATTGATGAATAAAAGAAATATCGCAGACTGCGACGTTGAAGCTCCAAATTTACATTTAATGTTTGAAAATGAAATAATCAATACTAAAGAGTATATTGGATCCCAGACTGCAATCATTGATACTGAAAAATGTATTAAGTGTGAAAAATGCTTAGAATGTAGATTTGATGCAATAACACCTGAAATAAAAGTAAATCCGTTAAAATGCGAAGGATGTGGGTTATGTGAGTACGTTTGTCCTGCTGATGCTGTAAAAATGGTTGATAATATTACAGGGCATGTTTATTCTTGCAAAATCAAAGATGGGTATTTATCTTACGCAAAGCTAAATATTGGGGCAGAAGGTGCAGGAAAAGTTGTAACAGAAGTTAGGAAAAATTCCCTTGAAAATCAGGGTTTTGAAAATTTATTAATTGATGGATCTCCAGGAATAGGATGCGTTGTAATTGCATCGCTTACAGGTTGTGATTACGCAGTAGTTGTAACTGAACCAACTACATCAGGTCTTGATGATTTGAGCCGTGTTTTAGAACTTACCCAATTTTTTGATATTCAAAGCTATATAATAATCAATAAATACGACATTAACGAAGAAAAAACTTCCGAAATAATCGATTACTGTAAAAAATCAGGCTTTGAAATATTGGGAAAAGTTCCATTTGATAATACAGTAAATAAAGCAATTCAAAACGAATGTCCCATTGTAAATTACGACTGCCCTGCAGGTAATGAAATTAAAAGAATTTGGGATGATTTTTACGACAAACTCAAATAATTACTTTTTTTAACTTTTATCTAACCGATATTAATCTAAAAAACCTGTAATTTTAAAAAAGGTAGTATTATATAGTTGTTTTTCAATATAATGAAATATGCACATATGTGCGAAAATAATTATTATAAACATATGTTATGAAATGGGGTGAACCACATGGATTATAGACTACACAGAAACTGCATCTGCAGAAAATTATTAGGTACAACTGAATACGTAGGACTTGGAATTAGAAGGTTCTTTAGAATAGGATTAACTAACGAAGAAATCAAAAATATCATTAAAAGAGAAACAGGTAATGATATATCTGATGAAGAAGTAACTAATTTATCAAAAGGAATCTCTGAAGAAGATGTTATCGATGCTCGCGGAAGAAGAAACTTTTATGGTGCGGGCCGAGGTGGCAGAATGGGAAGGGGAATGGGAAGAGGGAGATTTTAATTATTTAACTTAATAAAAAAATAAGGCGATAATTTGAAAATAGCAATCCCAATACTTGATGAAAAAACAGTTTGTTCACACTTTGGAAAAACTCCATTTTTTATGATTTTTGAAGTAAACGAAAATAATGAAATAATTGGCTCAAAAAAAGTTGGAAACTCCCCATGCCACGGGGCTGCTCACGAAACTGAACAAGGTCACGGAGGACAGGGTCCTGGAAGTACAGTTCAAACACTTCTTTCCGAAGGCGTAAATGCAGTAGTTT
This sequence comes from Methanococcus maripaludis, assembly GCF_002945325.1. Classification (NCBI taxonomy): domain Archaea; kingdom Methanobacteriati; phylum Methanobacteriota; class Methanococci; order Methanococcales; family Methanococcaceae; genus Methanococcus; species Methanococcus maripaludis. The sequence goes on from NZ_CP026606.1 coordinate 546,277, forward strand.
TCGTAAACATGGGTCAAAGAAGCGTAAATGCACTTGGAAGCGTTGTTGAACTATATCAAACGTCTTTAGAAGATGTAGATGCAGTATTAAAAGAAGTTTTAAGCGGAAATTTAACAAAATTAAACTAATTTTAAAGTATTCTTTTTTTTAAATTTTTTAAATAAATACGATATATAAATTAAATTTTAAAAGATGATGATTTATCCAATTTTACACAATCAACAATCCTGCCCGCATAGTTGTAAAATATATTTAAATATATGAATAATGAGAGATATGCACTACAGAAATTTAAAAGAAAAAAGATTTTTTTAGATAATAAAAATCCGAGTGATAACTTGAAAATAGCGGTACCCGTATTTGAAAACAAAATCTGTGAACATTTTGGAAAAACTGCACTATTCTTAATTTTTGAACTTGACGAAAATTATGAAGTAATAAACATTTCAAGGGTTCAAAACACCCCTTGTGACGGCAACGGTGGAGGATCACCTATTGAAAATTTACTTCTTGAAAACCCTGATATAATAATATACAACACGATGGGTGAAAAAAGAATTGAAACCTTAAAAGACAGAGTAAAACTATACCAAACTAAAACTCAGGATATTAAATCAGCATTGAAAGAATTCCTAGATGAAATTTTAATCATAAATAAATAAAATTTTATTTTTAAAAGTCGTCATATTGACGATTAATTTAAGTTTAATCCGAATTATGCTTTTTTGACGAATAGTAAACTATAATTATAGCTTTTTAAAAATTATATCATACGGGTTAAATTACAATCTAAATGGTGAAATAATATCTATTTTATCGAGACTAATAAATAATAATTAGTGCCGTTAATGTAGAAATGGGGGGGACAATGGAACTAATTAACGTAATATGCCATTGGGCAATGTATGAAGACACGATAGACCTTAAAAAACCACCAAACTGGATTTTGGAGTATTTCAACCACAAATATCCTGAAGAAAGTTTGGAATTTTCAATGGATTTTCTTTGTATTCTTGGAAAATTTCAAAAATATCCTGAAACAAAAGTATATGTTCCAATAAAAAATGTCGGTAAAATCGCAGATGTTTTCGGGCTTTTAGATTAATTAAAAGTATAATTTCACTAAAATGATTTAAATTAAAAGTAATATTAAAAAAGAATTAAATAACGTTAGAAGAGTTTTAAGTTAGTAAAAGAAATTATTCTTCGCTTTCTGTTTTTTCATTCTTTTTGTATTCCATGTATCCACATTTTCCACATGAGAATCTGTTTAAGTGTTCAGCCATGAATACGCCTGCACCACATTTTGGGCATGCTTTTTTCAATCTTTCTACAGCGTTTCCTTCAACTTTGTAGTAATCTGATTTTTTTGTTGATGTTTTTGCACCTTTTTTAGCTGCCATATTATTCCTCCGCTACTTCAGCTTCTGCTTCTTCTTCAATTTTGTTTTTTTCTAAAACGGATTTTGTTTCGATTGTTGCCATTGCTTTTTCATCGTTGTAGATTTTTGCGTAACCTTCTGCTTCCAATTTACCAAAAATCTGATCTAATGTGTCAACTACGAGAACTTGTTTGTTTGCGTTTAAAACTGCAACAAGTTTCATTTTTACATCTTTGATTGAAGGGGTAGCTGCATCAAATGATACTGTGAATTTTATTTCCCTTCTGTGTAATAATGGGTTATTTCTGTCTGAGATAATGCTTATATCCATATCCATTCACCTTTCTTCCATTTCTTTTAGAAGTTTTTCAATTTTCTGTTTCAGTTCGTCTGTGATTTTTAACAGTACCATGCCTTCATCAGGCTGTCCGTAAATGACTGAGGTATCCTCGGGGAAGTACTTGATTACAGGTATTGTAAGTAAGTCTTCTTCACCCTTAATGATTAAAGCCATATCTCTATCATGTATGGTGGAAAGGTATTTAATCCTTTCTATGGCTTCATCAGAAATGCACCCTTGAGGATTTTCAACCTCAAAAATTGTTTTAAATTTGTGAGGGATGTCAACAGGAATATTTCTTTTAGTTTTAAAGTCCAAAATTGATAAGTCTGGTATTATACCATTCGATAAAAGGTGTTTTGTGGTAACATCACCTATAGAAACGACCTTTCCTTCTATACTGGGAAGTTCCTTATATACTTTTCCGAAAGGTTTTTTCAATTCGTGAGCTACTTTGTCGGTTAATAAATACATAAAAGGTCACTATAACAAAAATAAAATTAAGTTATTTAACGCTCAGCGCATATTTTCCTTTTATATCAATTCCTGCTTTTTTTGCTACTTCGGAGTTGTGAGGATCGAGTACGATTAATAAACCTCTAACGTTATCTGAAGTATCAAATCCACAAATCGGGCAGGTATCTTCTTTTGTGATGTATTTGCATCTTAAACATGCATTCATTTAAATTCACCTCAAATTAAAATTAAATAGAAATAATGGTGAAAAAATTAATTTTCTTCACTTAGTGTTTCGTTTTCATCTTCGAGCCATTCAAGTCTTCCAAGACCGTTCTGTCTCATTGTTAAAGCAATTTTACTGCCTCTTTTCTTCTCTTCTCTTAAACTTACTGCAACAATTCTAGCTCTTACTTTGTCGCCTTTTTCTAAAACTTTGCCTGTTTCTTTTCCAACGATTGCTTCTCTTTTTGGGTCAAAGCTTACGAAGTCATCCATAATTTGTGAAATGTGGATTAAACCGTCAAGAGGGCCAAGTCTTACAAAAGCACCGAACTCAACAACATCAACGATTTCTCCGTCAACTACTTCCTGGAGTTCTGGAACGTAAGTAAGCACATTAAATTCTGTTTCGTGGTATGCTGCACCGTCTCCGTAAATTATGCTTCCGTCACTTACGTTATCCACATCAACGATTGAAAGGATAAATCCGATGTCCTTATCAAGAATTCCTTCGTATTTTTCCATTAAAACCCTTTTTACGTTTTCGCTTAACGGGTTCCCAAACATTTTAGGAGGAATTCTCACGGTATCAGAAATTTTTAAAATTTTGTACAAATAACCACCTCAGTAGCAGATTAAACTTTTAAAACAGTTGAGATAACGAAATATTTTAAAATAATAAAACAGTTTCACTATATATATTCTCGTTTTTGGTATATAAATTCTACGCACGAGTTTTATAATTCTTAAAATCGGATAAAAATTAAAAATTATTTCTGAGCAATTCCGATGATATCTGACATTTTTAAATCTTTTTTCAGGAGGTATTCTTCAATTTCGTTATTTATCTTTTGGAATATATCGTATCCTCGGTAATAAACTCCAGTTCCAACCTGAACTGCTGATGCTCCTGCCATCATAAATTCTATTGCGTCAGCACCTGTAGTAATTCCACCAACACCAATTACTGGCACATCCACTGCTGAACATATATCATAAACGTTTTTTACTGCAATTGGTTTTATTGCTTTTCCACTCATTCCGCCAACTTTATTCCCCAGAATTGGAACACCTGACTCGATATCAATTACCATTCCAGGACCAAGCGTGTTTATTGCAACAATTCCATCAGCTCCAGCATTTACAACTGCGCTTGCAATTTCTTTTATATCAGTTACATTTGGAGTTAATTTTGCAATAACTGGGATATCTGAAACGTCTTTTACTGCCGATACCACATTTTTACAAAGGCAGGGATCCTGACCGATTGATGAACCATATCCTCCACCTGCATGAGGGCATGAAATGTTTAATTCCAAAACATCCACATGTGTTGCAATTACTTCAGCAGCTTTTTGAAATTCAGAATCGTTTTTACCGTAAATTGAACCGATAATTTTAACATTCATTCTTTTCATTTCATCTTTTATTCGTTCAATTTCTCCAGCATATTCATCTGCACCAGGATTTGGAAGTCCCATCGCATTTAAAAAGCCACCTTCAACTTCAACCATTGTTGGATTGTTGTGACCGGGCTTTTTTTCAATTCCAACAGATTTGGTACATACTGCGCCTGCACCGTTTTTTGCCATCCTTTTTAGGGCACTTCCAGTTTCCCCCATGACGCCTGCTGCAAGAAATACTGGATTTTTAAATTCAATATCCCAAAGTTTAGTTTTTAGCATCTGAAATCTCCCGATATTTTTGAATATATTTTATAATAAGACATATAAAAAACTAAAGAATCAGATAATTATGTTTATAAATCGGTGGAAATTATGGAAAATTTAATTGAAAATCTTATTATTGAATTTGTAAAAAATTACTCAAAAGAACACGACACGAAAACTAAGTGGCTGACCCCAATTGTAGGATTTGCGGATTCCAATGATCCTGAATTTTTAGAATTAAAGCAAGTCATTTCAGAAAAACATTTAACTCCAAAAGAAGTTTTAAGCAACTCAAAAAGTGTAATATGCTACTTTTTGCCTTTCGAAAAAGAAATTAATCTTGGAAATGTACACCCGGGACTTGCGTCTGAAGATTGGGCCATTTCTTACGTTGAAACGAACAATATGATAGAAAAATTAAACGATTATCTCTCTGAAAAATTAGGTGAGATGAACCATACTTGCTCAAAAATTCCACCAACACACAATTTTGACAAAGAAAAACTGATAAGCTACTGGTCACACAGGCACGTTGCAAAAATTGCAGGGTTAGGTACCTTTGGAATAAACAATATGTTAATTACTGAAAAGGGATGTAACGGCAGATTTGGAAGTTTAATTACATCTGCAAAATTAAAACCTAGTGAAAAACCAGATTATGAATACTGTTTGTATAAGTATAATGGTTCTTGCAAACTTTGCATTGAAAAATGTGAAAAAGAAGCGTTAAAAATAAACGAATTTAATCGAAAGGAATGTTATAACGTATGTTTAGCAAATCAAAAAGTTTATGAAAAATATGGAGTTGCAGACGTTTGTGCAAAATGTTTGTGCAATGTTCCATGTTCGTTTATAAATCCTGCAAAAAAATTAAATGATAAATTAAAAAATAGAAAATAAAAGTTAAAACATTGTTTTATTTTCCCTTAAACAGATTTCTGCTTCATTTAATATTTTTGAAATATCTTTTTCGGAATTATATTTTTTAAGAATAACTTCTGAAAGATTCCCGTTTTGAATCCTGTTTTGAATATGGATTAAATAAGCTTTTTCTTCATTAGTTGCAACGGAAAATGCTTTTTTATAGAGGGATTCTAATTCTGCTTTTAATTTCTTTGTTCCTGATTTTATTGCAATATTTGTTAATTCAATTATTGTTTCATCGTCTTCTGCTACTTTTAAATCATTAATTCTTAAAAGACAGTTTATAAATGCTGAAAAAGCCATATCTGCATAAATGGATTCCTGTTCATCCATTATTTTTATTTCAACACATTTTCTTTCACGCCTTATAATTAAAGCCCTTGAATTTACCCATTCTTCACATAAAACTTCTGCATCTTTTTTTCTAAGTTCTACGTACATTTTTTCAAGGAGTTTTTCATAATCAGAAGATTTTTCAAGTTTTTCAGGTATTAAATTTCCGCAGATTTCGGGAATTTCTTTCTGGTTTTGTTTGTAATACAAAAGCCGGTTGTCCATATATCCTGTAACTTTTCCTTCGACTATCGGGGAGGATGCAGTTACTGCTACAAGGTAGGGTAAAATCGTTCGAAGCTTGTTGTGCTTTCTAACGAGGTCATCTTCGGTTGAATATTCTATATTTACCTGTAAGGCCTGAATATTCATCCAACCGTGCTGTCTTAAGTTAAATACTCTATCGTATGTATCGAAAACTTCCCTTTCATCGTGGTTCCAAAATGAAGTTTCTGATAAATTTAAAATAGGGTTCATTCCAAGCCCTATCAATTTGTATTTATTATTGGTCTTTTCGTAAAAACTTTTTAAACCCTTAAAAATCTGATTTTCAAGATTTGAAATACTTTCTGAAGGACTAATTGGTTTAAATTCTATTACGTGTTTTTGTAATTCCTTTGAAATGCCGACAGTTCCAAAAGAAAATTCATTCTGTATTTTTCCAGAAATTTCTTCAATTATTAAATCGGAAACTGGCATTGCTTTTAAATCGGGATTGTTGATGGAATATTCGTGTTCAGTTCCTATCATTTGCTACACCATCTGGATCGATTACTTCTGAAAACTTCATTTTTCCGTCTGAAAATTTCTGCCTCGAATCATTCATAATATACGATACAATTTTAGAATACGCTTCAGGGTAAAATTCATCTTCTGTTGTTTCAAGAGATGGGTTATCATTTACCTCAATTACATAAACGTTTCCAGCATTTTCTTTTAAATCAACACCGTAAAGACCAGTTCCAACTGCATTTGCAGCTTTTAAAGCTGTTGTTATAACCTCGTTTGGAACTTCATCGAACATTACACTTTCAACGGTACAGTATACCCTGTGCCCGTCTACGCAGTCATGTATTTTGAAGGTCTCTTTTGGAATCAAGTATTTGCAGGCATAAATTACTTCGCCATTTAAAATTCCAACTCTCCAGTCAAATCGGGTTTCTACAAATTCTTGTGCAACCAATACATCTGAAAGCCTCAAAAATCTAGAAGCTACTTTTGAAAATTCTTCTAAAGTGTTTACTTTTTCAACCCGCATTGAAAAGGAAGTCGATGGCTCTTTTAAAATTAAAGGCAGTCCAATTTCTTCAACAATTCCTTTTAAATTTTCAGGTTTATTCTCAGATTTTCTTAAAAATTTAGTTTTTGGAAGAGTTACGTTATTTTTTATCATGTGCAGATACATGTTTATCTTGTCGGCACATATTTGAATGGATTTTGAATCATCTATCACTTTTACGCCGTTTAATTCTGCGATTCTGGATGCCACGTAGCTTATATTCATTGGGTCAGTTTTGGATCGTATAAAAAGGCCGTCCAGTGTTTTTATTTTGTGTATTTCGTTTGGGAATAAAAAATAAAATTCATGGCCCATTGATTCTGCAATATCTCGGAATCTGATTAAAGATTGGAGTTGATTTGAACTACTAAGGGTTTGTCTATCAACAAACACTCCAAATTTTCCCATTTAATCCACCAACAAGGTCTTTTCGATCATTGATTTTTCTTCTTTTGAAAGTTTTGATACATTTACCGGGGATATCGACGAAAGGAATATTTTATCGTCAATAATTACAAATAACGCATTAATTAGCGGTATTTTAAAAGTTTGATAGATTTTATTTGCTATTTGTTTTATATTTTCATTTTCCGTGCATACCTCCCCAAAAAATATTGAAAAATTAGCTATTTCAAAATTTTCGGGAACTTTTTGGTAGCATAACGGATATTTTCCACAATTTGTTACGTGTTTTGATATCTTTCTTGATTCTTCTCGATTTTTAACGATATAATATGTTGAAGGATCTGAAAAATAATTTACTGAATAAACGATTGAAGGATTTGGAACGTCGCCTGAAGATATTTCCCATTGTAAAATAGGAATTCCTGCAAGTTCTGCCCGTGTAAGTGCTACTGGAACAATATATGCATCCAGTACATCGTTACTACTTGGAAAAACCTTATTTTTTCCAGATATCTCTTTTGATATCAGTTTGTAATAACTTTCAGTTTTGTAAAAATAATCTTTGCTTATAACACAGTCTATTCCGTCTTTTATTGTTGTATGAGACATTTTATTCAAAAAAAACCCTTTTTTTGGAATAAACTCACCTTCATTGCTGTTTTAAAGGCCCGACACTCCCCCACAATATAATCGAAGTATCATGATTCCTACAACATTAGAATATATAAATTTATGTAATTTGAAAAATCGATTTAAAACAGTTTTTTTGTAAATTAACGGCCTAAAAACGTTAAAATCATGTGAATGTATATTAACCCTTTTGAAAATAGAATATATTGAGGCCGAAAAAGCCATGCATAAATCGAGGGGGTATTATGGAAGGTGAACATCATATTGAAAAAAGACCCAGTATTGTCTCACGAACCCACTCAAGAAAAGATGCGTTAGATTGGGTATCTATTGTTTTGGTAATAATTGGGGGACTTAACTGGGGGCTTGTCGGAGCTTTTAATATAGACCTTATTCAGGTAGTATTTGGAAGTTTTCCGTCAGTTGCAAGAATTCTATATATTCTTGTTGGACTATCTGCAATATACATGATTTACTATGCTTCAAAAACCTAAAAAAAATATTAAAATAATTTATTTTTAATTTTTAAGAGTTAATCTTCTTTTGAACGGTACATTGTAGTTAACCATTCTTTTACATAATTTTCAGTTTCTGCCTTGTGGTTTAAAACATCTAAAAATACGGTTCCACCAATAAGTTCATTATCAACAAGCTCTTTTTTCATGTTTTCAAGCGTACTTCCAATGGTCTTTCCCGCAGTACAGAATACCGCAACTTTTTTTCCAGCGAATTTGTATTTTGAAAAAAAGGTCTTTAAAGGAGCGGCCATATTTCCAGCCCATACGGGAGTTCCAATAAATATTGTGTCGTATTCGTCCAGATTTAAGGATATTTCTTTTATTTCAGGCATTTTTTTAAACATTAAAAATCTGCCAAGTTCTAAAAACATTGATAATCCTTTTTTTGGAATTTCTGTTACAGTTTCAATTTTTAACAAATCTGCCCCGGTGTTTTCTGAAATAAGATTTGCTACATACTCAGTATTTTCAAAAAGTGAGTAGTATATCACAAGTTTTTTTTCATCCATATATTTCCCCTCGTTTAATTAGTTAATTTTAAATAAATCTGCTGCATTATTATGTGAAACTGCAGTTATTACCTTTTCATCAAATCCTGCCATTTTTAATTTTAAAACAGTTTTTGGAACTCCAAGTATATCTGATGGTGCCGAAGAACTATCACTATTTAATAAAAATCTCTTTTCACAGTACTCCCCAAGTATTTCAACTGCATCATTTGGAGTTAATTTTTGAGGCTGAACAGTAATTCCAAGTTTATAATCATTTTCCCAGATTATTGGCACAGTTTCTTTTGTAACGTGTTCTATTATTATTTTTTTCTTAAAATCGATTGGTAAATCCATAGTATCGAGAACTTCAATAATATTTTTTGTTACAGCTTCTTTGTTAGTTCTTGGAGTGTGAACTACTGCTGGAAGGTTCATTTCTCTTGCAATGGTTATTTGGTTTTCAAAAACTTCAATTTCTTCTTTACTGCATTTTTCAAGCCCGATTTCCCCAACACCAACGACATTTTCTTTTTTCAAATATTCTTTCAAAACATCGTAATCGATTTTTGGAGGAATTGCTCTTGGGTGAATTCCAATACATGCTTTCATTTTTAAACCGTTTTTTCGCGCTTTTGCTATTTCATTGCCCAATATTTTGTCGAAATAGTCAAGCGCAACATCAAACGATCTCATTTTTAAAGGATCGTGTGCATGCGTTATAACGCAGTCAAAAACAGTTGCCATCAATTCAAAATCTTCGTAAGGTCTTGTATCGGCGTGTACGTGGGAATCAATCATTAAATCACCCATTTGATAGTTATTAATTTTAAATTTAAAACAAAGTATAATTTTTAAGCCTGAATTATCTACAACAATAATTTTAATACATTTCTATTCTAATTTTGTTTTTACCCCTTTATATACCTTATAAAACATAATTGACAGTATTCATTTTGAGAGGCGGTAGAATGGAACTTTGTTTTAGAGGCGGTGCTTGTGAAGTTGGAAGAAGTTGCGTAGAACTCAAAACCGAAAAAAGTACAGTTTTATTTGACTGCGGGGTAAAATTATCCCCTGAAGAATCAGAATACCCGATTTTAGATAATTTAAATGCAGACTGTGTCTTTGCGTCACACGCTCACCTCGACCACACTGGCGGAATCCCCTTACTTATCCGAAAAGGTATGGTTCCTGCAATTTATGCTACAGAAGTTACAAAAGCAATATCTAAGGAATTATTAAGAGATTCCATTAAAATTGCAGGTGCAGAAGGGCAGGATATCCCCTATGATAAAGCAGATGTTAATAAATCATTAAATCTGTTTAGAAAAGCTAGATACAATCATCCAAAAGATTTCAAAGATTTTGAATTTGAATTTTTTAATGCAGGGCACATTCCTGGAAGTTCAACAATATCCTTAAATTACGGCGGAAAACGAGTAGTTTATACAGGAGACACCAAAGTAAGCGATACAGACCTTGTAAAAGGAGCGGACCTGTCATACACAAAAGAAGATATCGCTTGTTTGATTGTTGAATCAACATATGGTGATAAAAATCAGGAAAATAGGGCGGATGCAGAAAAAAATTTTATAAACAAAATAAAAGAAACTCTTGAAAGAGGTGGAATTCCACTAGTTCCTGTATTTGCGGTCGATAGAAGTCAAGAAATATTAATGATATTAAATAAACATGATTTTGGAGTTCCAGTATACTTTGACGGCCTTGGAAGGAAAATTACAAGAATAATGCTGCAGTACCCTAAATTTTTGAATCACCCCGACGATTTGAAAGCTGCCTTTTTAAATGTAATAGAAGTTGAATCAAAAGACAGGCCAAAAATAATAAAAGAAATTAAACAAAACGGTGGAATAATTGTAAGTACGGCAGGAATGCTTGAAGGAGGGCCGATAATTCCATACATACACGAATTTATGGAAGATCCAAAAAATTCATTAATATTCACAGGATATCAGGTTGAAGAAACTGCTGGAAGAAAGTTGCTTGAAACCGGAAAAATTGAAATTGGCGAATTTGATATTGAGCCAAAATTAGAAATTGCTTCATACCAATTTTCTGCACATGGTGAAATGGACGAATTAAGGGAAATTGTAAAAAAAGCAAACCCTGAAGTACTCGTAATCCAACACGGTGAAGAAGAAGTTGTAAATGTATTTAAAGATTGGGCCGTTTTAGAAGGGTTCAATGAAAATAGAGTATTTACTCCAAAAATAGGAGATAAAATAAATTTAACTGAATTTTTAAAATAATCATACTATTTTTTAAATTTTTAAAAAGAAAAAAGAAAATATTTTTTTAATTAAGTTATTCAACAACTACTGGCCCATTTGCGGTCCATTCGACCATGATTGGTCCGTCTGGAAGTTCATCCAAAGTTTTAAAGTATTCTAAAGCAGCTTGTGTTCCTAATCTATCTGAACCTGCAATATATACAATAGTGTAGCTTTTAACGATTTTTCCAGAATTGTCCTGAATAGTCATAACTTGAATAACCCCTTTGTTTTCTCCAGGGTAGTCGTTTGAAATTGGCATTTCAAACTGATCGTTGTATTCTCTCGCAAATGGATTTGCTTTTGGTCCGCCAACAATTACTGCATTTCCAGAAATTTTGAATCCTTCTGCATTTTGTATTCTTTCTCTTAATTCTTCAGCAAATTGCTGATCGATTTCGTTTCCAAAGAGCACTGTTGCACTTGAAACGAAGTTTTTAATAACTTTTGAGTCTATTTCATCTGAAATATCTGAATCGTAACTTCTTCCACCGCCACCGGAAGATCTTGTTGTATGGGTTGTTACTGGCGTGTAAGGAATAAGATCAATTCCCCACATTCCAATTAATGGTGCTGTATCGTTTTCTAAATAGTCGCTCTCATCGTCACATCCATATAGATAATAAGTATCCCCGATTCCATTTGCATCTGCGTCTGTTCCACTGTAATCAGACCAGTAGTTTCCAAGGAAATTACTGTAACTATTTCCGTTGTATTTATATTCAATTTTAAAAGGACTTAAGAAACTGTTTTTTCCAGTTTCTCCAGGAGTTATGCCCGAAATATTTACTGTATCTGTGTAGATAAAGTTGTTTAAGTAAATATTACATCCTGTGACTTCATCGCCAATTATTAGAGGATATTCTGATGAATAGACCGTATTGTAAGAGATATTTGAATAGTCTTCATCACAATCATCTAAACGAATACCATATTCACTTGCAAGAACAGTGTTGTTGAAGACTGTTGCGTAAGCTCCTTCACCCTCCCCATCAAAATCGATTGCATAATCGCTTGAGTTTGTTACAGTGTTGGATGAAATTATGGTATACAATCCGCAGGTGTATATCTCGTCTTCCACGGTGTTATTGGCGAGTGTGTTGTAATCTCCGTAAACGTAAATATAATCAGTTATTATGTTTGATGAGATTGTGTTATTATTCGAAAGATACTCCCAATCGCCCTCCATATCAATATAATCTACAGTGTTTGATGAGATTTTATTATTGTCTCCGATTAGTTCAATAGAGTTTACCGTGTTATTGAATATTATTGAATTATTTAATCCATCGTCATATGCTAAATAAAATCTATTTTCCACAGTATTGGTGGAAATCGTATTATATTCTCCGCTAACTTCAACATCATACGCAGTGTTTGAAGAAATCGTGTTATACTCCCCGTAAACTCCAACATACTGTGCAGTGTTTGAAGATACATTTGAATTTGAAGCTGTTATGTAAATACTGCTTGAAGTCATTAAATTTTTAACAGTTACATTTTCAAGCATGTTTTCAGTATTTGAATAGACTACGTAGTCTCCAGTCTTATTTAACCAGTGATTGTTTCCATCAAAAGTTACATTATCAGATTCAATCACTATAAACTTATAAATTGATGAATCGTTTACATAATCGCAGTCCAGTATGTAGTAACCCGGGGTAGTAATTACGACGTATGCACTACCGCCTCCAGTATAAGGACTTACGCTTGTAAAGTTTTCTTCAGTAATATGGATCATTCCATCATTGTAATCCACTTTTGGAGCATTTGATGTAAGATCTACACCCCAAATTCCAGCAAGTGGTTTTGTATCGTTTGTATAGTTTTCTGTGTATGGCGTATCGATTATACCGTCACCATTCGTATCAGCTTCTAAATATCCAGCCCAGTAGTTTCCAAGAACGCCCGAGTATGGATTTCCATTGTAATAATAAGTTATATTTTCACTTGAAACAAAATAGTTGTTTGTTCCGTTGTTTATTAATCCATCAATGTTGTTTTGGTAGAATCTAACGCCTTGACAGTGTATAATATCTATTGCGTAAGATTGCTCTGATGTGATGTTATTTCTATAAATATTTGAGTTAGGTCCAGATAACCAGTAAGAAAGTTTAATTGCTTCAGAACCTTCACCAGCTACAGTAATATTGTTATCGTAGAATTCATAATTTCCAGAATCGCCAGAAAGATAAATACCAAATGCTTGGCTACCTGAGATTGTGAAATTATTACCATATAATTCATTATTGTTAAAGTCTGAATTGGGGTATAACCCGCACGGCTTATTTCCGGTTAAGGTTATTGTATTGTTAGCCATTATTGTGTTGGTAAAATCGTCGTTACAGAATATACCGTAAGATTCAGTAACACCTTCACCTTTGAGTGTATTTCCTGAAATCGTGTTTGTTGCAATATTTTCATAAGCATAAATACCGTAAGCATTCTTATTAGAAGAGTTAACTGTAATGTTATTTCCAGTAATTGTGCTAGTTAATATGCTGCCATAATCATAAATCCCATAAGTATCTACTGCTTCAGAAATCGCAGATATTACATTTTTTGAGATATTTGTATTTACTATGTCATCGTATACGCAAATGCCCATAGAATTAGATGGAGCATCCGTATTAATTATATTTCCAGTAATTGTGCTATCTTGAATATACCCTTTCGCCCAAAGACCTACTGAATACTCTCCATTGGTATTGGCAGTAATATTATTTCCAGTAATTGTGCTATCTTGAATATACCCATCTACGTAAAAACTAATAGAATGATAAGCAGAATTAGCTGTAATGTTATTTTCTGAAATTGTACTATTTATCATATGAATATAAGAATAAATACCATAAGCTTCCGTCAAAGCGTCTGTAGTGCCTGTAATTGTATTTTCCATAATGGTTGTGTTAATCATACTGTCTAAACTGTAAATACAGTAAACAGTGCCTACAGAAGAGTTAGCTGTAAGCGTATTTCTCAAAATCGTGAGTTCATACGAATTTGCAATATCTACTGCAATACTCGTAGAATTTATAACTGAATTTTCCACTTTTGATGAATCTGTGTCGTGGAAATAAACACCGTAAGAAAATCCATTCGAAGCTATGTTTTGAATAGTAATGTTTTTGGAATTTTCAACATTTATAAAATAGGTTCCACTTCCAGAACCGTTAATTGAAAATCCATTACCCTCTATTGTAATATTTTCTCCGGTGATATTTATCCCGTTTAATCCAGTAATATTTACATTTTCAGTTAAATAATAAGTTCCAGGATAAGAAATACTCACAGTTCCTGAATCAAAATCGCTTTGCTCTAAATCATAATTAATATCCACTGCATTAACGCCCCCTAGCGCGAAAAGCAGTAGTAAAAATAATAAACATTTTTTTATCAAGTGTTCACCCCGAACATTTTAATACATGCCTAAAAATATGTTAAATATTTGAGAGTTATGATTTTTCTAATTTATATTTTTAACGTCAATATTAAGAAAAATTGGTTAATGAAGGATATTTTAAAAAATTTAAAAAAAGAAAGGATTATTCTTCGACAATTTCAAGTCCAGGCATTAAAACATTTTTATTTTTCAAATAAAGCCTGTAATCAATGATTTTTGACGTTGTCTCAATTATTTTTTTAGAATATAATGGATCAGCGATTGTATTTAAAAATCCCCTCAAATCCCCTAGAGCCTTTATTCCATAAATATCGTTTGCACCGCTCGAAATTACAACCGGAGTGTCGTATTTTTTAGCAAGCTTTAGGTTCCTTTGAAATGCCCAAAGAATTTTTGATCTATCATAATTTTTGCTTTTTAAAAGATTTCCAAAATTTAATTCAACCGCAACTCGGTTTGTACTGCCGAGTCTTGCAAGGATGTGGTCAAGCCCATTATCCATTCTATTTAATTCGGGGGTCGATAAAATATCAACATCGTTCATTTCAAGAACTCTCCTGTTTATTTTAACATCCCCGCCTTCAACAAGTAAAATATCAACTTTGTTTCTATATTTTTTAACCGCTTTTTCCATTTCATTTTGATTTTTTGTTGAAATTTTTACTCCAGAATACACTTTAAATTCGCAATTTTCCCCGTATTCAACTGCAGTATTGATTTTTTCTTCAGAATATTCATTATGATTTTGAACTGCAACGCTACCGTCCCATCCAAATCGTTTTAACGTTTTTATTCCTTCTTCGTCAAAAATATGATTTATATCAAAAATTCCTTCAAGCATTAAATCCCCTGAAATTAAATTAACTGGTAATAAAATAAAAAAATTAAAAAAGAACTTAGTATCTATCTTGTGGAGTTTTTACTTCGTCGATGATCTTTTTACCTGCTGCAACCTCATCGATACTGTGGATTACTCCGTTCATGGATTCAATAATTGCTTTTATTGCATCGTAGTCAAGATTGAATCCTTCAATTGTGATTTTAATATTTTCGGTAGATTTGTCTATTTCGTAAACTGTTACGTTTACACCATCAATACCATCTACAGAACATAATTTAACTGCTAAATCGGTTAATTTCGGCTCGTGTGTTTTTAAAACATCCAGAACCATTCTCCTTAACTTGGTCAAAAATATCCTCCTCTAAATACAACCTGCTATTTTTGAGATATTTTGGGTTTTCATTTCTCTCTAATTTAAAAGAGCTATTATTTATATTTATAGTTGTATCCTCATATTCTATATATTATTTGTAGTGCAAATTTATATTACGAATTAATATCTTTTTATTTATAACTCATCAAATATTTTAACCTCGAAATTTTTTAAAATTTGAGAATAAATCTTAGAATATCAAATTAGTAATAAAAACCACACTTTAAAGTGATATCATGATTTTACATCCAAGACCTTCCCCGATTGCGGCCGCAATGTACCAATTAAGGGATATCGGCGTTGATGCGATTATTCTCCACGGGCCAAGTGGATGCTGTTTTAGAACTGCGAGACTTCTTGAAATTGATGGAATACGAGTTTTTACCAGTGCAATGGGTGAAAATGATTTTATTTTTGGTGCAATGGATAAATTAAGAGATGTAATAGCGGAAGTTTTGGAATATTTAAAAAAAGAAACTCCAAAAAGCGAAAAATACAAAATTGGAATCGTTGGAACCTGCGCAAGCATGATCATTGGAGAAGACCTTGAAAGCCTCGTCGATGACTTCGAGGATATAATAATTCCCGTAGACATTCACAGCGGACTTGTTGATAACACGGTTGGTGCAATAAGGGCAATGGATGGCGCGCTAAATGCAGGGTTAATTGACTATTCCGAATACGAAAGGCAGAAAAAAATGCTTGTTTGTGCAACTGACGTTGAAAAAAAGCGAGGAATGGCAAAAAATAGGTATTTAAAACCAACATATGAAGACGACCTTGAAAAAATTATGAATATTTTAAAAGAAACAGATTCAAAAATAAAAAAGGGCAAAGATGTAAAAATTGCCTGTGTTTTGAATGCGAAAAAAGAAACTGCGTATTTATTTTCAGACCCACTTTTAGAAATGAATAGACATTTCAAATGCATCAATATTGCAAATCTCGATGAAAATATCGGTTTTGATAAAGTAAGGGCTGACGCTAAAAATATTTTAGAAGAATTTAGTAAATGCGGATTTAAAATAGACTACATCACGGGCGGACTTGACGAATACCCGATAACTGGTGAAAAAGCATTGGATTACCTAAAAGAAATTAATCCAGATATTGTTGTTGTGTCAGGAGTTCCTCATGCATTATTAATTGAAAATCTAAAAGAAATTAATCCCGATGTAATAACAGTTGGTATAAGTGATGGCCCAAGGCTTTATCATCCAATAAAAGAAGTTTATAGTTATGGAATAATCGAACTCGATGCCCATGCAAAGGTTTTGGGTAAGAAAAATATTGTAAAATCAAGATTTGGAGAAATTTTGAGTTTTATGAAATTCTAAAAATTTTCTTTTTTAAATAGTCAAATATTAATAAAATCATGGAAATATTTTAATTGAATTTAATATTATCATTTTTACGAGGGAAAATAATGCAAAAACCATGGGTTGAAAAATACAGGCCAGAAACACTTTCCGAAGTTGTTGGGCACCATGAAATTATCAAAAGACTTACAAATTACGTTGAAAAAAAGTCAATGCCCCACTTGCTCTTTAGTGGATCCCCAGGAGTTGGAAAAACAACGGCAGCACTCGCTCTTGCAAAAGATTTATATGGCGACACTTGGAGAGAAAATTTTCTCGAATTAAACAGTTCCGATGAAAGAGGAATTGATGTAATCAGAACCAAAGTAAAAGACTTTGCAAGAACAAAACCTATCGGGGATGCACCGTTTAAAGTCATATTTTTAGATGAAAGTGATGCTTTAACTTCAGATGCTCAAAACGCGCTTAGAAGAACCATGGAAAAATATTCCGATATCTGCAGGTTTATTTTAAGCTGTAACTACCCAAGTAAAATTATTCCTCCAATTCAGTCAAGATGTGCAATCTTTAGATTTTCACCGTTAAAAACTGAAGATTTAGTTGAAAATTTAAAAGATATTTCTGAAAAAGAAAATTTAAACCTTGAAAAAGGAGGGATCGATGCAATAATCTATGTTTCAGAAGGAGACATGAGAAAAGCAATTAACGTTTTACAAACCGCAGCTGCAGTTTCTGATGAAATAACCGAAGAAATAGTTTATAAAGTTGCTTCAAAAGCAAGACCTGATGAAATTAAAAAAATGACGCAACTTGCATTAAATGGAAAATTCGTTGAAGCAAGAGAACAGCTCTACAACTTAATGATCGACTGGGGAATGAGTGGTGAAGACATATTAATTCAGGTATTTAGGGAAGTTCCAAATTTAGATATTTCTGAAAAAGAAAAAGTACATTTAGTCGAAACAATTGGAGAATGCGATTTTAGAATCGTTGAAGGCTCAAACGAAAGAATACAGTTAAGTGCACTCCTTGCAAAAATGGGAATTTTAGAATAAACTTTTTTTAAATTTTTTAAAATATTTTTCTAAATTAAATTTTCAAAAAATCAAAAGAAAAAAGAAATGTTATTTTTAAGTAGTTATTCAACTAAAACTGGCCCATTTGCGGTCCATTTTACAGTTATTGGTTCACTTGGAAGTTCATCTAATGTTTTAAAGTATTCTAATGCAGCTTGTGTTCCGTATCTGTCACTTCCTGCAATATAGATTACCTGATAAGTTTTGATAAAGTTTCCAACGTGAACTTGTATATTTTGAATTTGGATAACTCCCCTGTTTTCTCCAGGATTGTCGTTTGTAATTGCCACTCCAAATTCGGAATCGTATCTGTTAGCAAACCCGTTTGATTCTGGTCCACCAACAATTATCGTATCCCTTGAAAGTTCGTAATTTTCTGAATTGTATAGGTTTTCCCTTAATTCTCCTGCGTATTCTCCGTCAATTTCGCTTCCGTATACAATATTGGAATTTGAAACTGCGTTTTTAATTACAAATGAAGTAAATCCATCTGAAAGATCTGATGAATACGAACTTCCTCCACCGCCACCTGATGACGACCTAGGAACTGCAATGCTTATGCTTACATTTTCACTTGAATTTACGTTTCCTGCTAAATCTGTTGCAATGATTGTTATTTCGTAGTTTCCATTTGAAAGAGTTCCTGTATTTCCAGTGTAGTATTCTCCATCAAATGAAAGTGTTACGTTTCTAACGCTTCCAATTTTAGCAATAACTGATGAAACGTTTGATAATGAATCATTTGCTGTAACGTTTATCGCTGCAGAGCTTGAAGTATACGTTGTTCCATTTACTGGTTTGTTAACCGTAACTTCTGGATTTACTGTGTCAACAGTAAAGCTTACAGTTTTGTTTACTTTATTTGAAGCAGTGTCGTTTGAGTACATTGTTACGTTGTAAACACCGTCAGCAAGTTCTGCTGAATTCAGGTAGTTTCCTGTACTGTTATCTAATGATATTTCAGTTGATCCGTTGAATGCAGTTACTGAATCGATGTAGTCTTCATCTACTGTGAAGTTAAGCACGTCTGATCCATTGTTGAAGTATTCTCCTTCAACTGTGTTAACTGTGATTACTGGATCTGTTAAATCTACTCTAAAGGTTACGTTTTCACTTGAATTTACGTTTCCTGCTAAGTCAGTCGCGTATATTTTAACTGTGTTAAGTCCTTCGTTGAATATTTCACTAGTTAGGAAGTATCCAGTTGATCCATTTAAGGTAATGTTTTCTAAACCGTTTATTTCAGCTACAACTGATTGTAAGTTGATATCCGTTGCTGTAACGTTTAATATGCTTGAATTGTAGTTGTATGATTTTTCTACGGTGTTAACCGTAACTTCTGGATTTACTGTGTCAACAGTAAAGCTTACAGTTTTGTTTACTTTATTTGAAGCAGTGTCGTTTGAGTACATTGTTACGTTGTAAACACCGTCAGCAAGTTCTGCTGAATTCAGGTAGTTTCCTGTACTGTTATCTAATGATATTTCAGTTGATCCGTTGAATGCAGTTACTGAATCGATGTAGTCTTCATCTACTGTGAAGTTAAGCACGTCTGATCCATTGTTGAAGTATTCTCCTTCAACTGTGTTAACTGTGATTACTGGATCTGTTAAATCTACTCTAAAGGTTACGTTTTCACTTGAATTTACGTTTCCTGCTAAGTCAGTCGCGTATATTTTAACTGTGTTAAGTCCTTCGTTGAATATTTCACTAGTTAGGAAGTATCCAGTTGATCCATTTAAGGTAATGTTTTCTAAACCGTTTATTTCAGCTACAACTGATTGTAAGTTGATATCCGTTGCTGTAACGTTTAATATGCTTGAATTGTAGTTGTATGATTTTTCTACGGTGTTAACCGTTATTGTTACTGTTGTTGTTAAAAGTTACAGTTTTTGTTACTTTATTTGTTGTTGTTGTTTGCGTTGTTGTTTTGTTGTTGTTTTGTTGTTTTTGTTGTTGTTTTTGTTTGTTGTTTGTTGTTTTGTTGTTGTTACTTGTTGTTGTTGTTTATCTACTTGTTCCATTGTTTTATTTGTTGTTACTTTTGTTGTGTGTTGTTATTCTTGTTGTTTTGTTGTTGTTGTTATTGTTGTTGTTATTTTTGTTTTCTACGATTATTGTTGATGTTATTGTTTGTTTCTATTTCATTATTGTTGTTTATTGTTGTTGTTGTTGTTATTCCATTGTTGTTGTTGTTATTGTTGTTGTTGTTGTTCCATTATTTGTGTTTATTGTTGTTTTGTTATTGTGTGTTGTTTGTTGTTATTGTTGTTTTTATTTGTTATTGTTGTTTTTATTGTTACGTTGTTTGTTGTTGTTGTTGTTGTTGTTGTTTTATTATTGTTTGTTGTTGTTTTTTGTTGTTGTTGTTGTTATTCTTCATTTATTGTTGTTGTTTTATTGTTGATATTGTTTTTTTTTTGTTTTATTTTTGTTGTTATTGTTGTTGTTATTGTTATTGTTGTTGTTTCATTTGTTGTTGTTTTGTTCCATTTGTTATGTTGTTTTATTGTTGTTGTTGTTAAACCGTTTTCATTTGTTGTTATTATTTGTTATTGTTATTGTTTTAACCGTTTGTTTTGTGTTGTTGATTTTATTGTTTGTTGTTTGTTGTTGTTATTTGTTGTTGTTGTTTTGTTTCTTGTTGTTGTTATTGTTTGTTATTTTTATTGTTGTTGTTGTTAAAAGCTTTTTTTGTTTACTTTATTTTATTATTATTATTGTTGTTGTTTGAGTTATTATTGTTATTGTTGTTTTTTGTTGTTTGTTTCTGCTGAATTCATTAGTTTCCTGTTGTTGTTGTTCTTGTTGATATTTCATTGATCCGTTGAATGCAGTTACTGAATCGATGTATTTTGTTACTGTTGATTGTTATTTGTTGTTGTTGTTATTGTTGTTATTCTCCTTCAACTTGTTATTGTGATTATTGGATTTTTTATTAAAGGTTGTTTTTCACTTGAATTTACGTTTCCTTGTTGTCATTCGCGTATATTTTAACTTTTAAGTCCTTCGTTGAATATTTTATTATTATTGTTATTATCCAGTTGATCCATTTATTGTTGTTTTTAAACCGTTTTTGTTCATTTTTATTGTTGTTGATATCCGTTGTTGTTAACGTTTTATTATTGTTTGTTGTTATTGTTTTTGTTTTTTTGTTGTTAACCGTTATTGTTGTTGTTGTTTGTTGTTATTTTATTGTTGTTATTTACTTTGTTGTGTTTGTTGTTGTTGTTGTTTGTTATTGTTGTTGTTGTTTTTGTTTTGTTGTTATTGTTGTTATTGTTTTGTTATTTGTTGTTTATTTTATTGTTATTGTTGTTGTTGTTGTTTTGTTATTGTTGTTGTTGTTTTTTGTTGTTTGTTGTTGTTGTTGTTTTTTGTTGTTGTTGTTGTTTTTTTTATTGTTGTTATTATTGTTATTGTTGTTGTTTGTTATTGTTGTTTTGTTGTTATTGAATTGTTTTGTTAATTGTGTTAATTTATTTGTTGTTGTTATTTTGTTGGATTTATTGTTTTTATTGTTAAAGTTGTGTGTTTTCACTGTTGTTGTTATTGTTTTTTGTTGTTGTTTGTGTGTTGATTGTTATTTTTAATGTGTTAAGTCCTTTTAATGTTATTATTGTTGTTATTACGTTATTGTTGTTGTTGTTGTTTGATCCATTTTGTTGTTTTTTTTGTTTTATTTTTGTTTGTGTGTTGTTGAACTGATTGTTATTTGATATCCGTTGTTTTGTTGTTATTATTGTTGTGTTATTGAATTTGTTGTTGTTGTGATTTTTTTTGTTGAATGTTGTTGTTGTTGTTTACTGTTGTTGTTTTACTGTTGTTGTTTATTATTGTTGTTGTTGTTTTTGTTTTGTTTTATTTGTTGTTGTTGTTGTTGTTTTGTTGTTTGTTGTTTTTGTTATTGTTGTTTTGATGTTGTTGTTTCTGTTCTTCAGGTAGTTTTGTTGTGTAACTGTGTTATTTCAGTTGATCCGTTGAATGCAGTTACTGAATCGATGTAGTCTTCATCTACTGTGAAGTTAAGCACGTCTGATCCATTGTTGAAGTATTCTCCTTCAACTGTGTTAACTGTGATTACTGGATCTGTTAAATCTACTCTAAAGGTTACGTTTTCACTTGAATTTACGTTTCCTGCTAAGTCAGTTGTAACGATTGTTACGTTGTGGAATCCTTCAACAAACTCAAAACTTGAATTTCCAAAGAATCCTGAAACGTTTTCTAAAGTAACGTTTATTTCATCATCAATGTTTGCAATAACGGTTACAGGTGTAAAGTCACTTACTGTAACGTTTAATATGCTTGAATTGTAGTTGTATGGTCCAAATCCGTTGTTAATTACAACGGTAGGGTTTGTTGTGTCAACTGTTACCGTGATTGGTTCAGTTACGTTTTCGTTTCCTGCCATATCTGTTGCATTTGCTGTTACATTGTAGATTCCATCATTAAGAACCGTTAATGTAACATTGTAGCTTCCAAATGAACTGTTGATTTTTGAATCAATTAATTCGCCAGTTACTGCATCGATCACTGAAATGTTTGCAATAACTCCAGTCCAAGTGTCGTTTGCATAAACTGATATTGTTAGATCTTTTGAAGCTGATACATTTGCAGTTCCTATCTCAAATTCGGGGTTTGTAATGTCAACAAATATCATTGTGTTGTTTGTATTTACGTTTCCTGCTGCATCTGTTGCAGTTATTGTTACCATATTCGGCCCTTCTGAAAACTCGTAAGTGTTGTTTTCGAAGTATCCTGAATCGTTTGTTAAATTAATTGTATCAATAGGGGGCATAATAGGCAATATAACCGCAGTAACGATTACACTTGTATTATCTATTACTGTAACGTTTAATATGCTTGAATTATAGCCATATACTGGTAAAACGTTGTTAAATACAATTTGTGGAGCAGTTGTATCAACTATTACTGTGGTAGTACTTTCTCCAATATTTTCTACATCATCAATTGCAGTAACTGTGATGTTGTTTTCCCCCTCTGCAAGTGTTAACCCAAAGAGTAACGTTTCAGAAGTGTTTACTTCACTTGAATTTACAGTAATTCCATTTACAGTAATGTTACATATTACTGATTCACAGACATTATCGATTATTGTGAAGTTTAACTGAGGATTTGCAATATTAATAATTGAATCATTTACAGGGGTTTCGATTGAAACTTCTGGAGCAGTCCAATCAACCATGAAATATACTGTTTCAGATGAATTTACATGTCCAAACGAGTCGTTTGCATAAATTTTAACCTCGTATTCGCCTTGTGCAAATACATAAGTTGAATTTCCAAAGTATCCATCTGTTTCTGTTAAGGTAATATTTTCTAAAACGCTTCCATTGTCGATTTCAGCAAGTTGAATTTCCAAAGTATCCATCTGTTTCTGTTAAGGTAATATTTTCTAAAACGCTTCCATTGTCGATTTCAGCAATAACTGTATCTAAGTTATCATCGGTTACTGTAACGTTTAATATGTTTGTACTGTAGTTATAATCCAATTCGGGATTATTAATTGTAACTGTTGGTGCAATTGTGTCAACTACAACAGTAATTGAATCATTTGCATTGTTAAATGCATCATCGATTGCAACTACAGTAATTGTGTGTGTGCCGTCCGTAAGATTTAACGTGTAAAGTATCGCGGTTGCATTGTCTGCAGTGCTGTCGTTTACCGGCGTTCCATCTACATCTATAAAGTAGTTAATTGTGTCACAGAGATTGTCTGCAATTGTGAAGTTTAACTGAGGATTTGAAGCAGTTATGTTTGCACCATCAATTGGTGTTGAAATTGTAACTGCCGGTGCTGTTGTATCAACAGTCATCATAAATCCGGATAAATTTGTAGCCCATCCGTGAGCGTCTGTTGCTTCAATAGTTACTGAATGATCTCCTTCAACCAATTCATTCAATGTTACATTAGTTGGAGTGTTATTAATTACAGAACCATTGACATCTGCAGATCCGTCAACGTAAATGGTGTAGTTTATATTTGAGGATACGTTGTCAATTAAATTAAGTTCAATTGTTGGAGTGGTATCATTTGTAAAATCTGGAACAAATGCATCCACAAATGGTGCAATTGTGTCAACTGTAAAAGTTACAGTTTGATTAGTTAACCCCTCTGAGTCATTTACAAATAAAGTAATGTTGTGAACTCCATCACCAAGACCCACAGACACGGTTTGTGGCTCAGTTGAAGATTCTGTATCGCAAGTAAGCCCGGGTATTTCACCGGTTACATCTACAAAAAATGTATAATTCCACGATCCTGCTACATCAATTGTTGAATTGAATGTAAACGTAATAGGATCCGTAGTAACTAGTTCTCCTTCGCCTGGCGAAATAATATTTGCTGCCGCATAACTTGTCGAAAGAGAACAGCAAAGTATCGCCAGAACTAGAACCATGAAAACCTTGTTCATTTTCATAATTTTTCCCCGATTTTTTTAGTTAATAACTTTGTTAGAAATAAAAATACTACTAAGAATATTAGATTTAGTAATATCACCTGAAGGGTTTACTGTTATGTATGTACATTTAAAATATAGGATAATTTATTTTTATAAATTACGATTATGATGCATCATAATATTATAATGGGCCATGGAAAATTAATTTAAAAAAAGAAAATTTTTAAAAAAGTTTTATTTTGATAAAATCAGCATTAAAAAAGAAAATATTATTTTATGTAGTTTACAACGTCTTTTTTTCGTTCAGGCGCCGGTTTTGCTTTTTCTATCAATTTGTAACCGAATGCAACCCCGTAGAATGGTTCAAAGTTTTCTGGAATATTTAATTTCTTAACATTTTCAGTTGTAAAATAAGGCCTTACAAGTCCAAGCCAGACTGAACCGATATTCATGCTTTCTGCTGCCAAGAGCATGTTCTGAATTGCCGCAGAACAGTCAACAATCGCTGCATGTGCGTTTTTATTTCCAGAAACTACAATTAAAGTTGGAGCTTCGTAAAGTATATTATATTTCGGATTACTCATTGCATTTATCAGACTTTCAGGCAGATTTTTCATTGAATCCGGATTTTCTGCAAGCGTTTTTTTAGATACGATATTTATTTCGTCGAGCAATTCCTTGTTCTGAATTACTGTAAAGTGCCAGGGCTGTTCATTTAGTGCAGTTGGCGCATAAATTGCAGCTTCGAGTATTGCTTCAATTTCACTGTCCTTTAGTTGCTCTTTTTTGAACTTTCTGACACTTCTCCTGTTTTTTATTGTTTCCATAACTTGATTCATGCTTTCACCAAATTTAAAATCCAAGACTCTTTCCTACAACAAGCACAGTCATATCTGTAAGCATTGGTCTTCTTTTAATTACTGAATAAATCCTGCAAGCTCTTGTTTCTGCATCGCAGTTTACACAATAGCCTGTTTTTATGCACGGGTTTAAAAATCCCAATCTTTTCATGTTTTTTGGAGCTGCTTCCATTCTGATTCTTTCAAATGCAGTTTCAACATCTTTACATAATTTATTTAATCCAACAACAATTATTACTTTTTTCGGACCAAACACAATCGCAGAAACCCGATTTCCAACCCCATCGATATTTACAAGTTCCCCTGAAGCAGTAATTGCATTTGTACTTGAAATAAATATATCAGACGTTAATTGCTGTCTCATGATATCCATTTTTTCTTCCTGCGTAAGGCTCGCATCATTGTGGTCCAAAATTACCGCACCTTTTTCCCTTGCTTGCTCTGCAATATTTAATGATTGTACTGTAACTGAACCTCCAAAACCAATTTTAGTTCCCGTTCCAACGTAATTCATAATATATTTAGAAACTTCGCTTTCATCTTCAAAATAATACGCATCAAAAAGGTTTTTCTTTAAATTTTCTACGAGTTTTTTGCCGGTAAGGTCGTTGTGCCACTTGTGAACTTCTTGCATTTTTTCCACCTGCCCTTCAAGCGTTTCTTGATTAAATCTTTTAAAAAAAGTCATGTAAATAATCTATGTTTATAAAAATTAGAATTTAAAAGACATTATTTGTTCGTGATAAATTTCAAAAGTCCGAGTAAAACAATTATCGTTAAAGCGATAACAAATATTCCTTCGAGTCCCATTTTTAACACCGTATCTGGTTTGTTAAATGTTATGGGTCGATTTACTATTTAAAATTTAAAAAAGAAAAACCGAGTTATTTTAAAATTTTAAATACATCTTTAGCTTTTTTTACGCCTTAGTCTTTTAAAACGATTGGAAAAAGTGAATTATATTTTATTTCTTTTAAAGGCATTAAGAAATAATGTTAAAATTAAATAACTGTTAATTTAAATTTAGGGTGAATGGTGATAAAAATGAAATTATTTTGTTTTGAATCTACAAGAGTTAAACAGTATCTTAATTTAGAAAAAATTCAGGCAATTAAATTACATCCTGAAAATGATAATTTTACATTAAGAGTTTATTCAGACTCCGAAGTAATTACCTATACTTTAACATATGAGGAATATATAAAATTTGTAACTGATTTAGAAAAGATTGATGGCCTCAAAGGTTCTAAAAGTTCTTAAAATAGTTTTTTTAAATAATCATAAAAGACTAAATATTCTTTTTTCACTTTTCGATCAAATTTAAGATGAAAATGGTTATTAAAATTTAAAAAAAGGAAGTTTTAATATTTAAGTTGGGGGTAATTATTTTAATTGAATTTTTATCGAGGGGAATTTTTGGGAAAATTTAAAGATTATTTAAAGAAAAATGATGAAAAAATATTTTCAATTTTAGAAAAAATACTTTCTTTTAGGTTTACGCTTAAATTTTTATTATTGCCGTTCATACTTACTGTAATCTTAAATTATTTTGAGATTATTCCTAAAGATATTGTTTTTTATATTTATTGGGGGCTATTGGCAGTTTTAGGATTTTACTTTTCCATATTTTTAATATACTTTACATTAATTGCAATAATGCCAAAACACTTGTTTAACCAAGATGTTAGTGAAGGCGACGTTGTATTGCTCATAATATCGATTATCGTATTAATTTCAGTTATGAAAGTTTTTGCACCAAATACTATAACAACCCAATTTATTGATTATTTTATTGATGGAGCTTCAGGGATTGGAACTTTTTTAGTAGCAATTATTGCGGTTTTAGGCCTAAAACAAGGTAAAAATCAATTGATTGAATTGGAAAAACAAAGAAAGGCACAGTATAAACCCGAATTACTTGCTAAAGATAGATTAAACATTTATTTTCATAATTTTGAGAAAGTTATAGAAAAATATCCTGCATTTAATAACAGTTTTGTTAAAGATCACTTAGGGGTTTGGTCTACATCTTACAAAGAACCTGAATACTATGAAAAAATGATTTCGGAATTTTTATCAAAAGTTAAAAAAAATAACAATGTTGCTGACCCATTTGAATTAGAAAAAGTTGAAATTAATATTGAAGATGAAGTATATGTTGAAGTTTATAATATTGGAAAAGGATTTGCAAAGAATATTGAGTATACTTGGGAAATTGAACATTCAAAACTATTTGAAAATTTTTACAAAAAGTATGAAAATGATCCTTTAATTTATAAAATCGAAAATGAATTTGATCATTCTTATTATTTCGGAGGAACCCCCGATATTTCACTTGCAAGTAATAATAAAATCCGAATAGACACCTACAATTTAGTAACCCCTTATGAATCTTCAAAAGAAGTTTTAAAAATTCCGTTACCTTGGAATTTACTTAAAATTATGGGGTTATGTTCAAAAAAAGGCGGATTTTCAGATTTAACAACTTTTCCATTGAAATTACATCTTAATTATCAAGATATTGATGGAAACCCTTATCCCAAAACATATGAAATGAGGGCTTACCGCATTGAACCGGGTAGATATTCCCATTACCCCAAATTATTATTTACTGATAATAATGATTTTATGGCTTATGAATTTAGAATTTATGAAATAAAAGAAGAAACCAAAGAAACTACTGAAACCGCAAAATAAACCTTTCTTTCTTTTTTTCAACTAAATTTAAAAAGATTAATTTAAAATTAAGATGAAATGGTTATTAAAATTTAAAAAAGAAAAGACCGCTTGAAAAAGTTTGTTTTAAATGTTTGAGAATAAAAAAATTTTAAAACAGTTTAGAGATATACGTAAAATTCCCTTTCGAGAATTACTATTTTTTCGCCTTCTCCTTCAGGCTTTTCCATTAATACTTCAAACCTTTCTCTTCCAGATACGTCCTGAACTGCAAATCCAAGTACGTACTGCAATTCATCGTCTTCGGTGAATATTTTAACGTCCGTTTTGAACCGTCTTGCAAGCCTTGAAATTTCCCTTAAAGCAAGTTTTAGTTCAGTAAATAAAAAGATGTAGTCTTTTACGTAGTCAATCTGCTCTTGTGTACCTTTAATTATTGGATATTCTTTGTCCATCATTTCGTCTTTTTTTATTTCGTATCCAATATCGCAGACGCATGTAAGCCTTCCAATAACTGATTGTGGAAGTCCGGGAGGTAGTGGAACCTCGATTATCTGTTCTGACTCTTCGTTTTCGATTTCAGTTTCGTTTTCAATAGTTCTGTCAATTTCCATATTTTTTCCCTATTTTCTTGATGATTTTAAATTAAGCTTTATTTTCATCCGTTTTAAGTTCTGATGTTGATTTTAACTTGATCAGAATGTAATTTTTCATCTCAGACCTTGTAACATATGCAATATCTTTTAAAAGATACTTACCGATTTTAACATTTTCGATTTCTTCGTGGTTTCTATCATAATCCATTTTAATTCTCAAACCATCCAACTGCGTCACGATTGGCATCGGTGCAAGAATTCCACGAACTTCATCTATTCTTTTTTCGATTTCATCTTTTAAAACTACGGGTGGAATAATTGGAGGGTCGTATGAAAGTTCCATTCTTTTATCGTTTATTTTTTTGGTAACTTCATCAATCATCTGTCGTAATGCCCTTATTTCTTCCCCTTTTCTAAGTCTCTGCGCTCGCCTTCCAAGGTTTCCAACATAAGTGTATGGTATATCGAGAGTTTCAGGGCCACCCGTTACAACAAGCGGAATATCGACTTTAAAAAGGTGGGTTTTATCTAAAATGCAGGATTCAAAGTTTCCCATAACATAAATTGCGATGTCGTGTTCTTGAATCAGTCTTTTTTCCTTTTCTCGAATCTCACTGATGTTTTTTCCAGCGCCGTGTGCAAGTCCAATCATATTTGGTTTTGCACCGAATTTTCTTACATATTCTGAAACATCGCATGCAATGTGGGGCAGGTGGTGTCTTGAAAGGCTTGGGGATACAATTGCAATCTCAATTCCTGCAAGAGGGGTTTCTACTATTTTTCCTTTGTATTTTTTTGCTTCTTCCTTAAAGTTTTCAATTTCATTTTGGGGAATTGCAATTGTCATGTAGACATCGAGCTGCATTACGTGCTCTTGAATTATAAATCCACCAACGTCTTCAATCCATTCCTTCAAAATATTATTTTTGTAGACTCCCCCTTCATATCTAATAATCTGGTACATCTTTTCCACCTTAAAGGTTAGAAGTCAATCCTGACCGTAATAGTTCCAAAAGTCTTCATGCTCTTTTCAAACATGGTTACATCGGTAATTATCCTTTGAATTGCTGATTTTTCATCTACGAGGGTAATGTGATCAGTTATTATTACTTCTTCGAATTTAGGTTTTTCAATTAATTTCAATACTTCTTTTATAATATTTAATTCAAGAATGTTTATAAGTTTCGTGTCTATTGAAATGTGGTCAATTTTACCATTCCTTTTCATTATCTTTGCAATTGGCTCCCATTCCCTGTCTGAAATTTCGATGAAGTCTTCTTTTTCACTGATAATGTAGCCTCTTGCACCCATTAACACAATTATCTCTTCTGCAAGTTCTTCAACTTTTTTAGGATTGTCCCCGTAAAAGTAGATATTTGTAATGTGGCTGCATTTGTTTATTTTAGGCTCAGGGTTGTAAATTTCAGAGGTTCTTACAATATCTCCTTTGGTAACGATTCCTTTAAGTTTTCCATCATCGACAACCAATACTCTTCCAATATCGTACTCGACCATTATTTTTTGAGCTTCCGAAGCTGAAGAATAGGGCGAAATTGAAACAATTTCATCTTTTTTTGTCATTATGTCTTTTATTTTTAATTTTTTTAACCTAGACATTGATGATTTTTTTGTCCTTAAATCATCGAATGTAACAATTCCAACAAGTTCTTTGTTTGAATTAAATACGGGGTAGCCCATGTGCCGGTATTGTTTTATAAGTTTCCCAAGTTCATCGATTGATTCTTCTTCATCAAGAACGACTAAATCTTTAGTCATTATGTCATTTATCACAATTTTATCAAGCACTTTTAAATCGTAAAGTTTTACAAGGTCTCGTTCTGATTCTTTGATAAAGTTAGTTATGTAATTAAATACATAATTAATCGAATCGTGTTCCATTCCAATATTATATACCCTTTCTATCGTTGAAAGCTTCCTAAATAACATTAAACCACCGTGCCAATAACAGGATAATGATTAATCAAAATTACTAACTCATATATTATAAAACATATAAAAAACAAGCACTATTGAAAATTTGCATTGTTAATTATCTTTTTTTAAAGGATTATAAACCCTAATTTTTTTAATTTATTTTAAAAATAAAAAGTAAAAAAAAGTAATAAATTTTGGTTCCTGTATTATTCCTTATTATTTTTTAGCGTTTTATGGAGGAAATATGCTGAACCTCCCCATAAAACGATTGCTCCAAATAAGAACATTATTATGGCACCGGTACTCATCTTATTACCTCCTTATTCTTCATCCTTTTTTACAAACTCGTCCCATTCTTCGATTTCTCTTCCTTTATCAATCCATGGAATCATTGGCATAATTAATGAAACCACAAGACCAAATACTGGAATTCCAAGGCTCAACAATAAAAATATTGGTGCATAGCCTTCGTAGCCTAAAGTTAATTCTGTCCAAGCTCCATTCAATATCATGTATATCAAGAACAATGGAGAGAATATTCCTGCAAAGAATTTCCAGAAAGATCCTAAATTGTATTCTGAAAGGTTGTCGATGTATTTTTCGAGTTTGCTTCCTTTAAATATCCATATTGAAACGATTATTTCAAGTACTGCAACAAGCGGAATTGTAAACCAGTTGATGTAGTGGTCTACTGAATCCAACCAGTAAAGACCTGCGTTTGTTGCATAAATTAAACTTGCAAAGAAGCTAGTTGCAATAACTGCTGAAGCTGCTTTGTGTCTTGGAAGATTAAACTTATCAATTACCGCTGATGCAGTTGATTCAACAAGTGAAACTGATGAGGAAATTCCTGCAACAAATAGTGCGATAAAGAATATTGCAGCAAGTATAATTCCTCCAGGCATTAATGAAAGTGCTTGTGGGAATGCAACGAATGCTAAACCGATACTTTGTGTTACAACTTCTGAAATAGGTACTCCTTGTGTCATTGCCATGTATCCGAGTGTTCCAAATACCGCAAATCCTGCCAAGAATGAAAATCCACAGTTCATTAATGAAATTGTAAATGCACTTGCAGTTAAGTCTGATTTTTTAGGTAAGTAGCTTGAATATGCTACCATGATACCAAATCCAAGACTCAATGTAAAGAATATCTGGGAAAATGCATCAATCCAAACTTTAGGTGTTAATAACACCGCAAAATTAGGCGTTAAATAGTATTCAATACCCATAAGACCGCCAGGTAAGGTAATGCTCCTTACAACGAGTGCGAGAATTAGGAAAAATAATACGGGCATTAAAATTTCATTTGCTTTTTCAAGACCTTTTCTAACTCCTGAATTTACAACAATGTAATTTACACCCCATATCAAAGCCAATCCTACCAATATTGGCAAGTTAAATCCTCCAAGGTCCCCGTGACCTGAAGAAAGTGCTAAAATATCACTAAAGAAAAATCCGCCAAAATCAGTTGGGAATCCGACCATAAATAATTTAACAAGGTATACTAATGCCCATGCAATAATTGCAGTATAGTACGTCGTAATTATAAATGCAGTAGCTATTGCAAGCCAGCCTATCCATTCAAAGTTCTTTCCAAGCCTTCTCAATGCCAGAGGTGCTGAACCTTTTGTTGAATGCCCCAAAGCAAGCTCTAAAACCATTACCATTATACCAACAAACAATAAAGCAACAAAATAAGGAATTAAAAACGCTCCACCACCATTTTCATATGCCATATATGGAAAACGCCATATATTTCCAAGACCAACTGCAGAACCGACTGCCGCTAAAATGAAACCCATCTTAGAGGCCCACTGTTCTCTTGCCATACGATCACCACCATTTTTTGTAATACAAACGTTAATTTTTAAAATTTAAATTATATATAAATTGTCATTTAGATTTGAACAAATCGCCATTAAAAAATAGCTTTTGGAAAAATAGGTAATAAAAACTAAAAAAAGAAAAAATTATAGAAGGTTGTTTTCGTTAAGTCGTTCAATAACCATGTCCCATGATGGAAGGTTGGTTTGACATCCCACCTGCTCTACAACAAAAGAAGCTACACATGAACCTGCAAGTCCACAATTCTTTAAATCGTGCCCTTTTAAATACGCAGTTAAAAATCCAGCTCTGTAGCTGTCTCCCGCACCAGTTGGATCTTTTGCTTGAGTTAATACCGCAGGAACTTTAATTGCATCATCTTCTGAATATATGATGCTTCCCTGTTTTCCATAAGTTACAATTAAAACTTTAACTCGACTAATCAGCTCTTTTTCAGAAATATTCAATAAATCAAGGGTTCTCTGGAATTCGTGGTTGTTCATGAATAAAAAATCAACGTTTTCGATGATGTTTTCCATGTTTTCTTTAGAATATAATGTTAAATCCTGTCCTGGATCAAATGATACGAGAATTCCTTTCGAACTTGCTTTTTGTGCACATTTTAAATTGTAATTTGGGTCTCCAGTTGCAAGGTGTACAATTTCTGAATCAAATTCTGGAACTTCGATTTCAGGGTAGTGTTTTGCAGCACCCCATAAAAAGTACGTTATCTGGTTGTTTTGAGGATCAGTAAAGATCCATGCCTTTGGAGTTTCTTCTTCCTCTGAAACAAACACGCTTTTGGTTGAAACGCCCAATTTTTCTAAATATTCTCCATATCCTGAAGCTTTAAAGTCAGTTCCAACACATGAAAGTATTTCTGATTTTACGCCTAAATTTGCAATTTCTGCTGCAACATTACATGCAGCACCGCCATAGTATTTTTTAGCAGTTGGAATCTGCATTGAAGTGTTTAATTCTGGAAATTTATCCACATTGAATATATAATCAAGTGCAATATGACCTACCGCCGTTATTTTACCAATTTTGTCCATCAAACCACCAAAACGTATATTAAATTACTTTATTTTACTGCTTCAATTGCTTCTTTTAAATTTATCAGGTTTTTATAAATTGCAGAACCCACTACTACCCCATATACCCCGATTTCTTTTAATTTTAAAAGGTCATCGATTGTTGTAACGCCGCCTGATGCTACAATAGGTATTTTCAAGTTTTCGACAAGTTCTTTTGTTGGTTCGATATTTATTCCATTTAAAAGACCTTCACTATCCACGTTTGTAAATAAAATACTTCCAGCGCCCATTTCTTCGAGTATTTTTCCAATTTTAACAGGAGTGTATTTTGTTTTTTCTTTCCAGCCTTTTATTACAACTTTGCCGTCTTTTGCATCAAGTGAAACCATTATTTTTTCACTGCCGATACGTTTAGAAAGTTCTTTTATTATTTCAGGAGTTTCTACAGCAATAGTTCCAATAATTACTTTTTTAGCCCCTTTTTCAACGAGGTATTCCGCATCTTCGATCGATCGAATTCCGCCACCAATTTGAACGGGAACTCCTGATGTTTTAATTATTTCTTCGATAAATTCATCGTTTACCCGTTTTCCATCAAGTGCTCCATCAAGGTCCACGAGGTGAAGCATTTCTGCACCTTCATTTACCCATTTTTTTGCAATTTCAGGAGGATTATCTAATTCAACGTGTTTCTTATCAGGATTTCCCTGGATAAGCTGTACACATTTTTTATTTTTCATATCAACTGCAGGAATAACTAGCACAATATTCACCTTACTGTAAATACGTCTTAAAAAATAGAAAATTTACGTATGCTAAAAATCTATTTTACATTAAATTTCAAGCTATATATGAATATCTAAAAAATAAAAAAAGATTCAAAACCAAAACATTCTAAAAATGTAAAATTATGATTTAATAAATAACGTTAAAAAAGTTAAAAAAGCTAAAAATTTAGGTAAATACGGGAATTATTTGGTTTTATCATCAAATTTGATATTTAAATAGCATTTATCAACGTATTTTTGGAAAAATCCAATTATTAAGAATACTAGAACAAATGAAATTATTTTATCGAATAAATTTATGATAAATCCGCTAACAAATACTGCATTGTAAACGCTCATCCCACTACCTGCAAGATATATTGTTACATCATCGATTGGTGAGCCAGTAATTCCGCCAAACAAATAGTATGCAATTATATTTCCAACAATCGTTCCAATTAACGCGAGAATTATTGTTGTTATAACCACATATTTCACATTGAACGGGTATTTTTTAAAAATAATTCCTGTAACAAACCCAATCAAAATATTGACTATTGCAAAATAGTACAGTCCAGAATAAATAAAAAATCCTTCGATTAAATTTGTTAAAAGGCCGACTAAACTGCCGAATAAGGGTCCCAATAACACAGCTGCCAAAATAGTTCCAGTACTATCTAAAAATGCAGGCAGTTGAAGGTATGTAACAGCCTGGGATCCTAGAATATTCAGACCCAGACTTATTGCAACCACGTAAGCACAGTCGTTAATCCGGCATCTTGAATGATTTAGTCTTTTCATAATACTCTACCTCCAAAGTATCATGATAATATTTTTGGACATTTAATTATATATAATTAAGTTTAGTCCCCGACATAATATAAAAAATTAAAGGTATCTTACCCGTTTTTCAACCTCTTTTATGCATTCCAAAACCGATTCAGCCAGTTCATACGTTTTGTATCCTTCAATTATCTTATTCCAGACTGGATCAAATTTATCGTAGTGGATACTCATTATCGATTTTTTTAAGACTATCAAATCAATTGCCTTGTCTTCAATTAAATCGCTGTATTTTCCAAGCCCGAAATCTATTATATAGGGATTTTTTGAAATTATAAAGTTTGAAGTTGTTAAATCATTGTGCACAATTCCACTGCCATGCATTTTTCCAATAGTTTCCCCCAAACTTTTACAAAATTCGATATTTCCATCTTCAATTTCGTCTTTTGCAATTTTTCCGTGAATGTAGCTCATTGTAATTTTTTTGTTCTCTTTATCGATGTCATAAATGCTTGGTGCATAAATTCCAAATTCTTTAACTGCTGCCAAGAATCGGGCTTCTTTTACTGTTCTTCTTGTCCTTATCAAGTCATCCAGTTTTAAAATACGGTATCCTTTTTTAACTCGCTCTTTTGTAATAGATTCAAATTCTAAATACCTTCCTTTTGAAATATCGGCTTCAGCGCCTTTTCCGATTAAATGTTTTGGAATTTTTCGAGATTTAATATTTCCATTTTCTAAAGTTTTATTTTCGTCATGTATCCAGTTAACTTCGACCATGTCACTTCGATAGTTTGAAATCGGTTTTGTATCGTTCAAATCCATTCTTTTTCCATTTAAATACTGCAAAATTCCAAGCCATGCAATCATTGCACCGTTATCGCCACAAAACTGTTTTTCTGGAACGTAAAAATCAACATTCTGCTCTTCACACATAATATTAAGCATTTCTTTTAACCGATTATTTGCAGCAACTCCCCCAACAAGCATTACTTCGGCTTTATTAGTATGTGCAAGCGCTCTTTCGGTGATTTCTGTGAGCATTGAAAATGAAGTTTCCTGCAATGAGTAGCATACATCTTCAATTCTTTCTTTTGAATCGTATTTTTTCATTGCAGACGTTAATAACCCTGAAAGAGAAAGATCCATTCCTTTAACGGTGTACGGAAGCTTTATAAACTTATTTCCATCTTTTGCATATTTCTCAACGTAAACTCCACCAGGATGTGGTAAATTACAGTGCCTTGCAAACTGGTCGAGACAGTTTCCTATCGCAATATCGAGAGTTTCACCAATTACACGGTATTTTTTTCCAGTGTATGCTAAAACTTGAGTGTTTCCGCCACTTACATATAATGTAAGCGGGTCCACTGCCTCAGTTGTTAATTTTCCAATTTCCACGTGACCGATACAGTGATTTACCCCAATTATGGGTTTATTTATTGAAAGAGAAAGTGCTCTTGCAGTTGTTGCAGTAACCCTCAAACTTGGACCAAGTCCCGGACCTAGTGAAAATGAAACGAGGTCAATTTTTTCGAGAGGAACTTCGTTTAATGCTTCTTTTAAAAGTTTCACAAAAGTTTCCGCGTGGTGATCTGCGGCTTCTCTTGGGTGAATTCCCTGTACAGGCGGAGTATAAATTATTGTTTTGTTAAACAGAACTTCGCCCTTTGAAGTAATTATTCCAACACCGGATTTTTCAGCAGTTCCCTCAAATCCAATACATATTAAGTCTTTAGAATTATCCATGATAGCCACCAGTTAATAAAACGTAAAATAATTAGTTTTTAAAAAAAAGATCAATACAAATAAACACCGTAAAACACAGTAATTAATTTTTTATATTGTGTATCCCAATTAAACATATAAATTTTATGTAAATTACCAGTACAACTAGATCCTTACTAAATAGAGGGAAAAAATGAAAACACTTTTAATACATTCCGATTATTTGGAATTTGAAGCCAAGGAAAAAACCAAGGTTGCAGAAAAAACTGATGTTTTAAATGGGAAAATGGATGAATGTTTAACCGTTTTTATCGCTGTTGAAAAAGATGATGAATCTGATCCAAATGCTGTCGTTAAAAACGCTGTTGAAGAAATAATTAAAACTGCAGATAATTTAAAAGTGAAAAACGTTGTAGTTTACCCTTATGCACATTTATCAAGTGATTTAGGGTCTCCAGCTACTGCAAAAGAAATTTTAGCAGAAATTGAAAGCGAACTTTCAAATAACTACGAAGTATTGAGAGCACCATTTGGATGGTACAAATCATTTAAAATAAGCTGTAAAGGACACCCGTTAAGCGAACTCTCAAGAAAAATAACAACTGACAGAAAAGAAGAAGTTAAAAAAGAAAAAGTTGTTTCAAAATTTTACATCATAGATGGAGAAAGTCAAAATCTTACCGAAGTTAACGATGAAATTATCTCCAAAATGGACGACAAAAGACTTTTAGCTCTTTTAAAACACGAACTCGAAATTAAAGAAGAAGCAACTGAAAGAGGAGAACCGCCTCACGTAAAATACATTAAAGAAAAGGAAATATGCGATTATGAACCAAGTTCAGATGCAGGACATTTCCGATGGTATCCAAAAGGAAAATTAATAAGGGATTTACTCTCAGACTACGTTTATAACCTCGTTGTAGAACGTGGAGGAATGCCTGTTGAAACACCTGTAATGTACGACCTTCAAAATAACGCGATAAGAGAACACGCAGATAAATTTGGAGAAAGACAGTACAGATTTACACAAGGCGGAAAAGATTTAATGCTTCGATTCGCAGCTTGCTTTGGCCAATTCATGATGAAAAAAGACATGTATCTTTTACCAAAACACCTGCCTTTAAGATTATACGAACTCTCAACCTACAGCTTCAGGTACGAACAAAGAGGAGAATTAGTTGGTTTAAAAAGATTAAGAGCATTTACAATGCCAGATATGCATACAGTATGTATGGATATGAAACAGGCAATGGAAGCATTTGAAGACCAGCTTTGGATGGGTTTAAAAACTGGAGATGACTTTAAAACCCCTTATGCAATAATATTTAGATTCACACAAGACTTCTTTGACGAAAATAAAGAATGGTTCTTTGCAATGGCAAAAGAATACAAACAAAAATACGGAAAAGATGCAATTTTAGAAATCTTATCCGGAAGAAAACACTACTGGGTTGGAAAAGTAGATATGGCAGTTGTTGACAGCTTTGGAAGACCTATTGAAAACCCAACCGTTCAAATCGACGTTGAAAGTGCTGAAAGATTTGGAATCGTTGTTCACGACGGCGACAAAAAAGTTCACCCAATTATCCTCCACTGCTCCCCAACAGGAAGTGTTGAAAGAGTTTTATGTGGTCTTTTAGAAAATGCTTACTTAAGTACCTTAGAAAATAAACCACCTGCACTTCCAACATGGTTAACCCCTATTCAAGCAAGAGTTATTCCGGTAGGGGATAAACATGAAGAATACGCTCTTGAAGTTGTGAATAAATTAAGAGCATCAGGAATTAGAGCTGACTTCGACGATAGAGAAGAAAGCATGGGTAAAAAAATTAGAAACGCTGGAACTGACTGGGTAAACTACGTTGTTGTAGTTGGTGACAGTGAAATGGAAAGCGGTAAACTAACCGTAACAGTTAGGGAAGAATCAGAACTGAAAAAACCTAAAAAAGAATCATTGTCTGTTGAAAAATTGATTGAAAAAATAAGTTCTGAAACAATTGGCGC
Organism: Methanococcus maripaludis; assembly: GCF_002945325.1. Classification (NCBI taxonomy): domain Archaea; kingdom Methanobacteriati; phylum Methanobacteriota; class Methanococci; order Methanococcales; family Methanococcaceae; genus Methanococcus; species Methanococcus maripaludis. Next base: position 584,868 of record NZ_CP026606.1, read on the forward strand.
ACCAAAAAGACCGCTTCCACTTCCTATGAAGTGCTCAATGCAGCCCATCTTTAGATAATTTAAATTTTTAAACTTTTTTAAAATCTTTTTTGAAATAATTAAAAATAATAAAAAGAGTAATTACTTAGTATTTATTTAGTCTTAAATTCATCTGCATCTTCTGCTAATTTTCTTGAAATATCCATCATTCTCTCTGCTGAAGCATCTATTTCTTCAACAGCCCTATTTTGTTCTTCTGAGGATGCGGTTAGCTCTTCTGCTGTTGCTGCAAACTCTTCGGAAATTGATGCGATATCTTGCACGTTTCTAAGTGCTTCTTGAGTATTGTTCGATGCATTTTTAGCATTGTCTTTAATTTGTGCAATCATTTTTGCGGATGTTTCAACGCTTTCTTTTATTTTCATAAATGCGCTGTTAACTTCATCAATTGCAACAACTCCCCTATCAACTTCATCTCTTCCTGCAAGGCCTAAATCAATTGTTGTTTCAACTTTTTTGTTAATTCCATTGATTGTTCTATTGATATCTTCAACGGATTTCTTAATTTCTTCTGCTAAAGATTTAATTTCACTTGCAACGACAGCAAAGCCTTTTCCAGCATCTCCTGCACGAGCAGCTTCAATTGATGCATTTAGTGCTAAAAGTCCAGTCTGTTCTGCAACATCTTTAATTAAAACTGTAACTTCGTTGATTTTTTTGGATTCTTCCCCAAGTTCTTGAATAGATTTTCCAAGTTCGTCAATTACATTTGTAATTTTCTGCATGGTGTCTATTGCATTTTCAACCTTTTTAACACCAGTTTCTGAATTATCTTTTACTTCGATTGCTGAATCAACGCTCTGTTCTGCATCATTATATACCATATCTGCAGCTTTCGCAGTTTTTTCAAGGTCATCGGAAGTATCCTGTAATTTTGCGGATTGATCAGCTGCAGCAGTTGCAACCTGATTTGCAGCATCGGTAACCTGTTCTGAAGTTTCTTTAGCTCTTTTCAGCCCTTCACTAACATCTTCAAGTTCGCCACTTAATACTGTGATTTCTGACTTCAAATTTTCCATCATTTTTGAAACATTTTCAATTGCATGGTTAATTGTTTTTTGAAGTTTATTTCGTTCCCTGTTTTCGTCAGCCCTTATTGAAAAGTCTCCTTCTGCAAGGTGATTCATAACCTCAAATATTTCTTTTAAAGTATTTGCAAGGGATAACTTATCTGCATCCAGTATTGAGTGCAGTTCTTTAATGTCATTGGCCATTTTATTAAATGAATCTGCAAGATCCTCTAATTCATCGCCAGTTTTCACAGTTATTGTGTGATCATAGTTTCCGCTACCAAATTTATGTACCCCATCTTCTAATTGATTGAGGGGTTTTGTAATACTTCTTGAAGAAATTAAAGAAATAACCACAGCAATTAACAGTCCAAATAATGCAATAATTATCGTATTATTTCTTGCATTGTTGACCATTTGTGTAAATTGAGCTTCTGGAGTTCCTACAAAGAGCATACCTATTGTAGCACCATTTGAATCTTTTAGAGGTACATATTTTGTAAGGAAACTTTGTCCAACAACATTTGCACTACCCATAAATTCAGTGTTTTCTTTTACAACTGTGTTATATACTACATCTGATGCAGTGGTTCCCACAGCTCGGCTATTTCCTGAAACTACACTCGTGGATATTCTGTAATTTTCTAAAAATAGCGTAGATTCGTCACCAGTTGAAGCTTTTATACTATCAACCAAAGCATGATCATTATTTAGAACATCGATGAATGCAACATATCCAAGTGTTCCTGCATCATCATAGATAGGATACGCCACCACAATTGATAGTGCCGAATCAGTGCCTGTAACGTCTGCATCACTAAATTTTAAAGCAGTTTGTTCAGGTATTTTTTCAAATCCTGATTTCTCAGAGGATTTTGAAACTTTTAAAATTGTTGAATCTAATGTTATACCTTCACCAGATGAAGAAGCAATTGTACTTCCCCCATTACCCGTAAATATTACCAAATCAGCGTTAGAAGCACTTTTGAGCGTTTCAGCCCTTAATTCAAGGTCATCTACATTTCCAGTTTTGATACTAGTTTTTACACCTTGAGTGTATGAGGCATATTCTGCCAAAGTACAAAGTTCGGTAAATCTACTGTCCATGATGGTATTTGCCATCTCATTGCTTGATTCCAATTTATCCGCAGATTGTTCCTTCATATCCTGTGTAATAGTATTATTTGAAACAATACCGAGGATCGCAATTGGAATTATGACTGTTATTATTGAAAATATTAAAAGTTTTGTTCCAATTTTTTTAGTACCCAATTTCATTAGTGACACCTTTATATCTCCCCAATTATTCTGTCAAATCCTAACTATATATTGTTTTTATGTGGGTCTTTGTGTAGGTACATCGGTTTAAGGTTAAAAAAGGAATTAAAAATGTAAGTGTAATATTAAATAAAATCGAAAAAAAAGAGATTAATTTATCAGTTTACCCGAAAGTCCGAAAGTCTTTGCACCAGTTATTTTAGCTCGCTTAAACTCACCGATTTTTGTAGGTTCTTCAAAAATTACATTTTTACAGTTGTCAGTGACTCCCATATTATCTTTGGTTACAAGTATTTCGAAAGTTTCACCGATATGTCTTTTATTATTTTCGTAACTTAACTCCCGCCTTAATTCATTTAATATTTCAGACCGTTCTTTTCTTATTTTTGTATCAACCTGTTTTAAAACAGCTGCTTTTGTGTATTTTCTCTGAGAATATTTTGCAGCATGGGTAAAGTCAGGTTTTATCTTTTTTACAATTTCAAGAGTGTTTTGAAATGCTTCTTCTGTTTCAGTTGGGAATCCAACAATTACATCGGTTGTAAAGTTTAAATTCTTAATTTTTGATTTAAATTCATTTAATACAGAAATGAATTCATCAACCGTGTAGTTTCTGTTCATATCTTTTAAAACCTGGTCATCACCACTTTGAATTGGAAGGTGGAGGAATTTTACGACCTTTTCAGACTTAAAAGATTCAATTAATTCGTCAAGTATTGGTTCTGCGAATTTCGCGTGCATCATTCCAATTCTCATTGCAAATTTTTCAGGAATTTCTGAAATATCATTTATTAAATTTGAAAGGTTGTCGTTATTATCAAGCCCATAGCATGCCGTATCTTGAGCAGTTACAAGCAAACATTTTGTGCCAGTTTTTACAAGTTCTTCTGCCTTTTTAACAATTAAATCTCGATCGTATGAAACTAAATTTCCTCTTGCACGTTTTACAATGCAGTAAGTACAACTTCCAAGGCATCCTTCACATATGGGTAGTGCGGTAATTAATCCTTGCGAACTTACTTTTTTGATTTTTTCGTTTAATCTATCTTCAAAATTTAAATTTTGAGTTGATTCATTGTTTTTTTCAAAACAATCTTTTAAAAGTTTATCTTTCAAGATGTTTCCAGAATGCTGAGCTTCTCTTGGCATTATCAAAACATCTGCAAGATTTTCAATTTTTTTGGAAAGTGCTTTTGCCATGCATCCTGCTACGACAACTTTTTTATCCAATGATTTGAAATATTCTATTCGTGAAATCATTCTGTGTTCGGTTTCCTGCCTGACAATACAGGTATTTATGACAATTATGTCAGAATCGTCCACATTATCGGTCAATTCAAAATCTTCAAATTCATTAACTGAATTTTTTATTATTTCAGTGTCTGCAGTGTTTAAAGTGCAGCCGTATCCTTCAATGTAAATTTTCAATTTTATCACCAAAATAAAAACCGGATGGTGGAGTTATGAATGCAAGTGAAGCTGTTTATAAAGCAATACTAGATTCAGGGGTTGATTTTGTAACGAGTGTTCCTTGTGCAAATTTAAAAACTGTTTTAAATTACCTAAATGATAACAAAGATATTCAGCACATCCCAGTAACTCGTGAAGAGGAAGGAATCGGGGTTTGTGCTGGAGCGTATCTTGGAGGCAGAAAAACTGCGCTTTTGATGCAGAATTCTGGCCTTGGAAACTCCATAAATGCGATAGGTTCGTTAGTTAAAGTTTATAAAATCCCTATTTTAATTATAATAAGTCATCGGGGGGATTTAAAGGAAAAAATTTCTGCACAAATTCCTATGGGCCAGTGGACCAAAAAATTGCTTGAAACAGTTGAAATTCCATATTTCAGTCCAAAAACTCCTGATGAAGCGTATAAATTAATAAAAGATGCTTCAGAACTTTCCATAAACATGGAATACCCTGTAGCGATACTTCTCGATGCACTTTACTGGGAACACGACAAATAATCGAATTTAGTATATCTTTTCCTTTTTTCTAATTTTAATTAAAAAATAGTTAATTATTTTATTTTAATTATTCTCCGTTTAATATGTCTGCAATTATTGTTGAAACGCATACTTTTGAAACTTCTGAAGGGTACGTGTTTGTTCCAACAATTTCAGAAGCTCCTCCGAGGTGGAGTTTGTTTAATGCATCCCCAATTAAAACCGGGTGAACGCATGCAGCAATAACTGTTCTTGCACCCTGTTCAATCAACATTGAAATTGCTGTTGCCATCGTTCCACCTGTTGAAATTATATCATCAACAATTAAAACATCTTTTCCAGATACATCAAGATTTTTTGGCGCAATTTTAATTTCCGTTGGAGAAATTCTTGTTTTTTCCAAATAGTCGCATTCGCAGTTTAATTCTTCAGCTGCTCTTTTTGCAAGTGCAACTGCTCCTTTGTCGGGGGACAGCACGAGTGGATTTACAAGTTTTACTCCTGCATGTTCTGCTAATTTTGGTATTGCATCCCCGTAAATAAATGGTATATCGAAAAACTCTTCAATATGCGTTTCGTGAGGGTTTATCGTTATAATTCTGTCACAAATACTTGAATATACTTTTGCAAGCGCTTTTATGCTGATTGGTTCTCCAGCATTGAATTTTTTATCCTGTCTTGCGTATGCAAGGTATGGTGCAACTAAAGTTATGCTTTTTACTCCTTCTTCCCTTAAAGCTTCGCACATTAGGATTGCTTCAACAATTGAATCATTTTGCGTGTTTTGGGTCTGAATTATAACTGCATCTTTTCCTTTTAGTTCATTGTGAACCCTAACATATATTTCGCCGTCAGGAAATTGCTTTGATTCCACTCTTGCAAGTTCCGAATTTGTTAGTTTTGCAACTTCTTTGGCCAGATTTTGTGAATTTAGGCCAGGAATAATAATCATGGTGTCACCATATTTCTCTTATAAAATAATATTTACCGAAAAGTTAATGTGTTTTATGAATCTTAAAAAATCTATCAAAAGAGTATTTTATATTATAATTTATAATTATCGGTAAGTTTTGAGGTAAAACCATGGAAGACATTATTGTGATAGGTTCTGGTGTTGGGGGAAGTACAGTATTTAAAGAGTTAAAAGAGGCGTTTCCAGACCAGAATATAAGACTGATTGAAAGTGGAAGTGATCCTTTCTATGTATCCGAAGGAGAAAATGTTGAAGTAATCTATGCAAATTCATTTGGTGGAACAGGCGTTTATTCTGTTGCAAATGCAGTTCGAATTGATTTAAAAGAGTTCAATATTTCAAAAAAAGATCCAATATATGAAAAAATTGAAAAAGAGTTATCAATTTCAGACGTTCCTGATGATTACTTAAGAAAAAATTCAAAAAAACTTTTAGAATCAGGTTTTTCAAAAACTCCAAAATTTATTAACTTTGAACTCTGTAAAAACTGCGGGCTCTGTGCACATGATCCATGTGATGCTAAATGGATACCCTGTGACTTTTTGAGAAAATACAACGACGATATTGTAACAGACACGATTGTAATGAAATTAGCAAAACAGGACGGCATTTTTTCGATAGTAGCACTCGATAAAAAAAGTGGAGAAATTAGGATTTACCGATCAAAACAGGTAATTGTATCTGCTGGAGCAATAAATTCACCAAGAATTTTAAAAACTATATTAAATAATGAAGAAATTGGTAAAAATTTGTATATTGACACTTTTGTAACAGTAGGTGGAATTTTAAAAGATTCAAAGTTAAAATCTGAAGTTTCAATGGCGATAAACAAAAAATACGATGATTTTATACTTGCAACCCATTATTCAGAATTACTGCATAAAAGAATTTCAGAATTTGAAGAAGTAAATAAAAACGACGTATTCGGCCTAATGGTAAAAATTAAAGATGAAAATACAGGAGAAGTATTTGAAAACAGCGTAAAAAAAGAAATGTCAATGAATGATACGAGAACTTTGTGTGAAGGCGTTTCGAAAGCTTCAAAATACCTTTATAATTTAGGAATTGAAAATATTTATTCAACAGTTCCAAGAGGCTCGCACCCCGGAGGAACGTGTGCAGTTGGAAAAGTCGTTAATAAAAACCTTGAAACAGAAATTGAAGGATTATACGTGTGTGATGCATCAGTAATTCCAAAAGCACCGGGAGCTCCGCCAATTTTGGGAATTATGGCAATTTCAAATAAATTTGTTGAAAATTTGAAAAAATAGTTTTAAATTTTTTATTTTTATTTAATTTTTTAATTTCAGAAGAATTTCATTTATTAATTTATCGAGATTTATCCCTTTTAAAACATCAATAACAGGTATCGCGAGTTCTTTTGACATTTTTTCAATCGATTCTTCCAAATTTTCTTCACGCATGCATCTTGAATTTAGAGTAACTGCAATTACGGGTTTTCCACTTAAAAGTTCTATTGCAGAAATATTCTTTTTTATAATTTCTAAATCTTGTGTATCGGATGCTAAAATTGTAAAATCAGGTTTTGAACCAAATAAAACCGCAATACTAATTAAACCGCCACCTCTTCCAGTTCCAACCTCTAAGGTGTCTGCAAATATCCCAGTTTGACTTGAAACAATAATTAAATCCCTGTTTTTAGTATCAAGTTTTTTTACCGCCCCAAATATCGTTGATGCACAGTGGCAGGTTTCTATCGTCTGAGGAACCACCATTTCATCAATACCGCAAATTAAAGACTGCGGTTCTGTTCCAACAATTCCCAAATTAATTCTTTTTTCAAGTTCTTTTTTTAAAATCATGCAGGTTGTGAATTTTCCAGACTGTCTGCTTGTTCCCATGATTGTCATTACTTTTGTATTAACCCCATCAAGTCCACTTTTTGCATAAGCTTGTAGTTCATCGTATTTTTTAGGATTTGATGAATCATAGTATTTTACACCATATTTCAAAGCTAAGTCTTTTAAATCATCGTTTTCCCCAACCCTGCACAGTCTTGCCATGTTGTAGATATTATTTCCTTTCTTAATTTCTTCTTCAATTGTTTTTTTCCAAATTTTTACGTCTTCTGGGCCAAGTATTTCTTTAGTCCATATAAATGTATCGTAATTTAACTCATCTATAAGCGTATTTCCAAAAAGACGGATTCCATTGGCCACCTTATCATGATGAGACAGATTTACCCGTTTCATATATCATTCAACCGCTGATTTTTTGTCTAAAAAAATATTAGTATTTAAAGCTTTCTATTTGAAATCGATAGTTTATTTAATAAATTTAAAATCTAATATACAATTGAGTATTTAATTTAAATACCTTTTGGGATTATTAAAGACAACAGGAGAATAAAATGGAAAAAATCAAAGAAATAATTGTTAAAAATATTATGAGCAGTGACGTGGTTTCAGTTAGCCCTGAGTCAGGTGTGGTTGAAGCATTTGAAGCCCTTTTAAAAAATAAAATAAGTTGTCTGCCTGTTGTAAATCAAAACAACGAAACAATCGGTATTGTAACGACTACAGACATAGGATATAACTTAATTATCGATGAATATACTTTAGAAACCACAATAGCAGATGTTATGACAAAAAAAGTTGTAACGATCAAACAGGACGAATCTGCAGTTGATGCTTTGAAAAAGATGGATCTTCACGGAGATGGAAGAGAAATCATAAACCAGTTACCGGTAATTAACAGCGAAAATAAACTTGTTGGAATACTTTCCGACGGAGATATTTTAAGGGCGATCTCAAAACTATGCTAAAATCCCCACTTTAGTTACATTTTATTAATCCAATCTATATTATTTGACAGTACACACCGTGCTACAGATACAAAATCGGCATATTCAAGTATTTCTTTTGCACTTTCAACAGAATTAACCGAATTGTTGCCAATTATTATTTTTTCGGGGAAATTTTCCCTAATTTTTTTCAGGTATTCTAAATCCGCATGATTTTTTCCAGGATTAAAACAGTCGATGTGTATTCCATCAAAATATACTCTAACTTTATCAAGCGATTTTATTAATTCTTCGGCTTTTAAAAAATTAGCCCGTAATTTTAAAAAAATAGGAATTTCTAAATTTAATTTGTGAATATTTTTTAAAAAATCAATTAATTTAGATTCATTTTCGAATTTTAATAAATTCTGTCCAAGTTTCAGATCAGTTATTTCAGGCTGCCTGCAGTGGCAGTTTAATTCCAAAATATCTGCATTTTTTGAAATTTCGATTATATGAGATTCTGCTTTAGAAAAATCGTTAAAACGGATATTTACAGAAACTAAAGAATTACTTTTTTTTGCTTTTTCAATTTCAAAACTTATTTTTTCGTCAATTTCACTTAACTCATAAATAAATTCTTTTCTTCCGCGATTTTGAATTTTTTTACTTGCCAAATCTGTGTCAAAATCTAAATTAAATGCACCAAGGCACACGATTCCAAAAGTATCATTATATTTTAAACAAAAATCGCCATCAGTAATCCCGGCCATTGGAGCAAGGACTATTTTTTTTGGAATCTTGTAAATTTTATCTAATTTTTTCATAAAATATCCCAGATAAAAAAAGAATTAGTTTAAATTGGGCACATGTAGTTGTAAGGTACATTTTTTTGTTCATCGATTTCCTGCTTCAAGGTGTAAACCTGGGAATCAGTTTTTCCCTCTCGAATAACTTCTAAACCGATATCTGCAAGGTTTGATGCATCTTCTGCAGTTTTTCCAATACCAATACCTGCTTTTAATTCAATACCACAGGAATCTTTTATGTCTTCAAACATGCAAAGGAAATCTTTTTCGTTCATTCCATTACATGGACACATAAAGTTGTCCCCACCAATGAAAAAGCCCAGTGAATCGTATTTTTTAAGTTCTTCCATCAATTTAAGCTTTGTTTTTTGTACTGAAAGATAAGTATCGTATGCAGTTTCAAGATCGGTTAATTTACCAGTTATATCATTTATATCAACGTGTGCAAGTTGCACATAGCCATTTGATACAAATTCATTAGCTACATCCAAGACTTCTTTTCTAACGTCGTCTTGTGCACTGCCGTATTCTTGAATCGTTTCTGTTGCAAGTTTTTGAGCTTCGTATGCAGTTTCTGCTGAAGCTACCGCCATGCTGACAGTAAATGGATACCTATTTTTTACACTATTTTGAATTCTTTTGTGGGTTTCTAAATCAATTCCGTTTGTAATTGCAATAATATTGTCAAATCTTGTGTAAAATGCAAGACCTTTGTGTGCTCCAAATTGCAAGTTCATATCGCAGTAAAGTCTTGATTGAAGTGCCTGTAAGTCACTTTCTCTTCTTGGATTGGGGGTAACTGTCCATGGACCGTAATTATCAATTTGTACAACGGTTATTTGAATCATTATTATCTCCTTTATTAATCCGCTAACTTTCCAGTTTACGAAGCAATAACCTGACATTAACCTAATGCTCAATAAATATATTACTCAATAATATTTTTAATATCACTATTTGGATTTATAATAGTCAAGGATATTTCTTGCGAGATTTATTTTATCTTCAATAGTCTTCATTATCGTATTAGCATATAAAACTTCACAATTTATTTCTTTCTTTTTGTTAATATCTTTATTGTCTAAAACTAAAACATCTACAATATCTTTATAATATTCATAAACTCCAACTGCATTCACAGGGTAGCCTTTTGCATGCATTAGCGTTCCAGCAGGTCCACTTACAGGATTTTCACCAACTATTGGCGAAACTGCAAAAACCAGCTTTTCTTTTAATGCATTTTTTATCTCGGAAATGCTTAAAATTGGCCCAATTGATGTTATCGGGTTTGATGGACCAATAATCACAAAATCGCTTTCTTTAATTGCTTTCAAAACCCCAACTGCAGCTTTTGCATAATTTGAGTTTTCGTAGAATATATCTAAAACTTTTGCATTTCCACGTCTTGACACCCAAAAATCGTGAAATTTCAGAAGGATTTTTTCATTATTTTCTTCGATTAAAACTTTGGATTCAATTTTTTCATTTGACATTGGATAAATCTTTGAGTTTATTGATAAAGATTTTCGTTCAATATCCACTATTTCAGACATTGGTACTCCTTTTTTCAAAAGAGATGTTTTATGCATTTTTAATGCTCGATCTTTGTCTCCTATCCTCAAAACTTCATCAAATCCAAAATTTTTAAGCTGTTCATGACAGAAGAAAGTATCTCCCTTTAGCCCATACCAAGTTTCGTCGTTTATCAGGTTAGAAAACGTGTATAAAACAGTGTCAATATCAGGTGACAGGTAAATATCACCAATATATGTATCTTCACCAGTGTTTACAATAACGGAAATATCTTCGTTTGGAAGAATTTCTTTAAAACCCTGAATTAATTTTGGGGTTCCTGTTCCGCCTGAAAGAATAGTTATTTTCATAATTTTCACTTTTTTAAATTTAAAGTCCATTTTCCACAATATCCATTACCTTATCAGTTCCACTGTTTTTAAGGTACAGATTCATCAATTTCTTGGAATTTTCATAATATTTTGTAGTTGAAATCATTTTTTCAAGTGATTCTTCCAAGTTACTATCGATAGTATTGTATGAAAGTGCAATTCCGCATTCCATGTCAGATATTTTTTTCGCGTTGTTTTCCTGTTCCGGGTGATCCAAATCAGGAATAGTTATTACAGGTTTTCCAAAACAAGAAGCTTCCATTAGTGTCGAGTGTCCACCATGACATACTACGAATGAGCATTTTTTTAAAAGTTCATCCATATTTGTAGTTAAAGGGATTACTTCAACATTTTTAGATTTTATTTTTTCAAGTTTTTCTGCTACATCATAACTTCCGCAGACCATCTTTACTTTTAATCCTTTTTTAGCAGAAATCTTGTTTAAAAGCTCCAATATTTTATATCGATATTCAAATCCACCTATCACACATAAAATATAGCCTTCGTCACTAATTTCTTCAGGAACTACATCATAACGAATTAAAGGACCGATAAATGAAAGATTTTCTAACAATTTTAAGTTATATTCGCACACCGTATAAGGCAGTGGAAAATCTGGAATTATTACTTTTTCTGCAGATTTGTTTATAACATTTAATATTTCCATTACTGGATATACAATGTATTTTTCCTTTTTATCAGTTTTAGTGCAGTTTTGATTCGTTATTATATAATAAGGCTTTTTTAAAACCTTTGATGCAACAACTGAACTATATTTACAGTCTGAAATTACCAGATCTGGATCATAACCTTTTATTATGTCCATTTCTTTTTTTATCGCCCGTGCAGGGTGATAATCACTGTTGAATATACTCTTTTTAACATCAAACTTACCGTTTTTCCCAGAAAGCCTTATTTCAGGATATGTTTCAAAAACATCTCCCCCTGACATTTCAACAAAATCCTTACTTTTGCCGTATGCTGCATATTTGACTTCGTGTTTTTTTGAAAGTTCATTTCCAATTGCAATACAGCGCGTGGTGTGTCCAAACCCTTCACCACATATAGAAATAAGTATTTTCATAATATTCACCTAAATAAGCCCAAATAGTTATAAAATACCCTGGTTTCGAAAATAACCTAATTCAACACTGTAATTCTTAAAAAGGGGTAAAAATTAAAAATCGGATTTTCTGATATTTTCAATTTAGATAGCCTAAAACATCCACACCATACTTGTTCGATTTCAATTTAACAATTATACTATATTAATAAATCCTTAATCCAAACATTGGAATTTATGATTTAAACGAGTACATTTAAACCCCATATAGTTTACTATTGTAAAAAATATATTTTAAAAAAATAAGTTTTAGAGGATAAATCATTTAAATTGATCCATCTAAGTCTTCTGAAAGAGCAATCTTATTAATTCTGCCAATTTTTACTTTCCTAACCATTCCTCTCTGTTCAAGATCAGAAATCATTCTTGAAACTTTTGGTTTGGTAAGTCCAGTTACATCAACGATTTCTTTTTGAGAAATTGACCCGTGCTCTCTAATTAATTCAATAAGCTGTTTTTCGTCATCCGTTAATATATTCATTAATGTTTCACTTTTATGGGACTCGTAATCTCCGATTTTTTCTTTCAATTCAATAATATATCTTTCTTTTTCACCAATGAGTCCATTTAATTCATTAATTTTTAATTTAAGTTCTTCAGATAATTTTTTGTAATCATTTAAACTTTTGATCACTGCATCTTTTGAATTTAATTCTTCTTTTAATTTTGTATGGTTTCCAACCTGATCCCTACACTGCAATATTTCTTCATTTAATTCATTAATTTTTAATTCATAATCTTTTAATTTATTTTTTGATAAATCCAATTCTTTTAAAACGTGTTCGTTTAATTCTTCTAACCTTTGAAGTTCCTTATTTTTATTTTGTAAATTAAGATGCGATATTTCAAGGCCTTTGTTTAACCCATTTATCTCGTTTTGAAGTTCATTTATCATTTTTACTTTATTATAATTCCGATATATAAAAAATATCAATGCAACAACGAGTACCGCTAAAACAATGCTTACTGCACGGTATAAATCTTCGTTATTTTCGCCAGTCGTTGAAGGAGTAATTACGCCAGTTAGTACATAATTTATAGTAACTTCAAAATATTTTTCTTCTGATGTTAATTCTTTTTCCCATTCTACAAATATACTTTTACCATTCGTTCCAACAGTATAATCCCTAGGACTTATACTTAAAACATCTTTTACAGGCGAAACGATGGCTGCCCCTTCGGGAAGCTGTACTGAGAGCTTGAAATTTGAATCAAATGCAGGAACTATGATATATACCTGTTTTTTTCCGCCGATATCAGAAACTTCCCCTGTAAAACTAACCAGTAAATCCCCAGTCTGCCACGGACCAATTGGTTCAGTTAATTTGACACTAACTTCGGTTGCACCTGCATCATCGGTAGTTATCGAATAAGAATCTATTTCTTTTGAAGAATTAAATGTTAAATTTGAAGTTTCCTGGGGAATTGTATAACTAATTTCGTATAAATCATCAGAATTGTTGTTGTAAATTTTCAAATTTATTTCTTCATAAAAATTATCGTTTTGATCTATTGAATATATCACAGAATAATCGTCAAAACGGTACGAATCAACTGCACTTATAGAGCAGAACATTAGCGCGACTAATAAATACAGCTTATAATTATTTAAAATTGGCTTTGACATTGTATCTTACCTAAAAGTTTAAATTAAATCCTTTTCAATCTCATTTGCTGCAGTAACCATGTTATTTAACTTAGAGTATGCAACATCCACGGGAAGCAGTCTCATACCACAGTCTGGATCGATTATAACGGAATCATTTATTGAACCTTCAAATTTAGAATTATTCTTTAATATTTCTATTCCTTCACTTATTAATGCTTTTACTTCGTCAACAGAATCTACAGATTTAATTTTGGTGTTTATGCACCCGAAACCAACCTTTTTTGTGATTTCATTTAATACTTCAAGATTTTTTCTACAGGATGCAAATTCGTGGTCCAAAATATCGACATTGAATTCATTTAATTTGTAAAATATTTTTGAAACATCTCCGCAAACATGCATTGCAACAGGAACAGTTATTCCAGAAGTAATAATGTTCATTGCTTTTTTTGCAACTTCGAGATCATATAATCCAGTTGAAAGGATTGGCTCATCAAATTGTATCATTTTTACATGGTTTTGAATTGAAAGAGCTTCTTTGTTTAAAGCCCTTGCTAAATCGTAAATTAAATTTTCATCTTTGTTATCAGCATAATAATTTTCAACACGAATTGATGAAGCAAGCGTACAAGCACCAGTTATTATTCCTTTTACTCCTTTTTCAGGGTCTTTTTTTGAAATATATTTTAGAGAATATTTTATATCGTTTAAAGTAATTGGTTTTACAAATTCAACCCTGTTGACAACTCGCCTGCCTTCAAAACCATACATGTTTGATACAAATATCTCAACCATGTCTCCTCTGACCTGGCCATCACTTAAAATATCAATTCCAACGTTTAATTGATCATCTAAGGCTTTTTTTATCGAATATTCGTATTTATCATATTTTCCAAAAAATTTCTTAATTTTATCAGGTATAGAATCGGGTTTTCCTTTAACTACTGGGTAGCTACCAACAACAGTCTTTATCATAAAATCACCAAAAAAGTAATAAAAAAATAATATAAAATTAAAGTATTCTTCCGCGAACCTTAGTTATGTCAAATTTAGCAGTATCTGCAACAGTCATTACTGCAATAACGCCTGCCTGTAATGGATCGGTCACTATTAGATCTGCAAGCTTTGGAAGGCTTCCAAACATGTTTAAGCATATTACTGGAATGTTTGTATCCTTTTTTACTTCTTCAACAGCTTTTGTAATAGCTCCGCCCATTAATGATCCTGCCAAAACCAAAACTCCAGCTCTTGGAAGTGTTTTTATTGCCAAGATTGCATCTGCAAGATTTTCTTCACCGACTACTGCCATTGTATCAACACTTATTCTCTCCCCACGGATGTTGTGCCGGTCTGCTTCGCTTATTGCACCCATTGCAACTTGAGCTACCTGGGCGCCCCCTCCAAATATCAAAACTCTCTTACCAAATATTTTCTTCATGGTTTTGTGAGTTTCAACTTTTTTTACAAATTCTAATTTTTCAAGTTTTCCTGCTAAATTTTCTTCGTCCTCGACCCCATCGAGTTCCATATAAATTAAACCAGTATTTTCCCCAACGATGAACTGCTGAGTGTACACTATGTTTGCATTTAATTCCGAAATTATTCCTGTTAATCTATAAAGTATACCTACACGGTCTTCCGCAATTACAGTAAGTCCAAGCTGCATGAAATCGCCTTATCTTAAATATTTAGGATTACTTGCCATTTCCATTAATCTTTTTACCCGTTCTTCGGTTGAAGGGTGTGTTGAAAATAACCTTGCAACGTTTCCTGCTTTAAAAGGATTTACAATAAACATGTGTGCAGTTGCAGGGCTTCCATTTCTTAACGGATGGTATTTTACCCCTTTTTCAAGTTTTGTAAGTGCATTTGCAAGGTAAATCGGGTTTGAATATTTTGCCCCGTTTTCGTCAGCATTGTATTCATTCTGCCTTGAAATTGCAAATTGAACAACCATTGCAGCAATTGGAGCCAATATTATGAAAAGTAGGGATGCAACAATCTGCATTGGATTTCCATCGTCGTCTCTTCCATATCCAAAAAGCATTCCCCACTGTAAGAAATTTGCAATGTACATTATTGCTCCAGCCATCGTTGCAACGATTGTCCCGATTAAAATATCCCTGTGCTTTATGTGTCCAATTTCGTGAGCTAAAACTCCTTCAAGTTCTTGCTCATTTAAAAGTTGTAAGATTCCGGTAGTAACTGCGACTACACCATTTTTAGGGCCTCTACCTGTTGCAAATGCATTTGGAGTATCAGTATTAATTATTGCAACTTTTGGTTTTTGAATATTTGCCCTGTTTGCTATTGATTCAACAATTCTGTGTAAATTTGGCGCTTCGTTTTCATCAACTATTTTTGCACCATAGCTTGTCAGAACTATTTTGTCGCTATAAAAATAGCTTATTAAATTAGGAATTAGTGCTAAAAGTATTGCAAATATTGGGGGGAATCCGAGCATAAAGCAAATTCCGTAGATCATTCCTGTTAAAAGTGCCATCAATAAAAGAACTTTTACTGTAGACATCATGTTTACACCTTTATTTGTAAATTTTACAAACCACTGGATTTGATAAAATTGAAGCGGCGTCATTTAATTCTTCGTCTTTACAGATGCAGAATATTGCATTTCCAAGCATTGCCTGGGACGCTCCAGCAGTAAATCTTAAATCATCACATATTTCGATTATTTCTTCAGATGCAAGACCTGTATTTTTTGCAAAGTAGTATGATAACTCCATGAAATTTTCAAGGGTTGGTTTTTTCAACAATTTTCCAAGTAATTCGTCTGAAGTAGCATTTATTTTTTCTATCCACGAAGGATCGTTAATTACGGTATCAGTTTCCTTTTTGCCAAATATATCTACCAAAACACTATAATCATCCATGTTTTTAATGTCAACGCTTTCTACACCAATTGGAAATCCTGGACTCTTTCGAATAACAAAACCCTTTGTGTGCTGTGCGATAACATCTCCAAGCCCAGTATTACAGCGTACTTCTGCCTTGTGAGCAATTTTCACCAGTTCTGATATATCTGATTCATTTTTTTTATTATCTAAATTACTTCTATCAATATCATTTTGCATGTTCTTAAAGTTGTATGTTGAACTCAGCTCATATGCAGCACCAAGTGCACAACATCCTGATGTTCCCATACCACATCCAAGCGGAAAATCGGAAGTATAGGTTATATCGTGTTTTAATTCGTTTTTAAGCCCCAAATAATGGATAACATCTTTTGACGGACACAGATCTATTTTTTCATCGTTAAAATAAACATTTCCAGATCCTTCGACCAATTTTGTGGATACTCCCCTATTTAGTGTAATTCCTGCACCAGTTGATCCGGTTTTTAGTAAATTTTCGTGTCTAGTTATTTTGAAAAAACCTGTAATATGAGAGGGTATGAACATTTTAGCACCTAATATTTATCAAAAACAGAAAAGAAATAAAAATTATTTATTTAAAATCTGAATTATTTTTTCCGTAATTTGTTCCTTATTTTCAGAATATTTTCCTTGTGCGAGGTTATCTTTTCCACCGCCTTTTCCAATATTTCTGATTAAGTCTTTCATACTTATTTCAACGTTTTCTCCTCTTTTACATAAGAGGTAGTCGTTTTCATTCATTAGAACTATGAGTTTGTTTCCAACTGCTAAGTTGTCTGCAATCGACATTAATTCGTTTGGAGTTCCGTTGACCTGTTCAACTAAAACTTCGTAATTTCCAACATTCTCAAATTTGTCTGCAAGTTCGTATTTTACGAGTTCACCGACTTTTTTCTGGAGTTCTTCAATCGTTTTTTTCTGTTCTTTCCATTCTTCAAAGAATCTTTTAACAGTTTTTGGAAGCTGGTCATTTGGAATTCCTAAAATTTCAGCTGAATCAATTAAGGTATCTTCAAGACTCGCAATTTCTGAAACTGAACCCATTCCTGTTGAATATTCAAGTCTTTCAACACCATCCTGAATTCTTTCGGTCTTTAAAACTTTAATGTATCCCACTTCTGAAGTGTTGCTGCAGTGAGTTCCACCACATGCTTCAACGTCAGTTCCTTCGATTTCGATTATTCTTAAAGTATCTCCCGGAACTACACCACCCTGGTAGATTGTAAAGCCGTATTTTTGTTCCGCATCGTTTCTATCCATAAAAGTTGAGTTTACAGGCATTTTTGAAAGAACAATTTCGTTTGCAATTCTTTCAATTTCTTTTACCTGTTCTCTTGAAATTCTCTCGTAGTGGGTGATATCAAGTCTTCCTTTTTCAGTATCAACGTTTGAACCGGTCTGCCATACGTGTTTTCCAAGAACCCTTGTTGCTGCTGCATTTATTACGTGCGTTGCAGTGTGGTTTCTCATTAATTTAAGCCTGTTATCCCAGTTTACGGCACCTTTTACTGTGTCGCCTTCTTTGAATTTTGAAATGTCAGAAACTTTGTGGAATACAATTCCATTCTTTTTCTGTACGTCAATAACTTCAATATCATTTAACTGACCAATATCGTACTTTTGACCCCCGCCTTCAGCGTAGAAAAGGGTTTTGTCTAGTACAATATATTTTTCAGCGATTTTCAAGATTTTAGCTTCAAATTCAACTTGCGTTGGGTGTTTGAAGAATAAAAGTTCGGTTTCAGAAACTTCAAGTTCAGGAAGTTCTTTTTTCGTTGAAACTACTTCTTCAGGTTTTTCTTCCTCGTGTCTTTCTGCAACAATCGTGTAGAAATTGTCAGGAACTGTAATTGCAATAGTTTTCTTTCCTTTTTTGTTTAATTCATCAACTACATCTTTTACAATTTCAGGAGGAAGCCCGTTACTGTCATATAATTCGATTAAATCGTCAAGCGTGATTTCTGACTTTGAAGCAGCCATTCTTTCAACGATTCCTCTTCCACGGTTTACAGTTTGAATGTATTTTTTCTCTTCAGAATCCAAAACATCCATTATGTATTCTTTCATGCCACTTAATTCAGGGTAAATTTCTTTCATGTTTTCAAGCTGCATTGAAATGATATCTTTTATGGACATTGAGATTCCGATTTTTTCCATGTATCTTAATGTCTTTCTGAGTACCAATCTTGCAAGGTAACCTTCTTTTACGTTTGAAGGTACAATTCCATCTCCAAACATGAAAGAAAGACATCTTGTGTGGTCAGCAATCGCATAGATGTATTCAAGCGGGCTTATTAATTTATCAAGCTCATCTACATCCATTCCGATTTTTTCAGCAACTTTTTGCCTTAAAACTCTTAAATCACCGACATTTTCAATATCCATAAGTCCGGCGAGAGTTGCACTCTCAGCCATTATTTTTTCATCGACTTCTGGAATTCCCGCATCTTCTTTTAATTTTTCAATTATTTCTGAAAATAAAGATTCGTAAACTGTTGGAGTTCCTTGGGAAGCCCATGCAAATCTTTCGATTCCGTATCCTGTATCAACAATTTTCAAAGGAATTTCTTCGTAATCGTTTCCAATTTTCTTATACTGCATGAAAACAAGTGTTGCAAGCTCAACACCGTGCGTTATAACTTCGTAGCAGGGTCCAGCGTTTCCTCCACCTTCCCACCAGCTTTCGATAAAGGTAATTGTTTTTCCGTCAATTCCAAGTCTTTTCATTAATTCAAAACAGTATTCAACAGTTTTATCTGTCCAGTACTTGTAGTCGTCTTTTGAATTGAATGCGTGGTGTGCACCCATTGTAAAGCATGTTAGGTGTCTTCCAGTTCTTCCAACATTATCAATATCGTTAAGCCTGATACATGGCTGTGCAATTACTAACGGATTTTTTACAGGTTTTACAAGCCCACTTGTAACCCATGGTTGAAATACTGCAATCGATGCAATAGTTAAAAGAATATCGTCTCTCCATCTTTTTGCAACTACGGGAGATCTTTTTACAGGGGTGTGTCCCTTTTCGTCGAAAAAGTTCGTAAATTCCTTAACCATTTCGTTGTAGGTGTATTTTTTACTGGTGATAGGGTTTCCAATAAATGAATACTCATCACACGGACTATCTCCACAAGTAGTCCTGTCTTTATCAAGTGTCCAAAACCATTGGTTACACTCAGTACACTGTTTTCTTTCAAAACCTAATTCATCAAAAAGTTTTACTCTATAATCGTGATTAATCTCCATTACAAACCACCAATCCGGCAATAATTGACATTATTGATAATGATTTTAAAACAATATGTATTTTTTGTTTTTATTCTTTGCCCAGTTGTATTCATAAATTATAATATATAACTTTAAATTAAAATTTAAAAAATCTTTGAAAAATACATGTTTTAAATAAAATTGAATAAAAAAATTTGAAAAATAGAATTAAATAGAATTAAAATGGAATTTTGAAATCTTTTCCAGCATATTTTGAAATCTGGAGTTCTTCTTCGATTCTCATTAACTGGTTGTATTTTGCAGTTCTTTCCCCCCTTGCAGGAGCACCGGTTTTTATCTGGCCTGCATTTAGTGCAACGGCTAAATCTGCAATTGTTGAGTCCTCTGATTCTCCACTTCTGTGTGAAACAACCAAACTGTATCCATTTCTAAATGCCATGTTTGCAGCATCGATTGATTCTGAAAGGGTTCCAATCTGATTTACTTTCAAAAGGAGTGAGTTTGCAGCACCCATTTCAATTCCTTTTTTGAGTCTTTTCGTGTTTGTCACAAACAAATCATCACCGACAATTTGTATTCCTTTTAACTCTTTCGTTGCAGTTTTAAATCCTTCAAAATCTTCTTCGAACAATGGATCCTCGATTGAAACAATTGGGTACTGTGCAACCATTTCTTTGTAAATATCGATTAATTTATCGGTTGAAACCTTTTCTCCTGCAATCATGTATGACCTGGATTTTTCATCGTAAAACTCGCTTGCAGCAGAATCGATTGTAAATACTATTTCGTCTTCATAACCTGCTTTTTTAACTCCATCTAAAAGTACTGCTAGAGCTTCATCGATTGTCTTTACAGGAGGTGCAAATCCACCTTCATCCCCTACATTTACAGCATCTTTTCCGTATTTTTCAGCAACTACTTTTTTCAAAGATTGGTATGTTTCAGAACACATTCTCACTGCTTCTGCAAATGAATCTGCACCAACAGGCATTATCATGAATTCCTGAAAATCAAGTGCATTTCCTGCGTGCTGGCCACCATTTAACACGTTCATCATTGGAGCAGGCATAACATATGCGTTAGAGCCACCAATGTATTTGTAAAGCGGAAGTGATGCAGTGTCTGCCGCAGCCTTTGCAACTGCAAGTGAAACTGCTAAAATTGCATTTGCGCCCAAATTTCCTTTATTTTCAGTTCCATCTAACGTTATCATTATTTGATCAATTAATCTCTGGTTTCTTGCATCTTCACCGATTAATTCCTGTGCAATAATGTCATTTACGTTTGAAACTGCAGTTAATACGCTTTTTCCGCCGTATTTTTCGCTTTTATCCCTTAATTCAACTGCTTCGAAAGTTCCGGTTGAAGCACCGCTTGGAACAATTGTATGACCATATCCGCCACCTGCAGTTAACACTTCAGCTTCCACAGTTGGGTTTCCCCGTGAATCAAGTACCTGTCTTGCTTTTATTTCATAGATATCAAATGAATCGTCCATGTTTCTTAACAAAGTCTCACCTCTGGTAAATTTCCAAATTATTAAAGTTTAAAAAAGATGAATGCCGCTAAAAACTACATCAATGATATCGGTTTAAGAAATATATAGTTTTCCCATGATTAATTCAATTGCAAAAAGGTTATTTTTGTTTAAAAAATCCGTTAGCATTCCTTATTTATAATTTAATAAAAAAAGTTATTTATAATTAAAAAAATAAAATTAAAATGATTCTTAAAACCTAAAAGATGATATTATGAAAGGAACTGGCAATCTAATTACCGTTGATGACAAAACTATTGTAAATTCCATGGAAAAAGTCTTTAAAGAAGAACTTGAGGATATGGAGAAAGATTTAGAATTTTTGTATAAAAAATACGACGTTCCAAACAGCAGACTCCTCGCAGACAAAGTTTCTGCAGGAATTTACATGGGCGAAGAAATTTTAAGGGATTTAGAAGACATGGAATATTTTGAAGAAAATATTGAAAAATTAAGGGCATACTTAAGAGATTTGAATATGAAAAAAATCTGATGAAATGGAGATCCCATGAAAGTTGTAATCACGCGCCCGGCCGAGAAGGGTAAGGATTTTTCAAAAATACTTGAAAAAAATGGTTTTGAAACGATTATTCTTCCAACACTTGAACTGGTTTTTAAAAAAGCCCAAATAAACCTTGAAGACTATTCTTGGATAGTATTTACAAGTCCTCGGGGAGTTGAAGGTTTTTTTAGGAATTTAGATTTAGAGGATGCTAAAAAAGTTTTAACTAAAAAAATAGGTGCAATTGGTACGGAAACTGCAAAAGAATTTGAAAGAACGTTTGGAAAAGCGGTAGACGTTATTCCACAACAATATACTGCAGAAAACTTACTTGAAGCACTACAAAAACAGGTTAAAAATGGAGAAAATGTGCTTGTTCCAACAACTCCTTCAACTAGAGATGTCTTAAAAGAAGGACTAAATGCAGACCTTGTTTTCGTTTACAGTTCAGAAGAACCAACAGATATACCTGAAAAATTAAAGGAACTTGAAAAACAGGTTATTTCTGAAAACTGCATGGATAAAAAAGTAATCCTGACATTTACAAGTGGTCTTACTGCGAAAAATTTCTTTAAACACTGCAGCCCTGAGTTTTTAGAAATTTTAAAAAAGCAGTATATCGTATCAATTGGGCCGATAACAAAGAAAAATGTAGATTCTTTTGGATTTGATTCTTTGATACCTGAAAAAAATTATACCGTCGAAGCTATGGTTCCTGTAATTAAAGATTTAAATATCTGATTTTCTATTTTATAATTATTTTATTGTTTAACTACCCTTGCTAATATTGGTGATTTCTATGAAAATCGGTATAATGTCAGACACTCATGACTATCTACCAAATATAAGAAAAGCTATCGCTGTTTTTAACGACGAAAAAGTTGATATGGTTGTTCACTGTGGTGATTTTGTATCATTGTTTGTAATCAAAGAGTTTGAAAACTTAAACTCAAAAATCGTTGGAGTTTTTGGAAATAACGACGGTGAAAAAACCCTGTTAAAGGAATGGTTAAAAGAAATTGATCCTGATAATGAACTTGAAAATTATGTAAGTTTTGAAACAGATGGACATAAATTCTTTGTTCTCCACGGAACCCATGCTCCAATTCTCGAAGCAGTAATACAGTCAAAAGAGTACGATGTTGTAATTCACGGACACACTCACGAAAGACAGTTTGAAGAAATCGACGGTGTTTTAGTAATTAACCCTGGAGAGTGCTGCGGCTATTTAACTGGAAAACCAACCGTTGCAATATTAAACACTAAGGACAAAGAATATCAAGAAATCGATTTAGATGAAGTTTCTGAAATTTAAATCAGTTTAAATCCTATTTTTTAAAAACTTTTTTAAAGTTATTTATTGTACCCAACTCTTTAATCATGGATAATTTTATTTATTATAATGCATTAACAGAAAGATGATTAAATTATTTCCATTTTCAAAAATTAAAAAAATACTAACATCAATATATTTTTAAATGTTTTTTTAACTAAATAATCGAAATGGTGGTTTGTATGAAAGTTTTACTTATTGGCGGGGGAGCTAGAGAGCATGCAATTGCCATGGCCCTTAAAAAAAACGAACTCGTGGAGCTTTATACGTTAATGAAAAATAAAAATCCGGGGATATACGCACTCTCTGAAGAAGTATCATTTAACAACGAAACCGATGTTCCTGCAATAAAAGAGTTTGCGGAAAAAATTAAACCTGAAATTGCAGTAATTGGTCCCGAATCCCCACTTGGAGTTGGCGCTTCTGATTTACTCGAAGAAATGGGCATTTTAACAGTTGGTCCAAAAAAACTTCCAGCACAAATTGAAACAAGCAAAGAATTCATGAGAAACTTATTTAAAAAATATGAAATCGACGGTTCTTTGAAATATGCTGCATTTAATGATTATGGAACTGAACTTGAAGGATTTATCGATGAAATGACATCTTTAGGAAAAGATGTTGTTGTAAAACCTGCAGGACTTACTGGCGGTAAAGGTGTGAAAGTCGTTGGTGAACAGTTAAAAGACAATGAAGAAGCTAAAATTTACGCTAAAGAAGTATTCGATAAAAGTATTGGTGGCGGAAAAATAATTATCGAAGAAAAACTTGTTGGTGTTGAATTTACACTCCATGGTTTTGTAGATGGCGAAAACATCGTATTTATGCCTGCTGTTCAAGACCACCCTCACGCGTACAACAACGATGAAGGCCCAATAACCGGAGGTATGGGTTCATACTCCTGTCCAAACCACGGATTGCCCTTTTTATCAGAAGAAATGCTTGATAAAGCAGAAAAAATAATGGAAAAAACTGTTAATTCAATTAATTTAGAAGTTGGCCCTTACAAAGGATTTTTATACGGTCAATTCATGCTTACTGCAGATGGTCCAAAGATTATTGAATATAACGCAAGATTTGGAGATCCTGAAGCTATGAACTTGCTCCCGATATTAAAAACTGACTTTTTAGACGTTTGTTTTGCAATTGCAGAAGGAAAACTTGATAAACTAAACCTTGAATTTGAAAACAAAGCAACTGTTTGTAAATATGTTGTTCCAAACGGTTACCCGATAGACCCTGTAAGAAACAAAGAATTAGCAGTTGACGAAAAAGCAATTGAAGATGCAAATGCAATATTGTTTTACGCATCAATTAACGAAGAAAATGGAAAATTATACATTACTGGTTCAAGAAGTGCCGCTGTTGTTGGAATTTCAGAAAATATCGAAGAAGCTGAAAAAATCGCCCAAAAAGCAATTGAAAACTTTAAAGGTGAAGTTTACTACAGAAGCGATATTGGAACACTTGATTTAATTAAAAAAAGAGTAGAAAGAGTAAAAGAACTGGCCAAATAAATATAAAATTCATGACAATATATAAATAATAGAAATATATATCAAATTCCATCAATATTATAGAATTTAGTAAAAAATAAGTTAAATAGAGGGATTTAATGAAACAGATGGATACTGAAAAACTGTTAATGATTCCGGGCCCTACAATGGTTCCAAGCAGGGTTTTAAACACCATGGCGTTACCAATTATTGGTCACAGGACTTCAGACTTTGGAGATTTAACTGGCGATACCGTAGACATGATGAAAAAAGTATTCCAGACTGAAAATGATACATACATCATAACCGGTTCAGGAACTGCTGTAATGGATATGGCTATTTCAAATACCTTGGATAAAGGCGACAAAGTAATAAACATTACAAACGGAAACTTTGGAGAAAGATTCTACAAAATTTCATCAGTTTACAAGGCAGACACGATAAAATACGAACCTGAATGGGGAGATTTAGCAGATCCTAAAAAATTAAGAGAATTACTCGAAGAAAACGAGGGAATAAAAGCAGTAACTGTTGTTCACAACGAAACATCAACAGGTGCTAAAAACCCAATCGAAGACTTAGGAAAAGTTGTAAAAGATTTTGATTCAATCTACATCGTAGATACAATCTCATCACTTGGTGGAGATTACGTAAATGTAGACAAATTCAACATCGATATCTGTGTTACGGGTTCACAAAAATGTATTGCTGCACCACCAGGACTTGCTGCAATTACCGTGGGTGAAAAAGCATGGGATGTTGTTTCAAAAACGGAAACTAAATCATTCTATTTAGATTTAAACGCATACAAAAAATCATGGGATGCTAAAAAAGAAACCCCTTACACACCATCTGTTTCATTAACTTACGCAATGAATGAAGCTCTTGAAATGGTGCTTGAAGAAGGGCTTGAAAACAGATTTAAAAGACACGATTTACTTGCTAGAGCTACAAGAGCAGGTTTAGAAGCTATGGGACTTGAATTATTTGCAAAAGAAAGAGCAAGATCAGTTACAGTTACCTCAGCAAAATACCCTGAAGGAATTGACGACAAAAAATTCAGAGGACTCCTTGCAGAAAAATACGACATAAGAGTTGCTGGCGGACAGTCACACCTTGCTGGAAAAATATTCAGAGTTGGACACATGGGTTCAGCTAAAGAATACCAGGTTTTAGGAACCTTAGCAGCTATCGAACTTGCATTTAAAGAATTGGGCTACAATGCAGAAGGCGGAGTTGCTGCTGCAAAAAAAGTTCTATCAAATTAAAACATAATCTTTTTTAACCATTATTTTCATTTTTTTAATTAATGTAATTATTTTTTGGTGAGTTAATGTTTGAATCCAGATTTTGCGATATTTGCGGTAAGCCTGCAAAAACATATCAATTTGGAAGTTTACTTTGTGAAGATCCCGAATGTTTAAAAAAGGCACAAAAACTTCGTGGAGGCCCTGCCGGACACAAATTAAGAGTTATTTCTGTTGGAAGTACAAATCCCGTTAAAGTTTCTGCTGTAGAAAAAGCAATTGAAAAAACTGTTGGAACCATGCTTGTATCTTCCGTAGATACAAAAAGTGGAGTATCGGACCAGCCTCAAGGATTTGAAGAAACTTTTAAAGGAGCATATAACCGGGCAAAGGGTGCTTTTGAAAAGGTAAATTGTGTTTATGGAATTGGAATTGAAGCAGGAATTGTAGAAATTGGAGAAAAAAAATTAGATATCCACATTTGTGTTGTATATAATGGACTGGATTACAGTGTTGGAACGTCTCAGGCTTTTCAAATTCCGAAAGATATTTCTGATAGGATAAACGAAGGTTATGAATGCAGTAAAATTGCAGAAGAAACCTACGGGGTAAAAAATATCGGTCAGAAAAATGGAATTATTGGAGTTCTTACCGATAACAATATACTTAGGGAACAATTATGTATTGATTCAGTTGTAATGGCCATGATTCCAAAGTACAGAAGGAATTCACAAATAAGGTTTTAAATAGGATTAATACAACAATCTAATGAGGATAGTATTTATACAATGATTTTAATTTGTATAATAATTCTAATGGTAAAAGTGATACGATGAAAGTGAATTACAGTAAATGTGGCTACTGTGGTGCATGCGTTGGAGTATGTAAAAGTATGGCAATAGAATTAATTGAAAACAAATTATACATTGAGGAAGAAAAATGTAACAACTGTGCCCTATGTACGGTTGTATGTCCTGTAAATGCGTTGGAGGAATAATTATGAAGGCTTTAAACGATAGCTATGATGTAGTTGTGGTTGGTGCAGGACCTGCGGGTAGCATGGCTTCATACAACGCATCTAAAAATGGGGCAAAAACACTTTTAATTGAAAAATCCCAGGAAATTGGAACACCAGTTAGGTGTGCTGAAGCAGTTCCACGACTTGAAGATTTTGGAATTAATCCCGAGCCCTCATTTGTTAAATCATACATAAGGGGAGGATATTTAATAGCTCCAAACGGTAAAAAAATAGTCGTAAAAGGCGGAAAAACGGACGGCTATGTTGTTGAAAGAAAAGTATTTGATAAATTCCTCGCAATAAGAAGCGGTCAAGCCGGCACACAGATTGCAGTTAAAAGTAGAGTTACGAAAATTGAAAAAACCGATGAGGGATACAACGTTTTTGTAAACTACCTTGGAGACGAATACATTGTTAAATCAAAAATCGTAATTGCTGCAGACGGTGTTGAAAGTAACATTGCAGAATATGCAGGACTAAAATCCAAGAAAAACCCTAAAGAAATCTGTTCATGTGCAGAATATGAAATGACCAATGTAAAATTATTAAACAACGAAATGATGGAATTTTACTTCGGGGACATATGCCCTAAAGGATACATTTGGTTATTCCCTAAAGGAGATACTGTAAACGTAGGTATCGGTGTCATTGATAGTAAAAAAAGAGCAATCGATTACTTAGATGAATTTTTAACCCATCCTTTAGTTGAAGGAAGGCTGGATAATGCAGTTCCGGTTGAATTCAAAGTTGGTGGTGACCCAGTAGGTGGCCCAATTAAAAAAACAGTTGCTGATAACATCATGGTTGTAGGCGACGCTGCAGGACACGTAAGTCCACTTACGGGTGGAGGAATAGGTCTTTCAATGGATTGTGGTTTGATGGCAGGAGATGTTGCCGCGCAGAGTATCAAAGCAGAAAACTATTCGGAAGAGTTTTTGAATCTTTACGAAAAAAAATGGAAAGAAAAGTACTACAAACTTTTAATGAACGACTTAAAATACAAAAATATACTTCAAAAATTAAGTGACGATGAATTAAATGCAATTGCAAATTCAATTCCTGAAAATTTAGAAGAAGTAGATGTTGGAAAGCTCGCAATTAAAATAGTTGCAAAAGCACCATCACTCCTGAGACATTTTAAAGAATTACTTTAAAAAATTAATATATTTTTGGTTTTATTTAGTTTTTAATTATTTTTTGCAACTTTTTCTTTTCTGTAATCGTAATACATCCATATTACAAGCAATATCACAAATATAATTAAGTTCTCTTTTAGAATTATTGAAATGTGTCCAAGATACGGAATTATAAATGGTTCGTCATTTAATTCAACTACCCTCTGTCTAACTTGTTCTGCACGTATTAATTCTGGATCATACGTCGGGTTATTATCCCCTTTTGTAATGTAATATTTGTTTCCCTCAGAATCAGTCCACGTATCAATTACCCTGTGAATTACAGGCGTTGTTGGCGAATAACTCGAAATTATTGGCAGGTTATAAATCATACTTTCCCGGGAATTTAACTCGTAATAATTTAAATTTCGCCCGTTTATCGATAAGTCCTGGTTTATTATTTTATTTTCTCCAGCATTGGTCCAGTGGGCACTATAAACTATTATATCACCTACTGAGACGCTTTCGGGGTCAAACTCAAATAAAGAATTTTCCACAACTACAAAATCGCCTCTCGTCATTACTGGAACCATGCTGTCTGAGACCACAACATTGACATGTGTCCACACAATAAGAAAGACAAATAAAAATACAGTCCATTCAAGAATATTTTTATTATTGATGATACCACCCAAACTCTAATTTAATTTAGCGATTTTTGGATTCTTAATAATAATATAGGTAAGCTAATATAAATTACATTGTGGTTTTGGGTTTAGTCATGATTTGATATTGGTATAGGCTTGTCATTTGTGGTTTTTTCCGAAAGATTTATATATTTAGTTTTCCAAAATTAAAACTGTAAAAGATTGAGGTGATTTTATGGCAGAACTACCAGTTGCACCAGTAGTAAGAATATTAAAAAAAGCAGGTGCTGAAAGAGTAAGTGAAGATGCAGCAAAAATGTTTGTTGAAGCATTAGAAGAAATCGCAATGGATATTGCTAAAGAAGCAGCAGATTTATCAAAACATGCTGGAAGAAAAACTGTTAAAGTTGAAGACATTAAAATGGCTTTAAAAATGTAAATTACCCTTAATTGGGAAGTTACACGTTTAAAACTACTGATAAGTTAATTATCAGATATCAAAATCTTTGATTTTGTGATTCAATATTACAGTTATCACTTATCTTATTGTTACTTTTTTATTTTCTTTTTTCAGAATTTTTCAGCTAAAATTTTATATAATAAAGGATTATACTATTTAGGATAATTTAGAGTTATTATTTTTTGAAACTTACAAAATATAATTGAGGTTACTTCATGGATGTAGTTTTTGCACTTGGAGGATCAGTCTTGATGCCAAAAGAAGGCGCGTCGACTGAAAACATTCAAAATTATGCTAAAGCTTTTAAAAAATTAAAAGAAATGGGCCATAGAGTTTCTGTCGTTGTTGGCGGAGGAAACACTGCAAGGCAATACATATCAGTTGCGCGAGAATTTGCAAATGAATCTTTTTGTGATGAAATCGGAATCCTTGCAACACGAATGAACAGCATGCTGTTAATTTCAGCACTTGGAAAAGATGCAGTAAAACAAGTTCCTGAAAATTTCAAAGATGCTGAAATTATTTTAAATATGGACAAAATACTTGTAATGGGTGGAACTCATCCTGCACACACTACAGATGCAGTTTCAGCAACTCTCGCAGAATTTATTGATGCGGATTTACTCGTTATTGCAACAAATGTTGATGGAGTATACAATAAGGACCCAAGATGCAATAAAGATGCAGTAAAACTTGATAAAATAAATACAAAAGAACTTTTAGAGATTACTGGTTCAAGTTCAATGAGTGCGGGATCATCTGGTGTCGTTGATCCATTAGCATCAAAAATTATTGATAGGGCAAAATTAAAAACTATTGTTGTAAAAGGAATTCCTGAAGAAATTATATCGTCAGTTTCTGGAAATCATAACGGAACTACCATTACTCCCTAAACCCTTTTCTTTCTAAAGAAAAAAGCCTTTTTTGCAAAATTAAATTTTGCAAAATATCAGAAAGCTCTGCTTTCTGCCTATGATGGGAAAAGAAAGATTTGTAGGTATTTATTTAAAACTTCAAAAACTAAATATTACACTTTGGTGATTAAAAATGGAAAAACACAAACACTGCATAAATTGCGGATTATCCATCCCTCCAGAAGAATCATTCTGCTCACAAAAATGTAA
This sequence comes from Methanococcus maripaludis, assembly GCF_002945325.1. Taxonomy (NCBI): domain Archaea; kingdom Methanobacteriati; phylum Methanobacteriota; class Methanococci; order Methanococcales; family Methanococcaceae; genus Methanococcus; species Methanococcus maripaludis. The sequence continues at coordinate 614,903 of NZ_CP026606.1, forward strand.
AGAAGAATTTGTTCAGAAAAGAAAGAAAATGATGAGAAGTCAGCAGATATTCTTTGTTGCGATGCTCGTTATCTTGGCAGTTTATGCATACACTGCATTTTTCTAATAAAAAAGCATTTTTAAAAAAATTTTTTTAAATATTTAACCCATAAGTTTAAATACTACGGTTAATATGTTTATGTGTTAGCAAAGTGTTAGTCATGAGCCAATATTGTTGAAATGAGTTAGAGCACTCAGGCGACCTTTTAAAAAAGGTCGATCAAAAGCTAATTGTTTGAAGCGAGGTAGGGTAGCCAGGCCTATCCCGCCGGGCTCATAACCCGGAGATCAGAAGTTCAAATCTTCTCCTCGCTACCATTTTTTATAATGAAATATTTTCAAAATGATTCGTACAATTTTAAAATTGTTATTCGAGTTTTTGGAATCTTTTTTGATCCAAATAATATTTGTAATTGAAGCGAGGTAGGGTAGCCAGGCCTATCCCGCCGGGCTCATAACCCGGAGATCAGAAGTTCAAATCTTCTCCTCGCTACCATTTTTTTTAAAAACTAAACTGTAATCGTAGATAAGCAACATTCCATTCGTTTAAAACTGTAGTACCATTTTTTTAAAATTAGGATTATTGTGATCTTTATTTTTCGATAAATCAATCATTATATCCAAATATATTTAAAAATTAATTTCAACAGATATCATATTTTTAAAAATAGAACCATATATTTAAATATAACAATATTATCTTTCAAAAAAAGAAAAAGTGGGTCAAAAGACCCACTTAGTTTATTTTTTATTAAACTTTTTAAAAGTTTAATTATAACATGTCGATTAAAGCTTCAGCAGCTTCTTCTGTTGCAGCTCTGTCTCCACCAGCTACAACTAATACATCGTTACCGTTTGCAGCGCCAGCAGCTACTGCTAAGGTTGCAGGTGATTCGTTGTCGATTGCAACTAATCCAGCGTCAGCGAGTTCAGCTGTTAATGCGTTTACAACTGGTCCACCAACTAAGATTAATCCTTTGTCAGCAGCATCTAATGAAGCTTCTGAGTCTAATACTGCAATAGGTGCAGTCATTACAACAGCTTCTTTAGCTTCAGCATCGATTTCAGCTAACTTAATTTCAGCGTTTAATACATTTACTGATTGACCGATAGCTAATGAAACTTCTTTTGCCTGGTCCATTTTGAAGAGAACGTTAGTGTCGTCGTCGTCGTCTTCTAAGTCAAATGTCACGTAATCAGCAATATCAAAGTCGTCTCCACCTTCTAAACCTTCTTCGTCGTCTCCAACGTATTTTAAAGCAAGACCGGATACAACTAATCCTGATTTACTTGCGTCATCTTCAAAGATGTCGTCAATGTCGGTTATTGTAGCGTCTGAGTTAAATAAGTATAATTCCCAGTCAGGTAAGAATTCTTCTCCCAAGTCTGCTTTAACTACATTATCAACAATTACAAGTTCTGCGTAACCGTAGTCTGAACCTACGTTTTCCCATGCACTGTTTACAACTACACCGATGTCGCCGTAAACCATTTTAATTTGTGTTGTGTCGAATTTTTCAGCAACTGTTTTTCCATCTTTTAAGATTTTAACATTTACTTTTGGTTCCTCGGTTGTACCAAGTGGTGATAAAACTGAATCTACTTTAACAGTGTATCCGTTTCCTAAATCGTATGATTCACCTTCTTTGATAACTCCATCAAATACTTCTTTACCTATTACAACGAAATCGTCGTCTGAATCAACTTTAACTAATACGTATTCTTCCCCTAAGAATGGTATTCTCATTCCAGGTTGGAGTTTAACGAAACCATCTTCAATTGTGTCGTTAGTTACTGCGGAAATGTAAGCTACATCACTGTCGTTGATGTCAAATTCTCCTACTTTACTGGTTGAAGAAACTGTTGCATATACTAATTCTGCAGCATTGTCTTCTTCATCACTGTACCATTCTGAAGGGTCAATGTCGTCAATTTCTACCAATGTATCTAATTTTCCTAATGATACGTAGTTTGTAATTACAAATGATGAATCATTGAATAATTCATTGTAATCTTTATCTGCGGATGTTACAAATGTTGCAGGGAATGTACCTACGTTTGCTTCATCATCAGCATCGTATACTTGTTCGTCGTCTGATTCTGCTTCAGCTTTAACTGAAACTGTTGCAGCTCCATCTTCAACTGTTCCTTCTGTGAACATTAATGATCCGATTTTTGCAGCGATGTTAGCAGCTGAAACAACGTCTAAAGCAGCAGCGTTTGAACCTACTACAATATCTACGTTTGCGTTTCCATCTGCAACTACGTCAGCAGCGAAAGCATCTACATCTCCAACTTTTTCAGCAGCGAAAGCGCCTGTTGCTAAAGCGGATGCAACCATTGCACCGCCTACAGCAATAGCACCTATTTTTTTCATGCTCATAGCCATAGTAATTCACCTTTGTTGTGTTACTTTTTTTACAAGAATAGCCTTGTCGCCATCACTATATATACCTTACCATTTGAAACGGTTGCAATAATAGTTTCAGGGGATTAAACTATTTAATATGGGTTAAATTTTAAAAATAAATCCAAAAAAGTAATTATTTTAAAAAATAAACTGTTGCAAATATTTGCAACTTTTTTAAAGAATTTTTTAAAAATAAAAAATTTTAAAATTCTGCATAACTTAGCATTTTAAAATATAACGAAATTGTATTCTTTGAATGTTTTTTAAACTATTTTAAAAATATATTTGTAAATCCAAATATTTGAGAATATATTGTACTATTGACATAATTTACTTCGCATTAAAGTAAATCAAATAAAATCTGTAAAAAAATGTTATTAAAAATAATTAAAAATAAAAGTAAGTCATTTATTCATCGAGGTAATAGTATTCCCCAATTTCTTTTTGGTAAACGTCTCTTTGGCTTCCTTCCTTGTTAACTCTTGGCCTTCCAGTGTCGGGATCTCTTCTAAATGTAATTCCCATTTCTTTTAAAAATTTGTTTGCACCAGCTCGTTTTTGTAATGGCTCTGAACCAGTTCCGCTTGATCCTGCATTTCCGCTGAATACGATAAATCTATCAGAAATGTAATCCTGGAATAAAATATCGTGGTCAACTACAAACATTGCTGCTTCTTTTTCATCAGCCATTCTTCTAATTACCCTTGATGTAGTCAATCTCTGCTCAACATCCAAAAATGCAGAAGGCTCATCTATTAAATAAAGATCTGCATCCTGACTTAAACACGCTGCAATTGAGACTCTTTGGAGTTCCCCGCCTGAAAGGTCTTTTACTGATGAATCAAGTATGTTTTCAAGTGCAAGCGGTTTTATTATCTCTGATTTGTAGTAGGAAGTATGAATTGCAGTAATTGACATTAATAAATCTTCAACCGTTCCTTCAAAATCTGATGAAATGTACTGCGGTTTATATGAAACTTTAACATCTCCATTAACTTCTCCTGAATCTGGCGAAATTACTCCTGCAAGTGCTTTTACAAATGTAGTCTTTCCAATACCATTTGGCCCTAAAATTCCTACAACTTCCCCCTGATAGATTTGACCGCCATTGACATTTAAGCTGAAATCCCCAAGTTTCTTTGAAATATCCGTATAATCCAAAAGTAAAGGCCTATTGGTGCTGTCTTGTGGAGGTCTTTTTTCAAATACTATCGGGCTTTTTCTAAATCTTATGTTTTCTTCTTTTAAGAAACCATCAAGGTACGTGTTTATCCCAACTCTCGTTCCTCTCGGGTGAGTTACAACCCCGTAAGCTGAAGGGATACCATACATTATATGAATGTAATCTGAAAGGTAGTCTAAAACAATCAAATCGTGCTCTACTGCAACAACTTTTTTGCCCTCAGCAACTTCCCTTATTACTTTTGCCGCACTAAATCTCTGTTTTACATCTAACCAGGACGTAGGCTCATCAAAATAATAAATGTCACCTTCTCTAAGGCATGCTGCTGCAATTGCAACTCTTTGAAGTTCCCCGCCTGAAAGCTGGTCAAAAGTCCTATCCAAAAGATTCGAAAGTTCAAGGGCAGTTATAATTTTTTCAAATTCTCCTTTTTCATCTACTTTTTTGAGAAGTTCCCCAACTTTTCCTTTTACAACTTTTGGTAAAACATCAACGTATTGAGGTTTGTGAATTGGTTTTATCCCATTGTTTTTCAATTTTTCAAAGTAATTTTGAAGTTCGGTTCCTGAAAAATAGTCTAAAACTTTTTTCATGTCAGGAGTTTCTGTTAAATCATTTAAATTTAATACCATTTCCCCGCTTAAAGCTTTAATTATTGTTGATTTTCCAACACCGTTTGGACCCAAAAGCCCAGTTACTCCATCTCTTGGAGTAATTAATCCATACAATCTAAACCGGTTTTGACCGTACGAATGAACAATCCTGTCATCCGTTAACTCTTCAGGAAGCCCGATAATTCTTATCGCTCCAAATGGACATCTTTTTGTACAGATACCGCATCCGCTACAAAGTTCCTCGGAAATTATTGGTTTTCCTAAATTTTCATCCATTACTATTGTTTCTTCTTCCATCCTGACTCCAGGACAGTACTTCATGCATTCCATCGAACATCGTCTTGGTTGACATCTATCATAATCTAAAATCGCCAGTCGCGACATTAAAATCACCAAAATATAAATTTACTATCTGATTACTATAATTAATTTGTATCAAATTTGTTAAATCGTTTAAATTTTAATTTTTTTGTTTCTTTGCGTAATTTATAAGCCCGCCTTCATCCATTATATCTTTTGCAGTTCCTGTCGGAAGATTGCAGTCAAGAACAGTGTCTTTTAGGATAACTTTTTTTTCTTCGAGATCTAATTCTATTACATCCCCATCTTTGACGTGTTTTGATATTCCTTTACATTCAATTGGAAATACTCCTAAATTTATGCAGTTTCTGTAAAATATCCTTGCAAAACTCTCGACAATTATTGCCTTGATTCCGCAGTATTTTATGGCAATTGGAGCCTGTTCCCTTGAACTTCCACATCCAAAGTTTTCACCTGCAACTAAAAAGTCACCATCTTTGACCATTTTTGGAAAATTTTCGTCAATTCCTGCCATACAGTGCGATGCAAGCTCGTATTCATCCGTCGTTTTTAAATAAGCTCCGGGAATTATCGCATCAGTATCGATGTCGTCCCCAAATAAGTGCACCTTACCAGTTATTTTCATCATGTCACCATCAATAACTAAAATAAAACCGAATTTTTCCGAATTTAAATTAAAAATATACTAAAAACTGTAACTCTCAAATATTACTTTAATGAACATATAAATTTAACTAATATTTTATAAAAATCTAAAAAATAGTTTTGATTATAGAACTCATAACCTAAATTTCTGCGGTGTTTTAATGGAAAGCCTGATTGATTTGGACTACAATTCTGACGACTTGTGCATATACTTATATTTAATAAATAGTATCATAAAAGAAAAAGATTTCAAACCTTATTTTTACGTAAATTCAACGGATAAGGAACAAATCCTCGAATTTTTAAAAGATTACGAAAAAAAACATAAATTAGATAGTGAAATCAGCAAAATGATTGAAAACATCGAAACTGTTAAAAAAATAGTTTTTGATGAAAATTATCAGGAAAAAGAGCTCTCAAAAGTTACTGTAAAATACCCAAATAACGTAAAAACAGTTCGAGAAATATTGATGGAATTTGAAAGGCTCTATGAGTATGATATTCCATTTGTAAGACGTTATTTAATAGATAATAGCGTTATCCCTACGTCCACATGGGATTTTGAAAATAATAAAAAGATAGATAATAAAATTCCGGATTTTAAAACTGTTTCTTTTGATATTGAAGTTTACTGCAATAAAGAGCCAAATCCAAAAAAAGACCCAATAATAATGGCAAGTTTTAGTTCAAAAGATTTTAACACCGTAGTTTCCACCAAAAAATTCAACCACGAAAAATTAGAATATGTAAAAGATGAAAAGGAACTTATAAAACGAATTATCGAGATTTTAAAAGATTATGATATAATTTACACATATAATGGGGACAATTTTGATTTTCCATACCTTAAAAAAAGAGCTGAAAGTTTTGGGCTTGAACTAAAGCTTGGGAAAAACGATGAAAAAATAAAGATCACAAAAGGGGGAATGAATTCTAAAAGCTACATCCCCGGAAGAGTTCATATCGATTTATACCCTATTGCAAGACGGTTATTAAATTTAACAAAATACCGGCTCGAAAATGTAACCGAAGCTCTTTTTGACGTAAAAAAAGTAGACGTTGGTCATGAAAATATTCCAAAGATGTGGGATAATTTAGATGAAACACTTGTAGAATATTCACATCAGGATGCATATTATACTCAAAGAATCGGAGAACAGTTTTTACCTCTTGAAATAATGTTTTCTCGAGTTGTAAATCAGTCCCTTTATGATATAAACCGTATGAGCAGCAGTCAAATGGTAGAATATTTACTTTTAAAAAATTCTTACAAAATGGGAGTTATAGCGCCAAACAGACCTTCTGGTAAAGAATATCAAAAAAGAATCCGAAGTTCATATGAAGGGGGATATGTAAAAGAGCCATTGAAAGGAATTCATGAAGATATTGTTTCGATGGACTTTTTAAGCCTTTACCCTTCAATTATAATGAGCCACAACTTAAGCCCTGAAACAATAGACTGCACTTGTTGTGCTAACGAAGAAAATGGTGAAAATGAAGAAATATTGGGCCACAAATTCTGTAAAAAAAGTATTGGAATTATCCCAAAAACCCTCATGGATTTAATAAATAGGCGAAAAAAAGTCAAAAAAGTTTTAAAAGAAAAAGCTGAAAAAGGAGAATTTGACGAAGAATACCAGATTTTAGACTACGAACAAAGATCTATCAAAGTTCTTGCAAATTCTCACTACGGATACCTCGCATTTCCAATGGCAAGGTGGTATTCGAGAGATTGCGCAGAAATTACAACACATCTTGGAAGGCAGTATATTCAAAAAACTATTGAAGAAGCTGAAAATTTTGGATTTAAAGTAATTTATGCAGATACTGATGGATTTTATTCGAAATGGGCCGACGATAAAGAAAAGCTGTCAAAAGATGAGCTTTTAGAAAAAACCCGTGAATTTTTAAAAAATATAAATAATACTCTGCCTGGAGAAATGGAACTTGAATTTGAAGGGTATTTTAAAAGGGGAATTTTTGTAACCAAAAAGAAATACGCACTTATTGACGAAAATGAAAAAATTACGGTAAAAGGCCTTGAAGTAGTAAGGCGAGATTGGTCCAATGTTTCAAAAAATACACAAAAAAGCGTATTGAACGCACTTTTAAAAGAAGGTAGCGTTGAAAATGCAAAAAAAGTGATTCAAGATACCATTAAAGAGTTAAAGGATGGAAAAGTAAATAATGAAGATTTATTGATTCATACTCAGCTTACAAAAAGAATCGAAGACTATAAAACCACAGCCCCACATGTTGAGGTTGCAAAAAAAATATTGAAGTCAGGAAATCGGGTAAATGTTGGTGATGTTATCAGCTACATCATAACAAGCGGAAATAAATCGATTAGTGAGCGGGCGGAAATACTGGAAAATGCAAAAAATTACGATACAAATTATTATATCGAAAATCAGATTTTACCCCCCGTTATACGATTAATGGAAGCTTTAGGAATTACTAAAGACGAATTAAAAGATTCTAAAAAGCAGTACACGTTGCACCATTTTTTAAAGTGATTTTATGGAATATTTTAATATTTTTGCGTATGGAGAATTGATGAAAGAAAACGTAAATCTCGAATTAATAGGGAGAATCCCCGAAAAAAATTCTGGAAAAATATATAATTTTGAAAAATTTTTTGATGAAAAAATAGGATACTGGGGAGTGAGAATAAAAGAAAATTCCTATGTGAATGGAGTCATTCTTTTTAATATCACTTCAGACGAACTGGAAATTTTTGACGATTATGAAGATGAAGGGATATATTACTCAAAAAATAAAACTATTTGCCGTGATTTAAATGGAAATAATTATGAATCATACGTTTACGTAAGATTGGAGTGAAAATTATGATATTGATAAAAAATGCGTCGTTTTATATAGATAATAATTTAAATGTTCATGAAAATTGCGACATTTTAATTGAAAAAGTTGAAAATGAAACAAAACTAACTTCTGGAAAAAACCTCATTGAAAAATTAAATTTAAATCAAAATGACTTAAAAATTATTTCTGGAGAAAAAAAATGTGCAATGACTGGGCTTTATAACGCACACACCCACATTCCAATGACTCTTTTGAGGGGAATTGCTGACGACATGATTCTTCAAAACTGGTTAAATCAAAAGATATGGCCAAATGAAGCGAAATTAACTAAAAATGATGTTTACTACGGTTCACTTTTAGGATGCCTTGAAATGCTTCGTTTTGGAGTTACATCATTTAATGAAATGTACTTTTTTTCTGAAGAAATATTGAAAGCTACAAAAGAAATTGGACTGAATGCGCAAGTATCTTATCCAATTATAGATTTTGGAACTCCTGAAGAACAAAGTATAGATAAACTGTTAACTTCTGCTGAATCTTTTGTTAAAAATAATGCTGGTGAAAAAAATATAAAAGTAGGGATTGCACCTCACGCACCATACACGTGTTCAGAAGAAACCTATCAAAAATGCAGTGAAATTTCAAACGATTACAATGTAAATATGCACACACACGTCTCTGAAACTCGATATGAAGTAGTTGAACTTGAAAATAAAATTGGAATGCGCCCCGTAGAATATCTTGAAAAAATCGGAGTTTTGAATGAAAAATTGCATGCTGCACACTGCGTATGGATTACAAAAGACGAAGCTAAAAAACTTGCAAAAAATAATGTTAAAGTTCTGCACTGCCCAACGAGCAACATGAAACTTGCAAGTGGTGGAGTAATGCCACTTTTCGAACTTTTAGAATATGGTGCAGATATTTCAGTTGGAACTGATGGGCCTGCAAGCAATAATAATCTTGATATCTTTAAAGAAATGAAAATGACTTCCCTTTTACATAAAGCACACCGGTGGGATCCAACCGTTGCCGGTATCGATACGGTTTTAAAAATGGGAATTAATAGTAAAAGTATTGGAATAAAAAATAACGATATTATTTTGATTGACCTTGATTCGGCACATTTAAGACCATTTAATAATATAAAATCAAATATTGTATATTCTGCGTTTGGAAACGATGTTGACACCGTAATAGTCGGTGGAAATATATTACTCGAAAACAAAAAATATAAATTCTCCGAAACATTCATAAGTAATATCTACAAAAATATACAGAAAATAACGGAAAAATTCGAGTAATTTATCACTTTAAACTTCTGGTGACTTGATGATAAAAATTGACATGCACGTACACACAAACACGTCCAGATGCTCCATGAACTTTTTGGAAATGTTAAAAAAGATGTGCAGTAGAAAACATATTTTGCCGATAATTACTGATCACAATGCCATGACTAAAGTCGACTTCGGAATACCTGGAGAAGAGATTTCAACAGAAAAAGGAGAATTTTGTGGACTCTTTTTAACTGAAGAAATTCAGGAAAAAAACATATTCGAAGCTGTCGACCAGGTAAAAGAACAGGGCGGGCTTATTTATCTGCCCCACCCATTTGACTGGAGAAGAAGGAGGTCTCTTTGTAAATATGGGGAACTTGAAAATCCAGAGTTTATAAAAAATGTGGATATAGTCGAAGTATATAACAGCCGGTGTGTCGAGCAAAGACCAAATGATGAAGCATACTCTTTTGCAGAAACTAACAACCTCTTGATGGGTGTTGGAAGTGATGCGCATTTCCCATGGGAAGTAGGCAATGCATATTTGAATGTTGAAGATTTTGATTTAGATAATCCAAAAGAATTTTTAAAAGTTCTAAAAAAAGCCGATAAAAATGGGTTTTACTGCAAAAGGTCACACCCAAGCAACATGCTTGTATGCAGTAAACTCTCAAAAAGAATTAAAAAACTAATCTGATTTTTATGGACAAAACTTATTTTTCAGAAGATATTTTAAATTTTGAAGAATTCATTATAGATGCGTCTAAAAAATTAAATATTGATGAGGATAGTCTGAAAAGCGGATTTAAAAGAAAATTAATCACTAAATATGAGTATAACGGGGAAAAATACCTTTGTTTTAAAAAAAAGTTGAAACATATTGAAAGAGGGACAATCCTTTTTTTAAACGATAATTTAGATTTTATTATTGGGTATCCAAAAATAAGACGTGCAATGGTGCTTGAATCATCTGTTAAAAAATATTTTAACGGAAAAATTGCAGTAGAAGAAAAATTAGATGGCTACAACATACGAATCGTGAAAATGCACGATGAAATCATTGCAATTACTCGCGGAGGAAAAATCTGTCCATTTACAACTAAAAAAGTAAAAAAATATATTAATACAAAATTTTTAGACGATTTTCCAGAATTAATGCTCTGTGGTGAAATGGTCGGATTAAATAATCCTTACGTGAATCACTACTATCCTGAAGCAGACAAGACTTATGAAAACCTCGGTTTTTATATTTTTGATGTAAGAAATAAAGAAACTAACCTTGCTCTTTCGATATATGAAAAAGAAAAAATTTTGGATGAATATAATATTCCTTACGTAAAACCGATAAAAATCATCGATAGTAGAGACATTGATGAATTATGGGATATTTTAGACGATTTAAACGAAAATCATAGAGAAGGCGTAGTTTTAAAAGACCCTGAAATGATAAAAAATCCGATAAAATACACCACCCACAGTACGCAGTGTGGAGATCTTTCAATCGCATTTAGCTACGTTTACGACCTTGGAATTGATTTTATGTTCAGCCGACTTGTAAGGGAAGGTTATCAGTCTTTTGAAAAATGCGAAAGCGAAGAAGAAAGAAAAAAAAGAGCACATGATCTTGGAGAATCAATTTTACTCCCCATGGTTGAAACCATAAATGAAATTTCAAAAGAATCAGTTGCAAAAGAATGTTTTGAGCTTTATTTTGATTCGGAAGCAGAATTTAACGAATTTATAAACTACCTTAAAACTATGCATATTAATTTTACCGTTGAAAGCAGGGAGTATATTAAAAAAGATATATTTAAGGCCAAAATAAATAGAATCTATAATTCAACGTCAGATAAGATTAAAAGTCACCTTGACGGCAATTTATGGTAATTTAAACATTTTGTATTGGTTTTGTTATTAGAAAACATTAAATATATAGATACCATATCTAAGTATGTCTTTAGGGACACTCCATGTGAATAATTGTGGTCGTGTGGGGCATATTCTTAAATTGTGGTTGGGGAACCTGAAAGTTATATGCCCCTCGAAAACGACTGGCTTTTTTGTATTGATTTAAAAAATTTAAAAGAATCTTTTAAATAGTGTCAAAATAACTATTTTTAACGAAATTAACGAAATTCAGTAAAAAAATAGATAAAAAAGCATTCTAAAGTTTTTTATAAACTTAATTAATAAAAGTTTTGGGGTTGACATATCATTATTGATATGATTAAATATAACTTAAAGTAATAGATGTACTAGAAATGGCTCGATGATGATTGTCATCACAAGAAATATATATTAAATCTATATATGTTTCGAGGTAATTTATCATCGTTAACATCCCGATTTTTAAAAAATTAAGTTCCTTATTTTGACGATTAAAGAGCGGAAAACGCTTATTTTTTTAGACGATTTTTAGACGAATAAAACGACTATTTTTAAGATTTATGTAAAAAACGATTAATCTATGGTTATTCATTTTGGCGAGTTTCTAAGTTGTACGTGGATTTCCCACCCCAACACCTTGATTACTATTATAAGTCCTGACGGAGCAGGCGAACTTACCAAAGGGTATACGCCAAACCCCTCTTACAGGGGTTTGGCTACCGCCAAGATAGGGGCTAACGCCCATGAAAAGTGCCTTTGGGCAGATTGATTTTATCGGAGTTATGAATTGCTAACGCAATTCATTCAATTAGGCTTACGTTAAGCTACTTCGGACACCTGGTCCGATTGCTTTCGCAGGTCGCGACCTGCTCAGACGTTTCTCGAACCGCCAAGATTGATTTTATTTTTTAGAGTGTAGGCAGTTCTCCGGAACGCCACGCAATCTATAAATTTAAACACGTCAAGCCCATGGCTTATATACCCTTTCGGGTATAAATCGCCGGGGCGATAGTTAGAGCTTAGAGCTTATTGATTAATGACCCTTCGGGTCGGGATTCCAAAAAGAAGAATAATTCACCGTTTTTAATAGTTAAATTTATATAGTATAACTACTATATAGTAGCTTATACAGAAGGTAACAAAACGGTGGTAGAAATGGTTAAAAAATCAGTTAAAGATATTATAACGGAAAAAATTATAAATAGATTAGAATCCGGCGATATTCCTTGGATTAAACCGTGGGGCTTTACTCCATCAGTAAATTATGTAACAGGTAAAGAGTACACCGGAATAAATAGAGTTTCTTTGGAGAAAGGGGGTGAATATTTAACATTTAAACAGATTGATGAATTAGGCGGAAAAGTCAAAAAAGGAAGTAAAGCGGAAAAAGTAGTATTTTATAAAGAATATGAAAAAATCGAAAGAGATCCCGATGACCCCGATTTAATGAACATAAAAGACACTTTCGCTTTAAGATATTATAATGTGTTTCATATATCCGATGTCGAAGGAATAAGAAGTAAACTTCCAGAAATGCCAGAAATAAAACATAATCCAATAAAAAATGCTGAAGAAATAATAAATAATTATGAAATCCCAGTAAATGAAATAGAACTCCGAAAAAGGGCAACATATGACCCGATAACGGATAAAATAGAAGTTCCAACAAGAAACCAATTTAAAAAAATAGAAGGTTTTTATGGAACTGCATTTCATGAAATCGGACACAGTACAGGACATGAAACAAGATTAAACCGCCCCGAATTAATAAAACCGTGTGCATTTGGTAGTAAAAACTATTCAAAAGAAGAACTGACCGCAGAAATAACCGCATCATTTTTAAATAATCATTGTGGGATCTTTGAAAATAATATTGAAAACAACGCCGGATATATACAAAGTTGGATAAAAGCATTAAAAAATGATAATAATATGATCCTTTACGCATCAGCAAAAGCGGAAAAAGCTTTAAATTATGTTTTGGAAAGTGTAGAAAAGAATAAATCAAAAATAACCGAAACAATAACAGAAATTAAAACAGTTAAAAAAGTTCAGGCGGATTTATTAGATTTTATTAAAAATCAACCTGAAACCCCTTCTTTTAAACCTGAAATAAAACCGGAACCAATAAAAGAAGAAGCAAAGAGAATTAATTTAAAAGCTGCGAAAAGTTTGGAAGCAAAAGCGGAAAGCCTGAATAAAAAAATTGAAAAAAAATTAAGTTGCTTTGCAAATTGCAACATGACGAGAAGACGTGCAAACTTTAGAGAAAGTGCGAGAATTGATGCAGAAAATTTAAAAAAAGTACAAAGTGTTTTATTTAATTTAGCAAAACTCCACAGAAGCGGAGAAATTAAAAAAGAAGTTGAAAATATAAATGCAGTTTCACAAGTTGAAATATTATTATGCGAACACGTCAAATATAAAACTCCAAACGATATTGAGCCCGATTATGGGGAATGGGCAAAAGAAGAGATTTTAAAAAGATTTAAAATGTTTAATAAATTAAATATTCATTCTCAGAACGATTTAAACGAAACAAGGGAAATTTTAAAAAGTTTAATTCTTGAAGAAAGCCAGGACGAAAAAACAAAAAGAGAACTTCAAAAACTGGAAGATAATTTGATCGGTTTAAAAATTCCTGGATTTTTCCCAACTCCCAAAGAAATTATAAAAGATATGATCGATAAGGCAGAAATAAAAGAGAATGATTCTATCCTTGAACCCTCCGCAGGAAAGGGAGATATTGCAGAAGTAATAAACGAAGAAACCGGAATAAAAGCCGATTGTATCGAAATAAATCCAACATTACAAACAATATTAAATAAAAAAGGTTTTGAAACAGTAGAAAGTAATTTTTTAGAATTTAATGGTAAATATGATAAAATTATAATGAATCCACCTTTTGAAAAAGGTCAAGATATAGAACACGTAACCCACGCATACAATTTATTAAACAATGGCGGAAAGCTTGTTTCGATTATGTCAAATTCAGTAACATTTAGAAATGATAAAAAATATATGGAATTTAGAGAATTTTTAAAAGAAAATAACGGATATATTGAAGAACTTCCAGAAGGATCTTTTAAAAAATCCTTCAACAGCACAGGAGTTAAAACTATAATGGTAGTTATTGAAAAAAACTACCCTTCATCAAATTTTTCTTTAGCCACAGCCCCGACACCACACCACTCAAGAAAAATGTATGTTTAAATTAAAGTGATAATATGAAACCAAGCGAAAAAGAAGTTTTTGAATTATTTTTAGTAAATCAAATAGTTACTGCACCAATTGCAGAATTATTGACTGGACGAAACATTACAACTTGTAAACGGGCATTATTGGAACTTAAAGAAATGGATTTGATAACTTTAGCACAAAGAAAAGCAGGATATTATATTCCAACTGAAAAAGGGGAAGGTGAATTGAAAAAAATTGAATTATAAAATAGTGCCTTTCTGCTGCATTCAAAATATATTTTTATATTTTTTTAATTTGTTTTTTCATGCTGCAGACAGTTCATATATTTTTCTTATACGACTTCAAAAATTCCAGGAACAGCTCCTGAAGAAAAATTTTAATCTTTGAAAAATCCGTTAAATTTAATTTAAAAGATAAATAGAAGTATTTCTTATAGTAAAAATTTAAAAAAAGTAATTATTTTTTAGAAAATTTAATTTTTCCCATTTTGGAAGATACTTTTTTAGCACCAGATTTCATGCTTTTCAAATCAATATCTCCACCAAACACAACTACTACACCAGCTAAAACGATTAAGATTCCTAACCAGTTATCAGTTATTACAGCAGGGATTAAATCCCCTGAAATTGCACCGATTAAACCAAAATCAGAACCAGAGTTAGCTTCTTCTGTTGTGGATGCTAAAGTTAAAGCCTGATCGTCAAGTCCATAGTAATAAAGTTCTGCAATTTGGACCCAGTCCTTGGCTTGTGATTCATAATACCATGCTTTATTTTTTCCCTCTATAATTGAATCCGTATTAGTTAAAGAAATAGCAGTTAACGAATCAATTGCCTTTTGGTAGTAATCAATAGCTTTTTGGTAAGCATTTTCCGAGTCCGTGTCATCTGCAAAATCTCTGTTACTTTCAAGTTCTGCAATTTTTGACAGATAGTCCGCTACATCCCCCTCAAACATTGCCTCTGTTTGTTCTTTTTCTGATGCGGTGAAATCCCCATCTGCAAGGAAACTATCTATCAATTTTGAGTGGTCTGTAATTACGAAAACATAATTTGACCTAATTGTTATTCGAGGCTTTGAAATAGCCCATACTGGAAAAGACCTATCAGGATTATCTTCGGTTTGATATATTCTTCCTGAAACTAAAAGGAATGGATATATAGCGACTGTATCCTCATCTGAGTTATAGTCGAGGATCGTGTTAATTACTCCAACCTTTGTAAGGTCCGGTAAAATTCCATCTGATTTTGAATCTGTTGAAATTGTTGAAGTTCCATCTGCATGATAATTAATTGCAACTAATCTGTAAGATACATTTTGAATTTTCATATCAGTTGAATAAGTATCAAAATATTCAGGATAACCGATAATAGTTACAGAATACCCGGCAGGATTGTTTAATTCATGAATCATCGAGGATTTAATAGTCATAACAATGTTTGAAGTAGCACCGTTTGCATCGGCCTTAAAAGCAAACATTTCGTCATCGTATTGATCCCTATATTCAGAACCTAAACCGCCCTCTTTTCCTTTGTGGTCCACGATTCCATCAAGGATTGATTGAGTAGCAGATGTTGTATGCCTATATGAAATGTAAGATGTGTTCTTCCAGGGGTCATCTTTTCCATCATCGTCATCATCCCATCTAAGAGGCTTATCTTCTTCTTCCTCAGGGGTATGTTCCTCTAAATCCCATCGGGCCCACTCTGCGTTTTCTTTCCAAACGACTAAATTATGGTTAACTTCGGTGTATATTTCAAAATTTTCTACATCCGCAGTAACAAGAGCGTTTAAATCATTTAAATCTAAATTTCCGCCCTGAGTCATAACAGCGACTTCCGATGCGTAATCATCAGGAACTTTTAAGATTGCATCAAAAGTATGTTCCTGGTTTTCAGAAGTAATATTCAAATCAGTTAGTTCATATTTGGATACAACAGTTCCCCCTTGCATAACTTTAAAAGTTACTGAATTTATCTCAGTATGGCCGATAACATCTATTGTATATTGATCGTCCCCATAATCGATAACATCTTCGGGGAACATTGAATCTATTGAAGGAGTTTTCACAGTTATTCTAACTGGAAAGACTGAAAAACCACCTATTTTATCAGGGGCGTTAATTACTTCTTGAACCAATCCCCCAACTTCATATCCTACACAATAATAAGAAACCATATCAGATTTTATCTCATCTAAAATCCTTTGTGTGGAGTTTGAGGCTTCGATAATTGATTGTTCCTTATCCCCCATTACCGCCTCGGCAGAGGATTGCTCGGTTTCGTTTTGTGTTCCATTAAACACAATATCTGAGGGCGTATCATCTGTTGTGTTACTTGGCGGTAAATCAACAGTATTTCCACCAGTTAACCAGTCCCATATATCAGTAAATAAAGTTCCGGTTCCAGTTCCACCGCCATCATCTATTCCCACATATCCGGTTCCATCCGCAAATACTGAAAATGGAGAAATTAAGACCAGAAAAAGGATAAATAAAGATTTAGTTTGTAGCTTCATCTTGTATCCACCCTAATTTAAGCGATATTTGGTATAATCCCCAAATTACGAAACCACCAAGTAGTGCAGTCAAGTAAAAAATATTTCCTTCAAGAGTTGCAGGTCCTGAATTGTAAGATTGAGTAATAGTTACTGCATCTGCAGTAACTGAATTCATTAATAATCCAAGGCCAAGAATGAAAGTTGAAATTTTTAATCTCATTTTTTTCGACCCCCTGGAATTAATGTTGAACCTCCAATAACCATGAATAAAGCTACTAATCCAACAAGTAAAGGATTATTTTTAGCCATATCGATTATTGTATCGGGACTTATTGAACCGAATGAAATTCCTGAGGGGATTAATGCAGTAATATCGAGCCCTGAAAGGTCAACACCACCAACAGATAAACCAGTCGAATCAATGTTCAATATTATTGATTCCTCAAGAATATTTTCATAAATACCGTTTGAATCTTTTAAATAAACTGTTGCAGTCAATAAATAAGAGTCAAATGTTAAATTTTCACCAACTGGAACTAACAAAGTTTGTGATTTTGTTACTCCTGGACTTACTGAAAATTCAGTTATTGAAGGCTCAGATAAACCATCCCCGGAAATTTCTACTTTATAGTATTGTGGCGATGTAAATAAATTCTGAATATTTACAGATAAACTGGATGCAGTCCCAGGTTTCCCAGTAATTGTAGTTTGGGAAAACAATATCGGATTTACAACCTCAATATTTAGGTAAGAATTGATTAAATCTCCCGATAGGATTCTTACCCTATAATCTCCGGTTTCTTCGAAAGTAATTTCGAAATCGTGTGATTCATAACCTGAAAATGCGTAAGAATCAGAATAAACGATATTATTCTCTGCATCTTCAACCTGAATCATAACTAATCTATTTTCTCCTTCCGTTTCTGAAATTCTTAAATTATTTGAACCAATGTTCCATTTTGAAGGAACTGTTAAAGTTAATGGCAACTGGACAACTTCGTACGTAAAAGACGTATCAGTTACATAACTCTGCCCTAATGTTCCATAACCCATAACACGCATTTGTAAAGCGTTTGTTCCAAGAGTTTCCCCTGACATAAATTTAATAGTAATATCTGTTGGAACTGATATATCCCCAATTAAATATCCGCCATTTACATACGGTATTTGAGTATTACTTGAATCTCTAACATCTAATACCTCTTTTCCTGAAAGATATATCTTAGTTGAACTTGACATAGCTTTTGGGCTAATTGTTACAGTTACAGGAACCTCTGAGTTTTTGAAAGTGTTAATATCTGTTGGAACTTGTATTGAATACATAACAGATAACGGATAAAACCGGATATCTAATGAATCAAATGATTCATCAATATTTAATGTTCGAGTTTCATTCCAGTAGCCTGATTTAACGAATTTAAATAAGTGTGAACCTCTTGGCAATTGCACGGTTTGCCCATTTGAAACCGTATTAACTAATTCATCATCGATATACATCGATACACTCGCTAATCCGCCCTCTGAATTTGTTAATGTTAATTCAACAGGTAAATGAGTTGTTTCCATATCTACTGAAACCGTCAAATCAGAACCATCTACAATTACAGTTTGGGTTACGTTATAATAACCATCTTTTAAGAAAGTCAAATAATGCGTTCCGTCAGTCAAATAAGCAGTACCTAAATTATCAAACGTACCGAGGGAATTTCCAGAATCAAATACTTCAATTCCATCTACATTTGAATCAAATGTAGCCACATACCGAGCAGGAGGCGTATATATTTCAGATATAGTAAAATCAGTCCTATTGACTGCGGAGTAAGTACTGTAATCTACATAATCAAATAATACTATTGAAGTAGTTGTTTTTTGATATCCATGTAAGTTAGTCCAAGCAATTCTCATAGTGCTATCCGCAGGAAAAACAGCCGAATCATAATAATAAGTCGTTGATTCTCCACCCGCATAAAACAACTGAACCCCATTAAGCGATATTTTCAGATAATTTCCACCGGAATAATCAGAATGGACATAAGAATACATATAACCATATTGAGTTTTGGAAGTATCAATATCAAAATCTTGATACATATCTGACGCATAAGGAGTGTAAGCCTGACCGTCAATTAATAATACCGTCATAGGAGTTAATATTCCATCAATATATACATCAAAATCCCCATTAAAAGGAATAACCTTATTTGTATAAGATACAACGGAACAGAAACGAGCCAAATCGTTTTTAGATGCAAAATACATTTTTGGGCCGTCAATTCCAGTTATGGAAGGTGCATAAACACCAAAATCATAAGCGGACATTGTAGAATTTATCAAATCCCAAGTAAGTGTATCATCAGCAAATAAAACATAATAACCAGATGTAGACCCAGTTTCGGGAATAGTACACGTTACCGCAGAAACAGAACCAATACACCCGATTAAGAGCAATAAAAAAAGGAAAAAAGATTTTTTCATGTGTTTTCCCCCTTATTCTTTAAATATAATTCCGCAGAACCAAGCACCGATCACTAATAAGCCTATCCAAATGTAATTTTCATACATATTGAAAAATCGAGTAAATTGTTCGGTTAATCCATCACCGGTGATAATTCCAACAATAGCCCCATCATCTGAGGAGTCATCTGTTGTATCATCGGTAGTGTTTGTATCATCTAAAGTTGAATCTGTTGTATTAGTATCATCAGTAGTTGTATTCTCTTCTACGGTTTCGTTAACCGTATCATCAGTAGTGTTAGTTTCTTCGGTAGTGTTAGTGTCTTCTACGGTTTCGTTAACAACCGTTTCAATCATAGTTATTGATATTGAGGAATTTTCATCGATAATCTCGAATGTATCCGTTAAATTATCGTATCCATCTTTAACAAAAGTTAAAGTTACGTTTCCAGCATCTAAAGTGATAGTTTCTGAATTGTTAAAAACTCCAATTGACGCACCATCTTTTATGATGTCTACTTCATCCACGTTTGACGTGAAAGGAATTGCTAAAGCAGATACAGAACCTACCAATAGCAAAAGCAGTATTCCAAAAATACCAAATTTTTTTACGTTCATATAACCACCAGTTAATCATTAAGAGCTAATACAATTATTGCAAGTGCATTTACGACCAAAACAGCCTTTTGGAGTGTTGGGTCTGATAAATAGCCTATTGAACCGGCTAAGAATGAATATGCCAAAAATGAAACTGCACAAACTAAAATAGAGCCAACCTCTTGGGTTTGGTAACTGTATTTGTGGGCATTTCTTCTACCTGAAAGGAGAACCATTGCAAGACCTAAAGGTCCGACTATTGTATAGAATGTTTGGCTAACGAATTGAATGTTTAATAACATCATTTTGCCAACCAAACCAAGCATAAAGAGAAAACCGCCCGTCATTTCGTAACGGTCAATCCTTTTTCCAGCTATAAAGATTTCATCACTCATTTTATCACTCAAATTTCAAAATTGTTAAGCAAACAACGTCAATTATTAAATATATCATTCCAGTTCCTGAAACGAGTAATCCACCAATTAAAGGAATCTGTCCGATTGTTGCGGTAATTATTGCTTCCGAAAGAGTCAATAATAGAACAATCATAGCACAAATTTTTACAGGACCTATTCGTTCAGTTGTTCCAAAGAGAATAGCCCCGATGACAACGCAAGAGGCCCAGCCAAATGTTGAATAAGCCGATGCAACCAAAGGACCAACACCGGGAATAAAACTCAAGAGATTAATTCCTTGACCTGAAAAAGTAATTACAATCCCAGCGAAATAGAGAAGTAAAGTTCCTTTTTCTTCGTCAATAAGTCCAAAAAGTTTTTCCTGAGTCATGATATCATCTTATTTGTATTTCGAGTATAACAGGTATCCAACAACAGCCAATAATATCATAACGGCAAGACTCACGTTATTTGGTTCCCACATACTGAAAAATGGGAACTGCAACAGATAGTTAATAATCTGCAATTTTAAATCTGCAAATGGGGTAAAACACCCAGCTAACACAAGCAGGACAACTCCGGCAAGTGCGTATTCCTCTTTTTTAGTCATTTAACCACCAGTTTACCAGTTGGATTTTTAAAAGCATACATAAAGGCAAGAACAACCAAAATTACCGCCCCATATGTCGAAAGTACCTCATACGGAATCCCTGAGAGTAGCGGAAAGCAACTCACAAGTAATGCAGTAAATTTTTGTTGAACAAGCGAAGTGTTTATCAAAATTCCCCCAGCAAGGAGAAAAATTGAAACCTCGTTAAAATCTACTTTTGACACACAATTTACACCTAAAAAATTTTTAAGGACTAAGAAATTTGAGTTCAGGCGATGATTGTTAGTGTCTTAGTCCCATAGTAATAATAATGTAAAAATAGCCTTTTATAGGTCAGTTTAAACCAGTAAAACAGAGTTTTAGAAATTTAGAAAAAAAGAAATTCAGAAAAACAGAAAAACAGAAAAAAAGAAATACTTTTATTTCTTCTTAGAACCTAATTTAGCGGATAATTCGACCTTTATATTATCAACAATACGATCGAACTCATCACTTCTGGTATTATGTTCTTTATTTTTCATTTCCATAAAGTATTCAAAATCAGGGGCCTTAACTGAAAGATTGAATATAGGGGTCATAATCGTTCCTTTTCTTAAAATAGTTGCAGGAATAAAATATTCCCTTATTCTCTTATCTACACCCTTTTCTTTTGGAGTTGTAGCAAAAACTAAAGGAATCTCAGTTCTAATGAACTGTAAAAGTTTTCCAAATTCTTTAGAAACTTTTGTTCCAAAATCCCTGGCATCAAACCATTTTCCGATATCTTCAATAACTAACATGTCGCATCTTCTAAGATCCGCAGGAGATAAAGCTAATACTGTATCATAACCTAATTTATCAAAATAATTACATAAAGCAATAGAGTGAGTTGTTTTCCATGAACCTCTTCGTCCAGTTAGTAAAAAGGCAGTATGCCCTTTTATTGGCTTATTCATTTTCAATATCATTTCGGGGTCTTTTTCCATAATAGAAGGCTTTGCTAAACTATAATCAAATCCCAAAATATTATCTAACTGATGCGAATCTTTGTTACCAAAATCATAACTTCCAAACAGGCCCATGTTAACTATAAAACTCACCTTTTACTCTTCTTTATTCATACTAAATTCTTCAAGCATTGCTTGAAACTCTTGCCAGGTTTTTTCATCCCCAATCATTGAAAGGAGAAGAGGATATTTCACAGGTTCAAAAGCAACAATCCTTTTAGCCCTTTGAACGAGCCAGTATCCATTTAATTTAGGATTACATCTCGCCATAAAGAACATGAGAACATCGGTATTAGGTGTTAGATTCTCCGGACCCACTATCTGATTGATTAGTTTCCTCATTTCCAGGTCCATCTCTGGATTCATCATCTATTTTCACATCCATCGATTTATTTTGTTCTTCGGTTTTTTTCAGTAAATCCTTAATATTTCGCATTGCAAGAGGATATACATCTCTCAAGACTTGTTCCATTGCAAGTGCCATAAGTTCTTGAGCTTCAACTCCCATAAGACCGGCTTTTTCATAGTACATACCAGCCCATTTTTTGACTGATTCGGTTATTTTTCCTAAGTTATCAGATAAAAACACGCATTCCGCAGTCGTTTTATCCATAATACAGGATTTATTTATCCAAATCTCACCGGTTACTTTGCCTACTTTTCCCATGAATAGAGTTTTTACCCACCTAAATAAATTATAAACCGTTTCTCCTATCGATTTAGATTGTTTAAGTGCTTGTTCAGATTCTTCAAGGTAATCTATAACTTGATAATCAGTTATAATTTTACATTTTCCTTTATAGTCTTTTAGAGTAGAAACGAAGTTCCATTCATCGACTTCATCATATTCTATATGCTTGTAAGTCTTATCGTGCCAAAGCACTCTTTTTTTCTCTCCATCTTGTTCGTATGGAACAGAAATATCGTACACGGTTTTATTTGCAAAATCAATACGAATATATGTTAGTAGCTTCTTAGTGTGGACGTAATAAGCCACCCGCGATGCAAGATACGGTATTAGAAAGAGATAGAAGTTATAATAAGACCAGATGTATTTAAAATCCCAGGCAAATTTTAACCAGGGAATAGTTAAAGATTTTGAATTAAATACAATAAAATCTTTCCAGGCAGTTGCTTCAAATGGAAAACCATACTTATAAAACAAGAATAATAACGCCAATCCCACATTTAAACGAGTAATAGGTAGGATTGATTGTTTAAACCTGATTAATAAGTTTTTTTCGATATATTTGTTTTTTACATGAAACATGACTAAAACAAACAAGATAATCGAAAGGATTGCACGGTCCCAGCCCATTTTTGAAATGGCCCCTTTTGTTGCATATAACAACTCATCGGGTAAATTTCCAGACTGTAAAACATCTTCAATTTGACAGAATTTATTATCATAGAGGAAAATATAATTTATATATCCGTAACTTGTGTATGGATTTGTAAAATTATATTTGTGAGTTCCTGTATCTATTCTAACCTCTGAAAACCCCGATGCACCTCTTGTGTATTTGTACTTATATCCATCATAGACAGATACCCACTTAGGATTTCCTGAATTAGTTATTTCAAATATCAAGGTCTTAGAAGTCTTATTATAGTAATAAGAATCTATTACCATATCAGAAAATGAAGTTAAACTTCCTTTTGTCATATATTCCGCAGTTAACGGATCCGCAGGTTCTATATTTTCCGCATTCACAAAAGGAATGCAGCAAATAATTAATAACAATATTATGATTTTATTCGGCATATGTTTCATAAAACAACCTACCATCGTTATTCTCAAAATCTCTCATTATTTCGGAAGAATGAACAGAAACAAGTACATACTGAGGAATATTATGTTTTGTAAGAAGTTTAACCTTTAAAGCAAGATGCTTTTTTCTTTTAGTTTGAACTCTTAATCCAAATATACCGCATTTCCAACCTTTTTTTAAAAGATACTCTTTTAAATCAACTTTTTCTATAACTTCACTCGCTCTCTGTTTAGCAATTTCGACTAAATCCTTATTTTTGACACCGTAAGTAATGTCTGAATGGATTATCAGACCGGGGTCTACCTTTGAGGTTTCTGCAATTATCACCTAAAACACCCTAAAAAATTAATAAAACAACGCAGTGTTTATTTCATCTGCAAATTTACTGATGACGGATTCACACTGCAACATTTTCTTAGGATCAAGCATTTTTCCCTCAGATGAAACTTCAATAATTATAACAACTTTTTCTTTTCTCGAATCATGTCTAACGGATGAATAAGGCTCTACTGGAGGAAAATTATTTTTCACGACCATCACCCCATTTATGGCTTTTTTGGAACGTCTTTAAACGCTTTTGATAGTATTAGTATCATTTAATCACTCTCCAACACAGAAACATTAAACGGAACATTCCTTTTGACACATTCTCTTTTCAGCATTGGAGCAACCATTTTTAAATCAATTACATACTGGCTTAATTCTTCATCCGAAGCTTCAGAAAGTATTCTTTGACGGTCATTCCGACACACATTTGCTAAATAACAGCTTCTGTAAGTCTTACCAAATTTTTTAATATTCCAAATCACTTTTTTAACAAGTTCAAATCTCATTTTCCTCACGTTCGAGCAATTTCTTCGTAGTGTCTTTTCGTTTCCTCAATATGAAGCATTATCAAAGTATGATCCATATCAAAACTAACAACATTAGGTTTTAAATGATATCTGGCATCTAACTCAACCAATACCTTACCTGCTTCTTTTTCATCCTTAACAATCAATACGACAGTATCAAAATGTTTTGTTTTACTATGACAGCCCATTCCTGCAATTATTTGATCTGGTTTGTAACCTAACTCATTAAGAGCAGCAGTTATTTCTTCCAATTCTTCTTCTGAATTGTAAATAATATCCAACATTTTTCTATCTTCGATACCCATCACTTTTTTAAAATCAACTGCAACAACTTCCATTTTAATCACCATTTAAACTTCAATTCTAAATCTATCGCTCATTATCATACAATTATGATAAATTACAGTTTTTTCTTCATTATTTGCGTGAATACAAAGCCATTTACCAGTTTTACTTACAACCGCAAGGACATTTTTGTTAATTTCGCCTTTTTCTTTCAATTGCTTGATAACTGATTGTAACTCTGCATTTTCTTTAGAAAAATTTCTTTTTCGAGTTTTTTTATTTTTAAAATGTTTTTTAGCCATTTTTCACCTACATATATGGAATATGCGAATTTTTAGAACGTGCATCATTAAAAATCCGATTTAAAACTTCAACAGGAACACCTTCTTTTATTAACTCAAACTGGAGTTTTTGTTGTTCATCGGTAATTCTCTTGTATTCTTCAAGTTTTTCGCTCGATTCCATTGAATTTCCCTCCTTAACTTTCGTCTAAACCGATTTTTCTTCTGCATTTTTCACCAGCTCAGCTTCTTTAATTATTTCTTCTGCCCAATCAGGAAATCTTTCTTTATATGTTTCAGCGGTGTCTTTCTGTTCCTGATAACTTTCAGCACCACTCATGGAGCCATCTTCAAGGGCTAACATCCAACCGCCCCAAAGTCGATTTTCATCCATAACTTTCAAGAATTCTTCTCTAGTTCTAATTTCAGGCATTTCACCACCATTTTAAACGCTCTTTATTTCCTCAAAAAGTTCTTTTGAAATCTCAATGAGTTTCACACCTTTTTCCCTAAATTCTTCAACCGTAACATTGAATAGTAAGGGCGGTAAACTGGACTCGTGAAGACAGAATATTTCAATTTCACCATCATAACGTTTTAATCCTAAATAATATCGCATTTCACCACCATTTAAACTTCAATTCTAAATCTATCGCCCATTATCATACAATTATGATAAATTACGGTTTTTTCTTCATTATTGGCATGAATACAAAGCCATTTACCAGTAGAACTCACAACAGCAAGGACATTTTTGTTAATTTCGCCTTTTTCTTTCAATTGCTTGATAACTGATTGTAACTCTGCATTTTCTTTAGAAAAATTTCTTTTTCGAGTTTTTTTATTTTTGAAATGTTTTTTAGCCATTTTTCGCATCCCCTAACGATTTAAAACCGATAACTTCAAACTGTTCATTTCCAATTGAAAATCTTGAATAGTCGTCAATTTTTCCACATTTTTCACAGATGTGCCGGTATTGGTGAGAATCGTAACGCATTAAAGAACCACATTCACAGCGGTAAACACCTTGATAAAATAATCTCATTCCCTGTACCGTATCATTCCAACGGTAAACGCCTCTTTTTCCGCCCAATTCTTTTTCAAGTGGTTCAATCAAATTATTAGCCATTAATCGCTCTCGAAGTCCTTTTGTGTGGAAATCAAAAGTTAATGAATAAGCTTTTCCAAAAAGTATAGTTTTCGCAAGGTCAAGGGAAACGTGCCACCATTCAGCACATGTTTGAACAACACTTTCCCCTTTCAACTGCAACGGCTTTAAATTCTCAAAATTGTACCCAAAATGTTTATATGACTGGTGAACTCCGTGTATTATAGAATGGTAAAGATGTTCAGGGTCTCCAACAAGCCACTTTCTAGAAATATCTCCATTCCACGTAAACTCGTGCCTGTTGATTCCTGCCCCTTTTTGGTATCTTTTCCACTGTATCGGGTTTCTTGCACTTGGTGTAGTATAATATTCAGTTTGAGTTAAATCTCCGTACACTTTGAGGTGGTTCGTCTTTCGTTCATCCGTAATAAACTGGAATTGTAAAGATTCGCAATTTAACCATTCAATATCAATTTCAGCACTTTGAACGGAAACATCCACGAGACTGTAAAGGTCTTCCATTTTACCGAGTTTTCTTGCAAGCTCTAAAACATCGAGTCCAAAAGCATTTTTCAGGTAATGAATATATTCGAACTTGAATTCTTCGATTCTTTCGCAGAACAACCTACAATACTCTTTTAAGAGAGTTCCTTTGTCGTCTTCTTCAACCCATATCGGAAGAACATTATCATCCCGAAATGAATCTTCATAAGGATCGATGCCTTTTTTTAAGAGGTAAACACGGTTCATGTTAAAATAACCCCTTGCAATATGGGGGCTTTTCATGGATATTGCGATTGATGCAACCTCTTTTCCGTCCAAGTCTTCTTCTACTGGTTTTCCGCTTCTCATTTCAGTTGGAACTTGAAAATGAAATGTCGCAGTCTTTTTAGTTCCGCTTTTTTCCACCATTCTTTTAACAAACTGGGGAAATCTGTGGTTTAAATCTTCATAAATGTCTTTTCTAAAGTGGTTTCCAAGAATCGACCAGAGAAAAGGAATTTGTAAAGTTATGTAAACTCGATCAATCAGGATTCTTCTTTTCGGGTTTTCAACGTACTTATCGGAAAGAGGACAGAACGTTTCATACATATTCTCCACCGAAAACAGCTTCGATAGTTTTATCATCGAGTTCTAAATCCCTTCCATACATTTGAACAGTTGAAAATCCTGCTCCAGTAGATTTTACTTTGATAAGTTCGTCAATTGCGTTTCTTCTAGCACCTTCAAGAATCGAATTTCTAAAGTTTTTGTTAGTTTCAAACCCTTTTACTGCATTTTTAAAATCCATATGGGTTAAAAAAACTTCTTTTGAGTTTTCTCTTGAAGGACAGTTCGCATAACTTTGAATATGAACATATCCTGTTCTTTTGGGGTCAAAAGAATGAATTACTCTTGCATCGTCTTCCTTCACTGAAATGTGGGGGTAAGATGTGATGATTGAATAACCTAAATTTATTCCTTCAGGAGTTGGTAAATTATTCAAGTCCATTACAGACATGATTTAAGCCTCCTGAGATTTTTCATTGACAATGGCGTATGCTTTTTCGATAACTTCTTCTGAAAGTCCTAAATCTTTTACATAGCCTTTTACAGTGTTTTCAGAACTTCCTTTTCGAATCATGCTTACGATTTCCCAAACTTTACCGTTTGCAACACATTTATCAAACATACTTCCGAATCCTTCTTCATTCGAATTTTTAGCATTGATTAATTCGTTTAATAATCCAATTGGCAGATTTACAATGTATTTTACCTCTCCAGTCTGTTTGTCTTTGAAGTCTTTTACCTGGTCGAGGAATAGTGTTACTTTTCCTTCCTTGTCTTCGTCGTAAACGTAATTGTTACCTTCTTTTTTCTGACCTTTTTCAACGGTTAACTGGACGTTTCCTTTGAAAATTTTTCCGTAAAATGTAGCTTTATCTTCTGTGATTTTAGCCATTTTTATCAACCTTTTTTACTTTGTAGTCTCCGTTTTCGAAGTAGACTTGAATTTTATCCCCTTCTTTGAGACTGTTTGATTTTGTTTTTAGTTCGTAGACTCTTTCTGAGAAATCATCTTTTACATAGAACTGATTTTTTAAAATGTAATTGTTCGATATTTTGTTAAATTTTGAATCGTAAATTGTTACATTGCAGTTTTCTTGCTGCCGTCTCATGACTACAGTATATTCTTTTATTTTCGAGGTCTTTGGAAGCTCAGGATACATTTAATCATCCTTGTTTTCACCTTGAATTTTGATTATAACCTTCTTACCTATCCAGCTCTTAGGTACTGTTACGTGTCCGGTGTTTCCGGAGGGTTTTACCTGTTTTATGATTGTTTTTTCTTTCATTATCGCCTCTTTTTTATTTGAAAATTTTATGAGGGAGGGTATTTTTGTTACCAAATAATTAACCGTTTCCAGTATTGGTAACAATAATAACTGTGGATATCCATCTATATAAATGTTTCCAAAAATAGTAACGGGCAGTATATTGATAATATTATAATTTATTCAAATGGGAACATAAAATACAACATTGAATAATTATGGAACTTAAAAAGGGGAAAAAATGTTCCTGAAAATTTTATCCAAATCCAATGCAAAAGAAATTTTAATGCTTTTGAACGAATATGGCGAGTTATATTTCGGGCAAATTCATAAAGAATTAGATAAACCAAAAAGTAATTTAAGCAGAGTTATATCTGAATTACAGGAAGAAGGTCTTGTAAACAAAAGAACCGAAGAAACAGACGAAGACGGAAGAATACCTAAGAATTATTATAGTTTAACCAATCTCGGTAAGATTGCTATTGAAATATATCAAAAAGAAGACAAAATGTTAAAAGAAAAAGAGTCTGGAAACGTAAATATCAATGTTGAAAATAATCATGGAATTATCGCAAACAATATTCAAAATTTGAACGTAAAAAAGTAATAAGGGTTACTATTAATTATAGATTTTATTTTTGAGAGTTTAAAGGGTTATTCAATAATTATATTTAAGTTATTTATGTTTATTGATTGAGGGAAATTTTATTAAAGGTGGGGAAATGGGAAAACTTCCAGATAATGAAATGTCTAAAATTATTAACAAAATTTTAGATTTAACTTATATTGATGAAAATAAGCTCAAAATTAGAAAAAATAAAAGCCTTTTTGAATTTGAAACTTATTTATCATTATTAAATTGTGAATTACTCAAAGATGAAAATATTTCTAAAAAAATAACGGATTTAAAATACTGTACGATGATTTCAAGTGATATTAACAATTTTGAACTTATTCTTGATGTTTTAACTGAACTAAAAACTAAAAACTTGAATAATTATAATGAATTCAAAAATATTCTTGATTTAAAAATTAAATCGTTAAAAAGTGAGTTTAAGCAGCATACCCTGTATGAAATGTACATTCCACTAAATTTAAAAACTGAATTCACCATTGAAAAAATAAAATGTAGAAATTTTTGTGCAGAAATTGTGAAACATAGAACGATAAAAGGAATTATAAATCAGCCAAAATTAAACGAAAGTATCAAAAAAGCCCATGAAATAGACTCACAATGTGAAATAAATGTGAATTTCGAAGAAAGTGAATTTTTAAAAATAACTGTTAATAGTCAAACAGATGCCCATGCATGCCTAACTGCACGTAAAATTCAAAATTTATTCATTGGCATGGTTGCATATGTTATTACCAAAAATTCAAGCTACAGAACACTTAAAGGCCCAACCGAAGCCATATTCCCAATATATCCGCAAATAATGATAGAAACAATAGGTACCCAATTTGTTACTGTATTTGTGGGAGACATAACCCGTAAAAGAATACCAAAAGACTGTATTATACCTATTGAAAAGTTTTATGAAACAGAATTAAATTATTTAATCCAATTCTATAATTCAAAACATCCTGATATTCAAAAAAAACTAGAAGAAATATTTACAAACTATGCTTGCGGGGTTTATCAAGATAAAAAGACGGATTCATTTTTTAATTTATGGGTGGCATTGGAACGAGCAACAATGGTGTCCGATATAGGAAAACATGACATGATCCCTAAAATTTCAAAAGCATTATTTAATGAAAGAAATCCATTATATGCCCACGTTATTGAAAATCTGTATAATGTTAGAAACAATTTTATTCATGAAGGCGGATCTATTTCCCAATACGATAGAAATGCATTAAAATACTGTGTTGATAATCTGATTGAATTTTTAATAAATGAGTTAAATTCGTATTCCCTTAACGAAATAAGAACAATTTATGAATATTTAACCAAAAATGGTGATAATTTAGAAAACATTCAAAAGACCATTGAACATGTCATAGAATTAAAGAATAATTGGAAAGGGGAAATTTCAGAAAAATAACCCCATTTTTAAATTTTAATAACCATTCCCATTAAATTTTAAATTACTCTTTTTAAATTGATTGAAAAAAGAAAAGAGAATATAATTTTAAAAATTATAATCCTAACGCTGATCTAGGCAACACTCGGAGCTTATTAGTTTCACTTTTAACAGAATTTACTACATTTTTTTCAAGAATGTCTGTTAATGTTTTAAGTTCTTTTTCTGACAACGTGCATATATCTGACTGGCTATTTTCTGAAAGATAAAACTTGACATTACACTTATTTTCATTATTTAATTTACCAATAAGAACTTTTGAAACTTTTTCCAATTCAATATATTTAGTATCATGTTCATTTTCAATTTTAAATAATTTCATTTTTTTCACCGTCATTTACTTCTTTTTATTATATTTCACGATAGTTTCTTTGTTTGTTCGTGTAACCGTTCCAATCTTTTTATTTTTTCTAATTATCAGAGTCGTTTTTTTCGTCATTAAATAACCTCCTTTATTTTAAGTATAAGCTTCGCTAACTTGTTAAACAACAAAATTAGGCGTAATTAGTCCCCAATATAATGAAAACTAATGAGTAATGTATAAATACAAATTTTCAAAAAGAGATATACGGGATCGATCAAAATCCGCATATCAGAATATGTCTTTTTACAATGGCATCACCTCTGATGTAAATACCTTTTTTAGATAATTTTATAGGTATTTGATTTTCTGATAAGATAAATATTATGTTAATAATTTATATACTTGTCTTTAGTGCCCTATATATACTAAACTAAACAAGACGATAGAGCTTTTTTCAATAACTGCTAAATTGCATATGAATAATGCTTTTTGCAGTAATCTACTTTTAACCCCAATCTAATTAAAAAAAGAGTTATTTAAATATTATCGTAAAATGTAAAGTAGATTAAAAATTCAAAAAATAGCCTTCTTTTTTAATTTAAAGCATATTACCCTCATTAAATTCAATTAAAATAATTATTCTTCGATAAAATATTAAACTTGCCATTCTGGTTTTAACATTAAATTTACAACATAATTATAAAATTATATATACGATTTTTAATAAATGGATATCCATTTGATTTAAAAAAGAGGGGAGTATATGTTAGGAATTATCAAATCAGCAGTTTCAAAACTTATGGATGCATTTACTAAAAAATCAAGATCTGAAAAAATCGATGAAATTAGAGAAGAAATTAAAAAAGATCCAACATCATTTGAAAAGGGAACAGCTTTTGAATTATGTTGTTTGGACATATTTTCAGAAAAGGACTTTGACTTACTTGAAATGACACATAATCCGGATTCTGCAAATGGCAGATTTGTTAAAAGTGATTTAAACCCGGATTTACAGTTTAAAAATAAAAAAACAGATAGTGTTTTTAGTGTTGAATGCAAATACAGAAGCAGTTTATATAAAGGGGCTTTTAGCTGGGCTAAAAATAAAGCTCAAGCTGACAGATACAGAGAATATGAAAAAGAAAATGAAATTTCCGTATTTGTTGCAATGGGGTTAGGTGGAACTCCTGAAAAACCAGAACAAATTTTCTTAATGCCTTTAAAAGAAATAAAATATAATTCACTCTACCCTAGTGTTTTAAACGATTATGAAATAAAAGAAGCTAAAGATGTATTTAAAATATTAAACTAATCCAAATAATTAATTATTTTTTTAATTTTTACAGTTATCTGGTGGATAAAATGGACGGCCCACATAAAATGCTCATTTGTATAGTTGTAATTCTCTCAGCATTCAGTCCTTTTATAGAAGATGCAATTTACAACTATTCTCATGACGTTAATATAGAAGAAATCAGGTTTTCATACCATCCAAATAGTGAATATTTTAATGGAACAAGCGGTGAAATGGATGAAAACGGAACTTTAAGGTTAATTGTTACACCTACCGATAAATTTAGAAATTTAACGTATGATGAACAGGTTAAATGGATGAATCGGGCAGGAAATGCATTAAGAGACGATGCAATTTTAAAAAATACAATTGAAAAGGATACTCCAGTATTTGTAACATTTGAAAGCGAGTGCTATCAAGACGGAAAAGACTGTAAAATAGATTATTTTGGAAATTGGAGTTTTGAATAAATTTTGATTTAAATTACTTTTTTTAAATTGATTGAAAAAAGAAATATTATTCAATTCTAAAAATTAAAATTAGGTAAATTAAACTCTTACCTTAGAGTGAGTTTCATATTTATTTCCCGAATGTTTAGATTCCAGATAATCATCATCCAGTATTTTAATAACTGTAGCATAGTTTTTGCTATTAATTATTAAATTATCATTCTCATCAAATTCAATTTCATCTAATTTAAATTCCGATTTTGTATCAGATATTGAATTATGATCCCAAGTTTTGTAACTTTTAGTATTCAATACCGTAGCAAATTTTTTAGTAAGATCTTTATTACGTTTGGATAAACTTACCAGTACTTCAAGATTATCTTTATCGATAATTTTTTGCTCAACCAATTTATCTTTTTTATCATCAATTTCTTTTTTGTATCCTTCATGGAAATCAAAAAATAATTCAATACCATTTTTGTTAAATACATACATAATTTCAGAGATATCTTCAGAAGCCATCTCTTTACCCTTATAAATCATTCCATCAAATTTATCTTCAAGTGCAAAAATACTATCTTCGATTTTATCGAATTTACCATTATTTCTATTAAATACCATGTTTAAAGTGCCTTTTCCAAGCAATTTAAGAGGAGAATGTTTTTTAATAAATATCAAATTTTTAGATATTTCTTTTTTGTTATCAAAGATATCAATGGTTACAATATATCCCCAAATTTTTTTTATGTTTTTTAATGCATTGCTATTTAAAAACTCGGGATCCCCGTAAGTTTTATCATAAATATCTTCAAAATGGGGAATATCTTCTGCAGACATGACTTCAATAACTTTTTTATCATATTTCGCCATTGGAGAATATTTTGGGTAAAAATATTCATCACCACATCGAATTCCCACTTCAAGTTGGGCAATTTTCAATAATTCCTGCTCTATTGCGTGATTTGAATTAAATTCTGTTCTCCAAATTTTATGTGTTATCAATTCTTTCTTTTTAGTTCGTTCTACAAAATTCAAAGTTATATTACCCAAATTAAGATTTTCGTCTTTTAACATCTTGTATATATCAGGCATTTTTAATATAGTAGCGACATTTATTTCCATAATCTACACTTCTTTAAAGATATTATTTCCATACATATGTTTTAATTGTAATTTATCATCGATTTTCAGATCTTTTTTAGTGATTATCAAAGCATCTGAATAAGTTTTAGGATTTGGTGACATATTGGCTCCTTTTTTAATGGATGCACGATACATTTTGTATCCAAAAGACGTTAAAACAGGATTTATAAACACTAAATCAGTAGAAATTGCTACCGAACGCATAATTCCTAAAAATAATATAAAAGCTAAAATATTTGTGAATTTACATAAATCAAATCCCATAAATGCAATCATATATGGCACAAAATAATCCAGCGCATCTTTTGTACGATTTTCAAAATCTACCACCACATATTCTTTTGCAGAAGTAGTTCTTGTACAATACCAAAATAAAGCCCAAAATATCAATGTAGGAGTAAAAAATACAATAATAAAAACTATTCCAATAGTTAAAGGAATTGAAACATTTCCCATACCCACAGTTTGTGGAATTGTGGAAGTACAGTTTATAAACGGCATTTCTATACAAGAGCACGTTTCTGTAAAATAAATTGCGGAAAATATCAGAAATAATGGCAAATAAGAAAACATGAATAAACCGGTATTTATGGTCCAGCCTATACTCCAGCCTATAAGTTTATCCCAACGATTTTTTTGATTTTTCCCCTCAGTCCCCATGAAAACACCTAAATTGTACCGAAGAGGTCTTTATCTCTTCATATATATGATAGTTTTCATGACGTAATATTTTAAGAATTAGTTGTACGATTGTAAAAATAATTTTAAGATAGCATTAATTTATCGAGGACCGATAAATCTATCCCCATTATAGTGTATCATGTGATCAGGATTTTCTGAAATCCAAACTTCAGTATCCCATGCAATATCTGCAACATATTTTTTGAAAGTAGCTTTATCCCTAAAGCAGCTCACATATATTTTTCCACACTTACAGTCTTCAAGCATTTCTTCAAGTTCATAGTACCGTTTATCTGAAACTGGGCCATGAGAAGTAACTGCTTCAATTAAATAAATCCAGTTATTCTTTTCATCATACAAAACAACATCTGGAAGCTTATCATGTTTAGTCATTGGAATTCCAAGCTTTTCAAGTTCTTCATCCAATTTATAAAGGTTTTTATGTGCGGTATCCCCAACATAAAGAACTTTTGAACCACCTGCAAATCTAGGTCCAAATTCTTCAATAATTTCTTTTTGTAATTCATTATGTTCTCCAGAAGAAAATTCAAGTTCCGTATCATCAACTTTAACTGAAATTTTATGAATTTCCCTAATTCCCTGATATTTTTCAGAAAGTGAAGTTTTATTCTCTAAAAACCATTCAACAGACTTTTCAAAATCATCAGTTTCGTATGTTTTTAAAACTTCTAAAAATTCAGGAGTTAAGGAATAAACTGTTTTACCACTGTTTGTAGGTCTTTTTGGATCATCTCGATTCCTTTCAACAATTCCAGCATGTTCAAACTGGTGTATTGTCTGCCGCCTTATTGTTTCCCTGCTATTTTCAGCATAAGTATATCCATAATTTTCAGAAATAAACAATAAAATATCATGAATTCTAACTAAATTATCTTCTGAATCTTTCCAATCACTGTTTTCTTGGATATTTGCAAGTGCTAAAAGAGTATATGCACTTCTATTATTTTGCTGCTTCACTGGAAGCTCAAATTTCTTTAAAATAGTTAAAGCTTCGTCTAACTTTCCCATACTACCCTTCCACAAAATTAGATATTAAATATATTATTGACAATATCATTACATTTATCAACACTTAAATCATTTTCTTTTAGAATTAAGTCTCCAATTCTGACAATGAGTTCTTTTTCGGGAAGAGGCATTGAATTTACTTCTGTAGCATTTACCTGAGTAGATCCATTTACAATTCTATAATATTTATCTAAGATATCACAATTAAAGAGAGCATAGAGACCAAATAATTCGTTTAATTCCATATTACCTGATTCTTTCACAATATAATTAAGATGATTTTCAAATCCAATCTGTGGATAATTAAATTCTTTTGAAGAATAAATTGCAGCTTGAAGCCTTCTTTTCTCTTCTTTTGAAGTAAACCGTTTCAATAATAAATAATCCTTATTTTTCAAAAGTAACTTTTTAGATTCAGAATTATTCAAAATATACGGGGGTTTTCCGTCCTTTGTAACTGGAAATCTTATTAATCCGTCATTAAAATTATGTAACCACAAAAGAGGAACAGTTTCATTCGAGGGTTCATTTTTTAAATATTCTAATGATCGAAAATCGACTACAGGCCCGGTTTTTAACTTATATCCTAGTTTAACTAAATTATACTTCCAGTTTGACATTAAATTCATGATTTTTACGTCTTCTTCGTTTGTAGGTAACAATATGAATTTATTTTCATTTTTCGTTATTACTGTATCATAAGGCATGTAAATTTGAAAAATATTTTTGGATAAATCAGAATCTGTACTTTCTGAAATACACATCATATCTTCATTTAATCTTGATTTTACAGCTTTTAAAATAATTGTTTCCTGCAATACCTGATCGTTTCCAAACACGTTTTTCCTTGAAACAAACAAATGTATTCGAGAAATATTTACATTTTCAAGGAACCA
Source organism: Methanococcus maripaludis (assembly GCF_002945325.1). Lineage (NCBI taxonomy): Archaea > Methanobacteriati > Methanobacteriota > Methanococci > Methanococcales > Methanococcaceae > Methanococcus > Methanococcus maripaludis. The sequence continues at coordinate 651,348 of NZ_CP026606.1, forward strand.
TGTTCTAAATTTTTTAAAATAAAGACCCGATGTAAAGCTTCTTGGATTAATAAATATGAACTCTCCATTTTCCTTTAACAATTTTAAAGCCATTGCCATGAATAAAAAATAAATATTGGGCTGACCGTGCACAATAGAATTCATAGCTACAGCTTCTTCGCAAGACTTGCTTATTTTTTTGTAAGGTGGATTAGAGATTACAAGATCGTAACGCCCAACAGAGTCTGAATTCCAGTTATCTACATTCAATGTTACAAAATTGCCATGTATAATTTTATATGTGAATTTTATGGGCGAATTTTCTAATTTATGTTTAATATATTCCATTGATTTAGTTAAAATGGGTAAAACATCAGAATCTACTTCATAAAGATCAATATGGAGTCTTTTTAAATTTTTATGGGTTTTAAATTTATCAACAAGTGCTGTCGCTAAAATACCGGTGCCTGAACCACAATCTAAAATATTTAATTCTTCAAAATTTTCATAGTCGCCGGATAAACTAGCCATAAAGTCGGCAACAGCTGCAGGTGTAAAAAATTGGCCTATTTTCTTCCTATCTTTCTTAGACTTCTTTTCCAAATATTTATTCGTGTATTCTTGGACTTCATTTACAAGTGATTCCTGCATAATTAGACCCCATTTTAAAAATCATTTCTTATTATTCATAACTCGTAAATACTCTTTTTTCCTTGATTCCTTGTTCGAGTGAACGTATCCCGAAGTAGTATTCAAGTTTGAATGACCCATTATTTTTGAAAGAACAATCAAGTTCATTTCATCTTCACAGGCTAAAGTTCCAAAGGTATGCCTGAAAACGTGTGGAGTAACATCAAAAGGAATTTTATCTTTTGTAACTTCCTTTAAATAGTCTCTAAATTTATCTATTGCGTAATTTGTAACCTTTTTACCATTCTTAGTTACAAAAAAGCAGTCTGTTTTTAAATTTAAATTCTCTCTGTATTCGATATAATTTTTAAGATATCCTAAAAGTTCGTTATCGATAAATACATATCTATCTTTTCCGCCTTTTCCATCCCGAATGTAAATTGAGCGGTCTTCTAAATCTACATCATTTAAAAGTATGTTTTGAAATTCAGAAATCCTAACACCCGTTTTTAAAAGAAATAGTGTGTAAACATAATAATCATAGTCCATTACTTTTGCTAAAACTGTTTGAACTTGTTTTTCACTTAAATTCAATCTCTCCTTTTTTTCAAATTTGAGAGTTTTTACAAAGGTTTTCACTGGATTTTTAAATAAATACTGATGTTCTACCGCCCATTCATAAAATCGATTAACATCATTTAATCTTTTGATTTTAGTATTCTTATTTACAGGCCTTCCATCTTCGGCTTTGTTATATCCATTATAGAAGTTTATTGCATCTTCTATTGTGATATTTTCCCAGGTTTTATTTTCGTCAAAATATCTTGTAAATGCCTTTAAACCGGATTTATAGTATTTTACAGTATTTTGACTGTGACCTGAATGAAATTTTAAGAATTTTTCAACAAGTTTTTCTGAAGATTCATCCATGGTATCCCTTAATTTCTAGTAATTATTTCGTATTCTTCACCCATTGGAAGCATTACTTCCCTAAGTCTAAAATATACTTTACCGTCTTCAACTCTTTGCTCTACAGTGGCCCCAAATTCTCTATGATTTGCTAAAATATATTTGAAAAGGTTAATTTTACGATCATCAGTTGCATAATTTAGTACAACAAGAATTTCATCCCAAGCTGTCCATACATCGTCATCTTTACTTCTTAAATAATCCTTAATTTTTACGTACATATCTTGAATTTCAGTATCAGTATAAATTGATACTAAATAATCAGATAGATCTTGTAAAGCAGTTGTAACTTTATCGTTTGATTCTTTTGTTGCAAATTGTGCATTTTCTAAAAGTGAGATAATTTTATCTAATTTTGAATCGGTACTTTCGTTACCTTTTTCATAAATTCTATCTACCATGTTCATGCAAAATTTTGCATATGATCCAACACTTGAAAAACCCTTTTCTTTTGCCATCTCTTGATACTTTTTACGTTCACTATCATCAGTACAATATACTTGCAAAAGTACAGCCAAAAAACCACCCCTTTATATATCAAATCCTGTTTAATATATTGGATGAAATGAATATTTAATTATATATTAATATAATATATAAACCACTCGATGATGATTGTCATCCCTGCTGACTTTAATTTGTAGTATTAGTTGCAAATTAAAGAAATGATGAATACAGGGTTACTGAGAGTTGCTTTATTTTCCGATATATTAAAAAATTTAAAAAGTTAATTATTTTACCATTGAACCAACAATCACGTTGTCTTTTACGCGGAGAACTTTTACTTTTACCCTTTTTCCAATCAATTTATTTACGTCTGTTTTACAGTCGATTATTTGAATTACCCGATTTTTTGATGCACCTATAACTTCTCCATTAACCCGTCCGTCCATTAAAACGGTTACAGAAATCGTTTCATTTAATTTAAATGGGCATGGCAGTCTTTTCCTGCTGTGACTTCCAAAAAATCCGTGTAATGGAACTTCTAAATCCACGTTTATTCCTTTTTTGGAATATTCTTTATGATAAACATCCAAAAGATTGTAAAACTTTGGAAAATCCCAAACTCTCATTTTTGGAATTTTTCTTCCAAATTGGTAAGTTAAACATAATTGTGGACCTACAATCGGATTTTTCTTGTTTGTTATCGGGTTTATCGTGGTTTGAGGAGTTTTTTGTTCTAATTCAACTGCAAAATCGAGCACTTTTTTAAATTCCTCGTCATTGTAATTTGGAAGTAGAAGTGGTGCAATTAACAGGTGAATTTTTGAATTTTTTATGTACTCTGCAATTTCCATAATTTTTTCAATATCGTAATTTTTGCTTCCTGAAAGCCCTTTTGAGAATTTCTCATCCATTGCATTGATTGAAAGATTAATTCTGTGAAGTCCTGCAACTTCTAAATCATCAATTAGTTTTTCGGTTAAATGAACCCCGTTTGTTTGAATTGAAACTATTCCTTTGTTTTTCGAATTTATTTCGTTTAAATTTTGAACTAAGTCGGGAAGTGGATAGTATAGTGAAGGCTCCCCCTGTCCATCGAGGTGTGCTTCAAGCTTTGTATATCCTTTAAACTCTGCAATTTTTTCGTATTCCGAAACTAAATAATCCATATCAACATAATAGTCGTTTTTTCTAGATTTTGAGTGAATTCCTTCATCAACAGAACAGAACGGGCAGCTTATATTACACCCGCTAAGCCCCCTTACTTGAATTACATTTGTTCCCCTATCAATCAGCCCAAATGCAGTATGTCCGATTAAAGGCGTTGGTTCTGTGATATAGTAAGTTCTCCGGTTTGTAGTTTTATTTAAAAGTCCTTCTGAAATGCTCTGAGACATTTTATTCAATATTCCTGTTTTCAATGAACCGGTAAGCACTGTTGCAGATTTAGAATTATCATTTACAAAATCTTTGAAAGTTAAAATTCCGTTTTCAAGTGATACGTCGTAATCCATCAAAACGCTTACTTCGTAATTTTGGTTTATTTCAAGAACAAGTGTATTTTCGTCTAATATTGAATCGGTAATCATTCTAAATTGATTTAAATCAAAAATCCAACACTTTTCGCATTCCTTATTATTGTTATTTGCATTTCTCGTCACATTTACACCGGAGATTTTTAAATATGTAAAAGTAGTAAGTATCCATATAATATAACTATATTTGATTAGTTAAAAAGTGATTTTATGATAAAAATACTCGATGCTTCAGCATTTATACATGGATACAATCCATCAATTGAAGAAGGAGAGCACTACACTACAAACGGAATTGTTTCAGAAGTCGTTTCAAAAGAGGATATTGTAAAATTGGCAATTGAATACGGAAAATTAAAAATACTCGATCCAAAACCCGAAACGATTGAAAAAGTAGTCAAAACTTCAATAGAAACTGGCGACACCATTTCAAACAATGATATCGAAATACTTGCGCTTGCAATCGACCTTGGCGGAATTTTGTATACTGACGATTACGGCCTTCAGAATGTTTCAAAAAAATTAAAAATTGTTTACGAAAATATCGTTTCAGCTGGTTCAAAAGATGATTTCATCTGGAAAAAAATCTGTAAAGGCTGTAAAAAGATGTATCCGATAAATTACCTTGATGATGAATGCGAAGTCTGCGGAAGCCCGCTTTATCGAAAAATGGTAAAAAATAGACTTAAAAAAGGTAAGAATTTTTATGATAAAAAGAAAAAGCCAAAAAAATTATTTTAATTATATAATAATTTTATTTTTTTAATTTAAAATTGACATTAAATTTTCAATTTTTCTTCGACTTTTTCTGCAGCTTCACTTACTTCTTCGGGAACTTCTATGATGTTTTCAGGAATTTCTTCTGCTTTTTTTTCAGGGTTTATGCTTCTGAAACTGATTCCAAGTTCCCCATTTATGTCCATCGAACCAATTTTAAAGTTAATAACTTTTATATTCTGTTTTAAGTCCACGCGAAGTATTACTTCTTTGTCACTTAATGAATTAATTATTTTTTCGAAGTCGTCCATAAAATTCCCCTCCGTTTGAATAAATTAAATCTCTTTTACGCTCTTATATCTGTATTTGGCATTATTTATACCTTTATTTTTTACCACCATAATTCTGTAATTACACTTATTAATACGGGTAATAAAGATTTCAAATAGCAATTAATATATGCCCCTGAATTCAAAGGTAATACGGAAAGGAAATAATATCTTTCGGTGATATAATGGTTGTAAAAATAGGTATTTTAAAATGTGGAAACATAGGAATGTCCCCTGTAGTTGATCTTTGCTTAGACGAAAGAGCTGACAGAAACGACATTGATGTTAGAGTTTTAGGTAGCGGAGCTAAAATGGGCCCTGAACAAGTAGAAGAAGTTGCTAAAAAAATGGTTGAAGAAATAAAACCAGACTTCATTGTATACATTGGTCCAAATCCTGCTGCACCAGGTCCAAAAAAAGCTAGAGAAATCTTAAGCGCTGGCGGAATCCCTGCAGTTATCATTGGTGACGCACCAGGTATCAAAGACAAAGACGCTATGGCAGAAGAAGGACTCGGATACGTTTTAATCAAATGCGACCCTATGATCGGTGCTAGAAGACAGTTCTTAGACCCTGTTGAAATGGCAATGTTCAATGCTGATGTAATCAGAGTTTTAGCTGGAACCGGTGCTTTAAGAGTTGTACAAAACGCTATTGATGATATGGTATTTGCAGTTGAAGAAGGAAAAGAAATACCATTACCAAAAATCGTAATCACCGAACAAAAAGCAGTTGAAGCAATGGACTTTGCAAACCCATACGCAAAAGCAAAAGCTATGGCTGCATTTGTAATGGCTGAAAAAGTAGCAGATATTGATGTTAAAGGATGTTTCATGACCAAAGAAATGGAAAAATACATCCCAATCGTTGCATCCGCACACGAAACAATAAGATACGCTGCAAAATTAGTTGACGAAGCTAGAGAGTTAGAAAAAGCAACAGACGCTGTTTCAAGAAAACCTCACGCAGGCGACGGAAAAATCTTAAACAAATGTAAATTAATGACAAAACCAGAATAAATTTACATTTAAATTAAAAAATTTACCAAACCATTTCTCTTTTTTTGATTTTTAAAAAAATTTTAGATGTTTTATAGATATTATTTTTGTTCGCTGTAAAATTTTGGAAGGCTCCATTTACACAGCATTGCAACAATTCTAATCATTAAAACAACGATGCTGCAAATAACTGCACTCGTCTCAAGACTTAAGTTTGATAAAATAGCCAAATAAAATGCAATTGCTCCAATTATCGAACAGCTTGCGTAAAAGTCTTCGGTTAATGCAGAAGGTGTTTTTTGTAACAATATATCGCTTATAATTCCACCACCAACTCCCGTTAACGTTGCAAGTATAATTATTCCAAAAAATGATACATCAAAGTTATATGCAATCATTGCACCTGTTGTTGTAAATGCAGAAAGGCCAACTGCATCGGGAACTTGTATGATATATTTGTTGCTTACATCCTCATTAAAAACCTTAAAAATTACTATTGCAAACCATACTCCAATTAATGCAACACCCATATCGTTTGGAGATCTTAATGCATAGGGAATTGTATTTACAAGTAAATCCCTTGTAATTCCCCCGCCAAGTGCAGTCATAATTCCAAGAACTATTATTCCAAGTAAATCTAAGCCTTTTTTAATTCCTTTTAATGCGCCAACTACTGCAAATGCTAAAAGACCGATTATATTCATTATAAAAAATATGTTTTCTGTAATCATGTTTTTTCCACGTGTTTTAAATGATAAATACACTCAAAGCATTGCAGTTATATATTTTTAATGCCCGTATACCTGTAACATATAATATACTTGATAAATTTATAATTATAATGATTTTAAATAGTATTAAACTTAAAAAATGATGAAAAATAATATTCAAAGATTTGCGAAGTATTATAATTATTACTCGGGTGTAAAAATGATTTTAAGTATTGATATAGGTTCAACTACAACAAAATTTGTACTGATGGAAAATAATGAAATAATAGATTATAAAATAAAAGATTTGGGCGTAGTAATCGAGGAAAGTGACGTTTTAAAAATGGTTGAAGAATTTAAAAAAGGAAGAAATATCGAAAAAACTGTTGCGACAGGTTACGGAAGGCATAAAATATCTTTTGCAGATAAGGTTGTTCCAGAAGTAATTGCCCTTGGAAAAGGTGCAAACTATTTTTTTAAAGATGCTGATGGATTAATTGATATTGGAGGACAGGACAGCAAAGTTTTAAAACTAAAAGATGGACAGGTCGTCGATTTTATTCTATCGGACAAGTGTGCTGCTGGAACTGGAAAATTTTTAGAAAAATGCATAGATATTTTAAATTTAGATAAAGAATTAAATGAATATTCCTCTACCAATTATGCAAAAATATCCTCCATGTGCGCTGTTTTTGCGGAAAGTGAGATAATATCCCTCCTTTCTAAAAAAATACCCAAAGAAGAAATTATAATGGGAATATATGACAGTATATCAAATAGAATCGTTCCAATGGTTAAAAGAATGAAGCTTGAAAATATTGTATTTAGTGGAGGGGTTGCTAAAAACAAAATTTTAATTCAAGTACTTGAAAAACACCTTGGAAAAACACTGTTAATTCCGGAAGAACCGCAAATTGTTTGCGCAGTTGGAGCCTGTATTATGGCTTTGGAAAAACCTTAAATTTCATTGTTTTTTTAATTTTTTAGTATATTTTTATTTTTCAAATTGCATGTTTATCATTTTTAATAACCATATGAATATATACCAGAATCTATAATGATTAATCATGATAGATTGAGGTAAAACCATGCAAGAAAAGTACACGACAATATTTGATACAAGTGCAAATCCTGCCCCACTTGGACTCATGGGTTTTGGAATGACGACCGTGTTGTTAAATTTACACAATATTGGGTTATTTGAACTTAGCTCGATGATTCTTGCAATGGGAATATGTTACGGAGGATTAGCACAGGTAATCGTCGGAATAATGGAATGGAAAAAAGGAAATACGTTTGGAACATTAGCATTTACATCATATGGGCTATTCTGGCTCAGTCTTGTCGTAATTTTAACGTTACCAAAATTAGGACTTGGAAATGCACCTTCACCCCTTGAAATGGCATTTTATTTAGGTTTATGGGGACTATTCACATTAGGAATGTTTTTTGGAACATTCAAAACAAACAGGGCCCTTCAATTTGTATTTGGAACCCTTACAATATTATTCTTATTACTTGCAACAGGAGATATTACTGGAAATTTAACAGTAACTCGTGTTGCAGGACTGGTAGGAATAATCTGCGGATCTTCTGCAATCTATACTGGATTTGCAGAAGTTTTAAATGAAACATATCAAAAAACAGTGCTCCCAATATTCCCTGTAACTAAAAAACCTTAACTTTCATTGTTCTTTTTCGATTAGCTTAATTATATATAAGCGATTTTAAAAAATTAATATTGTGCATTCAAATATTTGGGGGAATATCTATGAATGGGGAATTATTTCTAATCTTAATTATAAGTCAACTTGTTTTATGGATTTTTGTAACTAAAATAAGACTTGGAAAATCTGTTTCTTTTGTTTTTGGATCTATTTTGATAATTTTAGCATATTACCGACTATTATTTATGGATCCAGATATAGAGCTGGTTTGTTCAGCAAACAATTTTGGAATTATTAAAAATGGAATTATTAACTGTAGTTTATCTTCAAAAGAATTATTTCTTGTTGCAATTGTCCCTTGGGTTGGGTATCTATGCAATGCATATATTCTAAAGGTAAAACAGTTCACTAAATTTTAAATTTTTAACTTTTTTGAATTATTTTTTGGATTTTTTCGTTTTTTAAGTTTTTATCGAGGTACTATCGTTATTTTTAATCTTTCTAATCGTATATTTGCCATTAACTAATTTAATAGATACGTTTATATTTTATAAATAAAAGCTTATAGATAAGGTAAACCTTGGCTAAATGCCGTATCATTAATAAATCTAATAACTAACTTTCAATTAAAAATGGTGAAAATAATGGAAGAACTAAAATCCATAAAAAAAATTAGCGAAGCATTCGCAGGCAGAAAAAATGAATTATACGGCCAAAAAGATGAAGGAAGAAAAGTATTTGGATTATTTTGTACATTTGTTCCAACAGAATTAATTTTAGCAGCTAATGCAGTTCCTGTAGGGCTTTGCGGTGGAAAAGAAAGTACAATACCATCAGCAGAAGAAATTTTACCAAGAAATATCTGTCCTTTGATAAAATCATCATTTGGATTTAAAAAAGACAAAGCTTGCCCGTACATTGAAGCATCTGACGTGATAATTGGAGAAACTACGTGCGATGGAAAGAAAAAAATGTTTGAACACCTCGCTGAAATGACCAAACTCCACATAATGCAGTTACCACACTTTAGAGACGACAGATCTGCAAAACTGTGGCTTGCTGAAGTTGAAGAGTTGAAAAAATTAATTGAAGAAGAAACCGGAAACGAAATTACTGAAGAAAAATTAAAAGAAGCTATCGATAAAGTGAACAATGTAAGAAAGCTTTTTTACAAAATTTACGAATTAAGAGCAAACAATCCATCCCCGATAAATGGAAAAGATTCTTTAAAATTATTCCAACTTTCATATCTGTTAGACATAAACACTATCGAATCAGTTCTTGAAGATTTAGTTGAAGAACTTGAAGAAAGAGTTAAAAAAGGCGAAGGATATTCCGGAAAAAGAATTTTAATTGCAGGTTGTCCAATGGTTGCAGGAAACACGAAAATCCCTGAACTCATTGAAGATACAGGTGCAGTAGTTGTTGGAGAAGAAAGCTGTACTGGAACAAGACAGTATGAAAACTACGTTGAAGGATACACGATTGAAAAATTAGCTGACAGGTACTTTAAAATCCCTTGTGCATGCAAATTCAGCAACGAAGAAAGAATTGAAAGAATTAAAGAACTTGTAAAAGAACAGAACGCTGACGGTGTTGTATACTACACCCTCCAGTACTGCCACACATTTAACGTGGAAGGTGCTTTAATTGAAAAAGAACTCAAAAAAGCAGGAATTCCAATCATTAGAGTAGAAACTGACTACTCAGAAAGCGATAAAGAACAGTTAAAAACAAGAATTGAAGCATTTGTTGAAATGATTTAATGATTTAAAAATTATTTTTTTCTTAATTTTTCAGGTGGTATTTTGAACTTTCAAAAAATAGCGCTGTTTTTGGTATTGTTACTTTCAATATCCTGTTTCAGCGGCTGTATGGATAATTCTGGCGAAGTTTCAGAGCCAGTTACAATTAAAATGGCAGGTGGAACTGCATTAATACCAATAATCGAAGATATTTCAAAAGAATATATGTTAGAAAATAATAATGTCCAGATAGAAGTTACAGGTGGCGGTTCTGGTTTTGGAGTTAAAGAAACTGGTGAGGGCCATTTAACAATTGGAATGGCAGGAAGAAACTTAAAATCTGAAGAAAAAGAACTTTATAATGATATTACTGTTTATAAAATTGGTCTTGATGGAATTGCAATAATTACAAGCAATGAAAATAATATTTCGGATTTAACTACTGAACAGGTACAAAAAATTTATTCTGGTGAAATTACTAACTGGAAAAATGTTGGTGGAAGTGACCATACTATAAATGTATACACCAGAGAAGAAGATAGCGGTACAAGAGATACTTTCTGGAAAGAAGGACTTTTGAAAAGCAATATCTCTAAAAAAGCACTGATGGTCGCATCGAATGGAGAAATGAAATCAAAAGTTTCTTTAGATGAAAACGGAATAGGATACGTTTCAATAGGATACGTTGATGAGTCGATCAATACTGTAAAATTCAATGGAATAGATCCCACTCAAGAAAATGTTAAAGAAGGGCTTTATACCATATATCGGCCTTTAAATTTGCTTACAAAAGGGGAACCTGACGAAAATGTTAAAAAATTCATCGAATATGTTTTAAGTGAAAAAGGTCAAGAAATCGTGAAAAACGATGGATTTTTACCAGTAAATTAAAATTTACCTTTTTATTTTTCTATTTTTTTAGTAGTAATTAGTGACTCTTTTTTTAATGATTCATAACAATTCAAAAATTTAAAATAATTTAAATTCAATAGTCTAAACTGTAAATTTTAAAAGGGGATATATTATGGTTAAAAAAATTGTTATCGGAGTTTTTTGCATGATATCTCTTCTGTTGCTATGCGGATGCACAGAAACAGATAGTGGAGATCAAGCACTCGATGAAGTTGATTCTGGTGATGAAAATATTGTTTCTGATGACGCAGAATATATTGGTACATTTTACGCTGCAAAAACTGACGATTCATTGAAATTCACGTTAATTTTTAACGATGCGGAAAATAAACTTGTAACTACAACAGGTACTGCAAAATTAACAATATATGATGAGTATGATAACAAAATCTTTGAAAAAGAATACGTTGTTGACCCATCAAAAGCAGGAACCAACAGTAAATATACACTTATTGTTTCATTAGGGGATATTGAAAAAGGAATGACTGAATCAGGGTATGCTGAAGTAATATTTACTTCAAAAACGGGTAATGTTATAAATAAAATTACAAACTCGATTCAAATCCCATACCTTACTGAAGAAGAAATTTTAAACATTGCTGAACAGGAATTCCTTGAAAATGCAGTTGAAAGCGGAGATTCGTACGAACTTGACGATATTAAAATAACTGCATTGAGAAGCGGATTCTACACAATACCTGGAGAAAAATCTAAAAAAATATTCCGTGTAGACCTTAAAATAGAAAATAAATACGGACAGCCAAAAGATTTCACACCTTCAGAAGTTATGGTGTATTCGGGCACTAAAGAATATCCATTTACCTCTGGCGGTTCTTTGAATAATGTTTCCAAAATCCCTGCTTTAGGTTCAGTAAAAGGTTACTGGTTATTTGAAGATATTCCTGATAATATTGAAGAAGCACGAGTATACTTTAAAAATGGCCGAGATAATAATGGAGAATGGAGACTATTTGACCTCAGCCTCGAATAATTATTTAAACTATTTTTACTTTTTTATTTTAAAAGATTTTAAGTGAAATTTATGAAGATTGCATCGCTTTATTCTGGTGGAAAAGATTCTGCCTACGCACTATTTTGGGCCCTAAATCAGGGATGGGATGTTAATTATTTGGTAAACGTGGCCTCAAAAAATAAAGAAAGCTACATGTTCCATATTCCAAACGTTGAATTGACAGACCTTGTATCAGAAAGTACTGGAATTGAAATGATAAAAGTAATTACTAAAGGCGAAAAAGAAAAAGAAATTCTTGATTTGCAAAAAAACCTTGAAAAACTGGATATTGATGGAATTGTAAGCGGAGCTCTTGCAAGCGAATATCAAAGAGCAAGAATTGATCACATCTGTGAAGAAATTGGAATAAAATCATTTTCACCACTCTGGCACAAAGATCAGGAATTGATTTTACGGGATACTTCAAAATTCTTTGATTTTAGGATGGTTAGTGTTGCAGCTTACGGGCTGGACAAAAAATGGCTTGGAAAAAGAATTGATGAAACAAATATTGAAGAATTATTAAAGATAATGGAAAAATACCAAATTAATAAAGCTTTTGAAGGCGGAGAAGCGGAAACGTTTGTATTTGATGCCCCGTTTTTTGAAAAAAAAATAGAAGTTTTGGATTATGAAATTACATGGGATGGAATTTCTGGAAGCTACAATATAAATGATGCAGAGCTTGTTTCTAAAAAGTAATTAATTAACATCAATTGTTTTTACAAAAGTTGTTCCAAATTCTCCCGAAACTAACACTCTTTTATCATCAATTGTTGTTGAATTGTAAATTGTTTCAATATATATTTGCGTTCTTGAAAGGGGTTCAACGTATGTTTTTTCAATTAAGGGGTTGTTTACCACATCCCCTTCAAAAATAACCGTCCATTTTGAAGCATCTTCCAATATATTTCCATTATTTACTACAGTTATATTTAAAATTCCAGAATCAGAATCAATTCCTTCGTACTGAACCGTAAGATTTTCCTTAGATTTTTTTAACAAGTTGTAAGCATGGTCGTCATTTGCACTTAAAATATTGTTTAAATTCGAATCAACAGTTCCATAAATTACTGTTAATGAAATTAACAAAATTATTGAAAGAAATGCAACACCGTAAATTTCTGAAAAACCCATATTCTCACAAGTCCTAAGTTTGATATTAAAAAAAGGTTTTTCAATATTTAAATAGAGTTTGTGTATATGTATCTATTTAAATTTATAAATATTACGTTCTAAAATAAAAATGGTGAGTCCGGGGAGATTCGAACTCCCGATCACCGCCGTGTCAGGGCGGTATCATAGCCAACTAGACCACGAACTCACTTAATCACTATATAAAGATAATTTATTTAGTATTTATATTTTTCTATTATTCATAAAATTAAGTGGATGATTTAATATCTTTGAAGTAATTACAATCAGCCACTTAATTTTTATCGTATTTATCCTTATTTTTATTTGAAAGGCTTGTTATGTATGCATTTAAACCGCCTGCAATCGCAATGACCTTTTTATTACCGTGAAATACTTTTTCACTGAATATTTTTTCCCTATCTTTTGCTTCTAAAGCATAATTTACCATTGCTTTTCTAAATGAGCATAGATTATCTTCAACGTAGTGCGTTGAAAGGTTTCCTTTTAAAAAGTTGTCCTCTTCAATTACTGCCCTGTGGAAAGGTATATTTGTAATTATACCAAGAACCATGTATTCAGAAAGTGCCCTTTTCATCCTTTCAATTGCTTCTTCTCTTGTAAGACCGTACGTAATTATCTTTGCAACCATGGAATCATAATAAGGTGGAATTTCAGCTCCCCCGAATACACCACTATCAAGCCTTACACCCGGGCCTCCAGGAGACCTGTAATATTTTATTTTTCCAGGAGCTGGAACAAAATCATTTATTGCATCTTCTGCATTTACCCTACATTCTATTGCATGTCCCCTGAAGGTAATTTCATCTTGTTTGTAGGATAATTTTTTTCCAGCTGCAATTTTTATCTGTTCTTTTACGATATCAACACCAGTAACAACTTCGGTTATTGGGTGTTCTACCTGAACTCTTGTATTCATTTCAAGGAAGTAAAATTCGCCTTTGCTGTATAAAAATTCAACTGTCCCAACGCTGTGGTAATTTATGGCCTTAGCAGCTTTTACAGCTGCATTTCCCATTCTTTCCCTTAATTCTTCAGTCATGATTGGGGAAGGGGACTCTTCAATTAATTTTTGGTGCCTTCTTTGAATTGAACACTCCCTATCACCAAGGTGAATCACATTTCCAAATTTATCTGCAACCACCTGTATTTCAATGTGCCTTGGTTTTTCGAGGTATTTTTCAATGAATACTGTTGAATCACCAAAAGCACTCTGTGCAATGGATTTTGTAGACTGTATCGTATCAACGAGTTCTTCTTTATTGTAAACCACGTTCATTCCGATACCGCCACCACCTGCAGATGCTTTTATGATTACAGGGTATCCAATTTCATCTGCAACTTCGATTGCTTCTTCTTCGCTTTCGATTGCTTCTTCCCTTCCAGGCAGTACAGGAACTCCTGCTGTTTTCATTGCTTTCTTAGCATTGATTTTACTGCCCATAACATCAATTGCATTTGTTGGAGGTCCGATAAATTCAATGCCTCTTTTGTGACATTCATCTGCAAATTTTACATTTTCAGATAAAAAACCATATCCTGGGTGAACTGCATCCACACCTGCTTTTTCAGCCACTTTTAAGATCCTTTCCATGTTAAGGTAGCTTTTTGACGCAGGAGGTTCCCCTATTGGATAACATTCATCTGCAATATTTCTATAGAGTGAGTGTTCATCAGCTTCAGAAAAAACTGCAACAGTCTTTATTCCGAGTTCTTTACATGCTCGAATTACTCTGACTGCAATTTCTCCCCTATTGGCTATCAATACTTTTTTAAACATAATATTACCTTCTGGAATTGCTGTATCATTAATTAAATGCTTAATTTATTTTATAATCATCAATATGTCGCCCACGTTTACAGATTGACCTTCTTTAACGATTATTTTTTCAACAGTTCCATCTACAGGACATTCTACAGGGTTTTCCATCTTCATAGCTTCTAAAACTAAAATCTGATCGCCTTGTTTAACACTTGCGCCCGTACTAACTTTTATTTTTGTAACAATACCCCTAAATGGTGAAGTTACTGCACCCTCAGTTTCTGCAGTTATTATCTCTTTTTTCTCTTCTTTTTTAATTCCTGAACTGTATACGGGTTCCACTTTTACGTTGAAAGAATCCCCATCAACTTCAACAATGTATTCGTTTGGAATTTCCATGAATTTCGAAACATCCTTTTCTTGAGGTATTGTTTCTGCTTTTAACTCCCCTCTCAGGAATTTGACTGCAACTTGCGGGTATAAAGCATAAGTTAAAATATCTTCTTCTTTTGAAACTATTCCTTTCGCAAAAGCTTCTTTTTCCATTATTTCGTATTCTGGTTCGAGTAAATCTGCAGGCCTGCATGTAATCTGCTTTTCACCATCTTGAAGTACCCGTTTAACGAGATCTTTGCTGATTGGTGCAGGGGATTTTCCATAATATCCTTTTAAGTAGTTAGATACTTCGTTTGTGATGATTTTGTATCTTTCATCAGTTAATACATTCATTACAGCCTGGGTTCCAACAATCTGGGACGTTGGAGTTACTAATGGAGGGTATCCAAGGTCTTTTCTCACGTTTGGAATTTCGTTTAAAACTTCCTCAAATTTATCGAGTGCACCCTGTTCTTTTAATTGGGATACGAGGTTTGAAAGCATTCCTCCAGGAACCTGGTATCTTAAAATTCTAGCGTCAACTCTTTCAGAGATTGGATTTATCAGGCATTTGTATTTGTTTCTAATCTCGTCAAAATAGTCCCTAATTTCTGTTAATAATACAAGATCCAGGTTTGTATCGTATTTTGTGCCTTTTAATGCTGCCACAATACTTTCTACAGGGGGCTGAGATGTACCCATTGAAAGAGGGGACATTGCACAATTTAATATATCAATTCCTGCCTCTACAGAAGACATATATGCTAATGGAGCAATTCCTGCAGTACAATGGCTGTGTAAATCGATTGGAATTGATAATTCTTCTTTCAACATTCCAACAAGTTCTTTAGCGTCAAAAGGTCTTAAAAGTCCCGCCATGTCTTTAATACATAAAGAATCACATCCCAACTCTTCAAACTGTTTTGCAAGCTCTACAAACTGTTCAGTCGTGTGAACTGGGCTTGTAGTATACGATATAGCACCTTGAACTTCAGCACCGTATTTTTTAACAGCTTTTATGGAATATTCAACATTTCTAATATCGTTTAGAGCATCGAATATTCTCACAATATCTATCCCATTCTCGATAGATTTTTGAATAAACTTGTCTACAACGTCATCAGGGTAATGCCTGTATCCTACTAAGTTTTGTCCCCTTAAAAGCATTTGTAAGGGCGTGTTTTGAATTTTTCCTTTTAGTTCCCTTAATCTTTCCCATGGGTCCTCATTTAAATACCTAATACATGAATCAAAAGTAGCACCACCCCATACTTCCATCGAATAGAATCCTACTTCGTCCATTTTCTCTGCAATCGGTAACATGTCTTCGGTTCTTAACCTTGTTGCCATTAAAGATTGATGCGCATCCCTAAAGGAGGTATCGGTTATTTTTACCATGGTTATCCCTCGCTTAATAACATAATATTAGTAAAAAAGATAGAAACGAGTTTCCTCTTGTTTTGATTAGATTCTCTTTTGGTTATATTAAATTAGATATTTATATGTTTTTAAGGATATCATCGAAAAAAAATACGCCTTTTGTCGAAAAGGATTTATATATAACTTATTAATTTAAATGTATGAATTAATTTAACCAATATTAAAAAAAGTGCTCCAGCCGGGATTTGAACCCGAGTCCCGGCCTCGAAAGGGCCGGATGATTGGCCGGACTACACCACTGGAGCATTTGCATAAATCTTGAAAAGTAGTAATGGCGGACCCGGAGGGATTCGAACCCCCGATCCCCGGCTTAGAAGGCCGGTGCCGTATCCAGACTAGGCCACGGGCCCCCGTCTCCATTTAGTGTTTCAAGAGCATAGTATAGGAAGGGTATTCTAGTATATAAATGTTTCCCTTAATCTAATTCGTAGATTTAGATACTTCATATAGAATATACTGGCTAATCAAATATATAATGAATTGAATCATCTATCAATTTTTTGTGATCAAATGCAAAATCAACCCCATTTAATTCATCCAAATTAAATATTCTTGCATCTTTTGCATCACTTCCACTTTTTAAAGTTCCGATCCCATCAGCCAAAAATGCAACCGTTACTGTATGGCCCCGTGAATCCCTACTTGGATCGCTGTAAACTCCAATAAGCTTTAAATTATCAATATCAAGACCTGTCTCTTCTTTAGATTCTCTTTTTGCAGCTTCTTCAACCCGTTCGCCATATTCAACAAAACCGCCAGGTACTGCCCAATAATCCTTGTAAGGCTCATTTTTTCGTTTTATAAGAACGATTCCTGACTTATATTTAATCAAAATATCCACTGTTAAGTTTATGCGGCGGTAGGGTTCTGCAACAACTTTTCCTGCATATTTTTTATCTAAAAAATTAAGGAGTTCATCCAGTACTTCTTTTTCCATTGATTCGTCCTTTATTTTTAATAATAAATTATATTCCATAAAATCACCGTGTTAACAGTTTCTAAAAACTCCCATAATAATTTAACACAAAAAGAAAAATAGAAAACAAAGTAAAGTATGAGATGGAAGATATATTAAATAAATTTAAAAGGAGAAATCATGCCAATTATCTCAATTAACGAAAACGGATTTTTAGATAAACTTAAAGGAACCAATGGATTATTTTCATGCGTTATATCTTCAATAGAAACTACAAAATATGTGGGAATATCTGGAGTCAATAAAAGTGTCATAGATTACACGCCTGCAGCAGACATGGAACTTGTAACTATAGGGGAAAGTTTATCATTAAACCACCCGCCAATAGATGCTACAGGATGCCCAAGCCCTGCAACAATTACAAGAGCGGCAGTTGATCTTTTAAATATTCCTGTAATGACTGTTGACGCTGGAAGCTACATAAAACCAAAAATACCATACATTTCAGTAGATCAAAAACCAACAGGAGATATCCAAAAAGGTCTTGGAATGGATAACTCAAAAGAATTATTAAATTTAGGAAAAATAATTGGAAATAACAATATTTATGATAGTTTAATAATTGGTGAAAGCGTTCCTGGAGGAACCACGACTGCACTTGGTGTTCTTTTAGGTTTAGGCTATGATGCAAGAGATAAGATAAGCTCAGGTTCAGTCGAAAACCCGAAAGACTTGAAATTAAGGGTCGTCGAAAGCGGACTTAAAAATTCTAAATCAAATGATGTTTTTGATGTTTTAAATGCAGTTGGGGATAAAATGATGCCAGTTGTAGCAGGTATGGCCATATCTGCAGTATCAAAAGGTAAACCCGTGTTACTTGCTGGAGGAACGCAGATGGCATCTGTTTTAGCAGCCATTAAAGAAATTAGTCCTGAAACAGTGAAAAGTGGACTTTTAGGGATAAGTACCACAGAATTTGTATTAAATGATAGAAATGCAGATTTAAAAGATATTATTGAACAGATTGGGGATATTCCGCTGTATGCATCCAAATTTGGATATGAAAATTCAAAAATTGACGGCTTAAAAGCATACTGTAATGGTTCAGTTAAGGAAGGTGTTGGAGCAGGAGGAATTGCAACTTACTGCTACTCAAATGGTTTAAACCCAGAAGACATAAGAGAATATGTAGAAAAAAATTATGAAATATGGTATTCAAAACTTATTCAATAATTCCCAAATTAAGACTTATGGTGTTAATCATGAAATCTAAAGTCATAGTTCTTGCAGAAGATTCTAAAACATCGCCTTCAAGGCTTTTTAGATATTTAAACTCACTTGAATATGATATTAATGTGAAAGAAACGTGTTTTGGGGCATTTATCGAAGGCGAGGATGGCGTTGTCGATGAAGTAGTTAAATTAGTAAGAAATCTTGAAAAAAATAAGATTTTTTGTAAAGATAGGGGATTTCCAATATGGGATCAAAGACGATGTAGGGCATTTAGAAAAGGGGGCCCAAGAGAAGGTTTTCACCAGCTCGAAGCAGAACAGAAAATACTTGACAGGATTTCAAAAGCCCTTGATGCAGTAGAAAATGAAGAAATTAGCGAAGATGAACTCGAAGAAGAATTTAAAAATTTGAAAAATAAAAAATTAAAAGTCGATGCTTTTGAAAAAATTGCAGACGAAGTATTAAAAGAAAACTAAATATTTTTGGGAAATTATGGCGCATAAATATCAAAAAGGATCTACTTTTGAAAGAGAATTAAAGAAAAAACTTGAAAATCATGGATTTGCAGTTATCAGGAGTGCTGGAAGTCACGGCGTTGATTTAGTTGCAGGAAAAAAAGGAAAAAAACCAATTATAATTGAATGCAAATCAACTTCAAAAGATAAATATTACATTCCAAATGAAGATGTTGAAAAATTATTAGAGTTTTCCAACACTTTTGACGGGATTCCGTTTATTGCATTGAAAATTAATAGAAAATGCTTATTTATAAATCCTCACCTTTTAACTTCGGCGGGTAAAAATTACGCACTTGATTATGAAAAATTGTGCCCCATCGCACTTGATATTAAAGATGTTGCAGAAGACAGTATTCAAAAAAAGTTGGATTCTGAAATGTAATATAATGCAATTATTTACTTTTTTTAATCATTAAATAACGTCTGAAATTATTCCATTGTATTTATCAGCATTTTCGTTATGGAAATGCTTAGATATGCTGCTCTTTTTGGTTTTATTATTATTGATGAGTGTTCATCTTCCTTGTGAATGCCTATCAATATCGAGGCAGTTCTTTTTTCGTCTGCTGGGAGTATTGCAATTGAGACCCTACTTTCATTTGCAAAACACGTTCCAACATCCTGTATCTTTTGAAGTTTTATACCTTCTTTTTTGAATTTACGGTTTATTTCTTCAGCAGAAACTACACCGTGATTTAAAAGTGTTACAAACAGTGCAGAAGTTTCTAAATCCATCGAAACAGTATCCAATAAACCTTCTTCCTCATTGCTTAAATTAAAAATGATTTCGTTGTTTTCATACTTCAAAACCAAAGACTTTCCCTGTGCACCAGATATACTCATTCCCCTCACCTTTTCCGCCATACTATTGATAATATTATTATTCTTTGCACGGTTTAAAAAACTTTCCATATTATTTCGGGCATTTATCTTTAAAAACACATATTAAGGAATTTGCTTCTTTTCCCGAAATAAACGCCCTGCCAACAATTCTTTTAAAAATTGTCTTGCATATGTCTTTTCTATAGTCTGGCACATCTTTTGAACGATCTACAAACTCGTTGAAAAATCTAAGAAGTGCATTTTTTTCATCGACTGATGCGTTTTTCATGTTTAAATCGTAAGGAATATCTTCTGAAAATGATTCGAAGTAAATTTCGTATAGTATTACCGAAACGGCGTGAGAAAGATTCAATATTGGGTATTTGTTTGAAGTTGGAACAGAAACCAAAATATCGCAGAGTTCTACATCTTCATTTTTTAGACCATCATCTTCCCGCCCAAAGACTATTCCCAATGTTCCATTTATACCAAAATGTTTTTTAGCAAGTTCTCGAGGAGTAATTGGAACCCGGTTTACGTTTCTATCGCCACAAACTGCCCCCGTTGTTGCCACAGTAAAATCAATATCTGAAATTGCATCTTCAAGTTTTGAATAAAATTTAGCATTGTTTAGGATATTTTTCGCATGAACTGCTCGAATATATGCTTCATCATCTAAAATTTCAGGTGTTCCAACTATTCTTAATTCTTCAACATCAAAATTCATCATATTTCTTGCAATAGCCCCTAAATTCCCACCATATTTTGGATTAACCAATATAACTACTGTTTTCACATTATCACAAGTTTTCACTTTAATTTTTTATTCCGATTCAATTTTATAATTATTATAGATTCTGATTAAATATTAACTATCGTTAAAAATATTGATCTTTGAAAAACTTAAAAATAATTTAATTATTACCTCACCCGAAAAACAGAAAAGCCAGCTTTATTTTAAAGTACAAGCTGGTAAAATAAAACTGCAAATGTTCCGCCACTTAACGTTGCCATGAAATTTACGTGTTCGTTATTTAATATTCCTTTTCGCTCGAAAAATGCACCAAGGAAGCTATCTGCAAAGTTTCCAATCATTCCCGAAATTGTTGCGGTCCAAAACATCAATATATCGTTAAAAAGGGCATATGCAAGTAAACCTATCAAAAAAGATCCAAGTAACCCTGCAAATGTACCGCATACGGTTATTCCACCATCGGTTCCAGTTTTAACGGTTTTAAAATTTGATATGAGCCTTGGAGTTTCTCTTGAAAGCATTCCAAGTTCTGATGAAAATGTATCAGAATTTGCAGCTGCAATTGTTCCAACGTATCCTACAAGGGCTATTTCTTCGGTAATAAATCCTGAAGAATACGCTAAAACAAACAATATTGCCATAAGCCCATTTGCAAGAACATTTTTCAAAGAACGTCTTGATTCAGCCATTTTTATTGTCTTTTTAAAACCATAACCCATTTTACTTACGAGACTGCCCAGAACTAAAAACGAGATAAGGAGCAGTAGCCATTTTAAATCTGCCAAAAACAATATTGTAAATGCCATTACCGAAGATCCGAATATCCCCCATTTGTCGAGATACTTCTTTTTATAAATTAGTGCCGCGAGTAGTCCCGTGATTGCTGCCGAATAAATTATCTTCAATAACATGTCCATTAAATTCACCATACATTCCTAAACACAAAAGATTATTAAATCTTACGATACCTAGCCTAACCTTACCTTCATTATTATATTATAATACGGGAAAAATCAGATAATTTTTGTATTAACCTTTTTTTCATTAAAATTCTTAAATATACCATGAATATTATTAATATTAAAACAATCATTCAGATTTATTTACAGCATTCTTAAATAATCCACCCAATAGCTGCATCAATATGGTAAAAACTGTAATTTCGAAAAATAATTATGTCTAACCCAGTATATAAAGTATTGCGGTCCAACACCCCGTAAAAATTGGTAACAGCTATTTTTAAAATTTTTTGAGGTTATTACCTTTTGATATTTTGAGTAGTTTTAAAATATCATTTTTATATACCATTTAAACCATATCGGTTATTCGAAATAAACTTAGGTGATTTTAATCATGTGTATTTTTTGCGATATTGTTAAAGGAGATATTCCTGCAAGAATAATTTACGAAGACGACAAATTTTTAGCATTTATGGATGCATTTCCAAGAGCAGTTGGCCATACTTTAATAATTCCAAAAGAACATTTTGAAACATTTGACGAACTTCCAAAAGAACTTGCATGCGAAATGATGGAAGTTATCCACAAAATTGTAAAAAAACTTGAAAAATTAGAAATGGATGGCTACAACCTTTTAAATAATAACAAACAGGTTTCAGGTCAAGAAGTCCCGCACGTTCACTTCCACATCATCCCAAGATATGAAAACGAA
The DNA here is from genome assembly GCF_002945325.1 of Methanococcus maripaludis. Lineage (NCBI taxonomy): Archaea > Methanobacteriati > Methanobacteriota > Methanococci > Methanococcales > Methanococcaceae > Methanococcus > Methanococcus maripaludis. Next base: position 673,641 of record NZ_CP026606.1, read on the forward strand.
GGTTACCCAGTTTATGTGTTAAAAGACCCGATAAACGTTGACCTTGATTCAATTTACGATAGAATAATGGAATAATTTAAATTCTTTCATTTTTACTAAGCGCAATGATTCCGTTAATTGCTGAAACTGCGACAGGAGTTCCACCTTTTGGACCCATTGTAGAAATTGATGGGATTTTTGTCGTTCTTAATAATTCTTTTGATTCTGCTGCTTTTACAAAACCAACCGGAGCTCCGATAACCAGTTTTGGAGTTATTCCTTCTTCTTTATTTAATCTTATGACTTCAAGAAGTGCAGTTGGCGCATTACCAATAACTACAATACCCCCATCAATTAACTCTTTTGAAGCCCTGATTGATGCGACGGCCCTTGTTACCTGCTCTTTTTTTGCAACTTCAAAGACTTTCTTTTCAGAAATTGTACATAATACGTCTTCGTAACGTATTCCTGCTTTTACCATCGAAATATCTGCAATTATCGGACTTTCATTAGTTATTGCTTTTAAACCATTTTCAATTGGTTTATTATCAAAGTTAACGAGTTTTGAATACTCTGGATCGGCAGTTGCATGAACTACTCTTTCAATTATTCCCATTTCTTCGTCAGAATACAATATAACATTTTTTCCCAAAACTTCGCTTATTTTTGTTTTTACTATTTCTCTTGATCGGTCTGCGATGTCTTTTCCGTCCTTGGTTACTGCTCCCATAAACATATTATCACTTACAGAACTGAAAGTATGATTTTTTTATTGCTGTTTTCAGGAATGTGCGCTACTTCTAAAACATCCCTTGAAATATTTTCAATATCAAATTCCATCAATCCAAATGTTTTATTATCCGTATCAACTCGATAATGAGTCCCATCTTTTGCATCGATGGTTCCTTCAACATGGCACCTTCCAAAGTAAACTTCTATGTAGTCCCCTTCATCTACTTCGTTATCCATGTATTCTCTCATCTTTTCTTCCGTAACTTCCATATTGATTTCTTCGTTGTATTCTGGTTCAGCCATATTTTCACCTAATTTAAACTCCCATTACTGTCCTAAATAGGTTTCTAAGACCTGGTGCAAGCCCTAAAGCCATTACTGTTATTTTTAATATATTTCTTAAATTATCGTCTTTAACTTCTTTGTTAAATATATCTAAAACCAAAAGCACTACAAGCATTTTTAAAGGTATTATGCTGTAAGGTCCGAAGTAATCCATAAAAAACCTCGGAACAGGGTGCTGCTCCCAATAATGGTATATGCCAATTCCTACAGATGTTGCCGATGCATCTACAAGCTGTGAAAATATAGCGTATTTATCTATCCGCTCAATTTTTACCTTTTTCAGCTTTTCGACGATGTAAATCAATAAATAATAACTTAAAAGCAATATTCCGGATACGTAAACTATTGCTTCGGGGTGAGTTATCCTACTCGAAAACTCGAAAAGCATGTAAAGAATTGGAACTACTGCCATTGCTATTGAAAGTAAATAATATCTCTTTTTTAAAAGAATTCCTGAAATAATTATTGAAATCATGTAGTAAATACCAACTGCAACAACTATTCCCGGCGTAACTGTGTAATAAAGCCTTGGAAAAAGTCCTGCATCAACTAGCGCCCTCATCAAGGTTATCAAAATTACATAAAATACAGTAACTTCTGCAAATCTGCGGTCAATTGCGATTTTAAGTTTTAAACAAATTTTGTAAAACGTGTAAACCATTACAAAGAGCAAAATCCCATATGTGATTTCCTGAATTAAATTATAGCCCTGTTTTGTATCTATCGGGTAAATATAGTACCGGTAAATAAATTCTCGGATTAAAAGCATTCCATTCATTAAGTCACCGCAGTTAAATCTAGATAAAATAAGACTAAATCAGTAAACATTTCTAAAAAATAACTATGAATAATTCTATTTAATTCTACCTATATTAAAAAATTAAAAGTTAGAATTTACTTATCCTTTCAATAAGCATTCCTTCAACTTTTACAGGATAAACTCTTCTCGCAAGATTTACTGCTGACACAAGCCTTTCTTCAGAGCCAGAATAGATTGTATACAACACATCTCCTTTTTTAACCTTGTTTCCAATCTTTGAATTTAGTAAAAGTCCTGCTTTTTTATCCCTTGGAGCTCCAGCCTCTTTGACTACGTTTGTAATTCCAGTATTACTTATATCTGTAACGTAGCCATCTATTGGAGCAATTATCTCTTCAATATATTCTCCAAGTTCTATTTCCTCAGGTTTTTTTGGAGTTCCGCCCTGTTCAATTATGATCTGGTTGAATTTTTCAAGTGCCCGTCCAGACTCTAACATTTCCCATGCTAAATTTTGCCCTTCACCAATCTGTGCGGCACCGCCAAGTTCAAGCAGAATTCCTGCAAGAGATAAGGCTTTTTCAATCAAACTTTTTGGAGCATTTTTTGGATCTTGAAGTGCTTCAATTGCTTCTTTTGCTTCGAGTGCAGGTCCAATTGCCCTTCCAAGTGGCTGTCCACCATATGTTAAAACACATTCTACTTTAATATTTAGCAATTCTCCAAGTTCAATGAATTTCCTCGCTAATTTTGCCCCTTCTGCTTCATTTTTGATTTTTACGCCTTTTCCAACAGGAATATCGATTACAGTATATTTAATTCCAGTTGCAATCTTTTTTGCCATAACACTTGCAAGAAGCTGGGGTTGGGGGTCAATTGAAACTGGTCTTTCCACATTTATGATAATATCATCTGCAGGAGCTAAATTTACGCCTCCACCCCATGCAAGACACCCGTTTGTGGTTTTAACTATCCTTTTTATCTCTTCTTCTTTTAATTCAACATTTGTGAGCACTTCCATTACATCAGCAGTTCCTGCAGGCGAAGTTATCGCCCTTGATGAGGTTTTTGGAATTGTGATTCCCGCTGCTGCAAGTATCGGGATTGAAAGAAGTGCATATTTGTTTCCAGGAACTCCTCCGATACTGTGGATATCGACAACCAGATTTTTCTCCCAAGAAATCATGTCCCCGGTTTCTGCAATTCTCTTGGTCATCTCGCTTATTTCATCCATATTCATTCCATTAATGTAAGTAGATGAAACAAATGCGGATAATTCAATGTTTGAGAGTTTTTTAGATACGATTTCATCGATTATCGTTCTTATTTCGTGAGGATTTAGAACTTGTCCATCCATTTTCTTTTTTATAAATGGAACGGATTCGGGCTTTTCTGCGTGTCTTAATTTTACTTCTTCTCCGTCTGAAATTGAAATTTCTGCAAGTTCACTTACAAGCATTCCAACTTCGCCTTTTTGAACCATGGTTTTTGTAGAATAGATGTTTCCGATGACAGAACCTGCGTGTGACTCTATCAATACCCTATCCTGCGGGTAGTAAGAAGTTCCTTTTAAATCTTCTTCGTTAACAATTACCGCATTTTCGCCCAGATCAAGGTCTATAAATTTTGCATTTAAAAATAGCATGATGTCCCTCCCGCAGATTATTATTAAAATTAATAAATTAACTCTAATCAGTTTATATCTAACTTAAAATAAAAACTTTTTTAAAAAATTTTATAAAAAAAGAAATTTAACAAAAAATAATAATTTTAAAGAATATTAGTGGATTTTGCTTCCAACTGGAAGGTCCCTGTCAAGCGCCAATAAACTTACAATACTGTCGTCTTCTGCTGCTAAAAGCATTCCTTGTGACTCAACACCGCATAATTTTGCAGGTTTTAAGTTGCAGATGATAATTACTTTTTTTCCAACGAGTTCTTCTGCTTCATAAGCCCCTTTCAATCCAGAAACAATTTGTCTTTTTTCATCGCCCAAATCAGCAATAATTTTGTAGAGTTTTTTTGATCTTGGAACTTCTTCAACCTCTAAAATCTGTCCAACTCTCAAATCAATGTTTCCAAAGTAATCAATGTCAATAATATCCATTTTTTCACCAGATTTTACTTTTTTGGACTTTTCGTCCGCTTTTGTTTCGGCCTTTTTCGTAGCTTTTAAAAGATTTTCTTTCATTCTCGAAATATCTTCATCGCTTACCTTGGTAAATATAACTTTCGGTTTTTTAAGAGGATTTCCCCTAACTTCTAAATCGAGTTCTTCGTTCATGTATTCTAAAAGAAGAGCCGTTTTTTCAGGCATGAAGGAACTTAAAAGGTAAATTATGTACTTTAAAACAACAGAACATGTGTACATTACTTCTTTTAATCTTTCTTCATCTTTAATTGCCCATGGCGCCATTCCCTGGAAGTAACCGTTTCCATCTTTTGCCAAATGAATAATTTCCATTAATGCATCTTTAAAGTTGTATTCCCTAATTAATGAATCAACAAGTTTTTCTGTATCTTCACATTTTGAAATTAACTTTTTATCTTCGCCTTTTAACTGGTTTAAGTCCACAATTGGAGTACTGCCAAATTTACGTTCCGTAAATACTAAAGTTCTGTGTGTAAAGTTTCCGATAATATCAATTAATTCAGTATTAATCCTTTTTTGGAAATCGTCCCATGAAAAGTCGGTATCCCTATTTAATGGAGCATTTATCATGAAGAAATATCTTAAATAGTCAGAACTAAAGTTTTCAACAAAATCTTTAACCCATACAACCCAGTTTTTACTTGTACTCATTTTTTTGTTTTCAAGAGTTAAGTAACCGCCGCTAACAACCGCGTTTGGCATTTTGTATCCGCCGATTCCTTTTAAAATTCCCGGCCAAAATACCGCATGGTGTACAGTGATATCCTTTCCAATAAAGTGTGAAATTTTTGATTCATCTGTATTTTCAAGCCAGTAGCTTTTCCAGATATTTCCAAGCTGTTTTGTAAAAGATACATATCCAATTGGAGCTTCAATCCAGACATACATCACCTGATCGTCGCATCCTGGGATTGGGACACCCCATTTTATGTTTCTTGAAACGTCCCAGTCGTGAAGTTCTTCAATCCATCTTAAAGCCATATTTTTTACGTGTTCCGGCATTTCTGGAGAATTTTCAATGTATTCTTTTAAAACATCTTGCATTGCACTTAATTTAAAGAAATAGTGTGTAGTTCTTTTGATTTCGGGTTTTGAATTACAGTGTATACAGTACGGGTTTACAAGTTCTGTTGGTTCAAGGTGTCTTCCGCAAACCTCACAGTGGTCGCCTCTTGCTTCGCCTTCACAAAATGGACAGATTCCTTCAACGTACCTGTCTGCAAGGTACATGTCACATTTTTCGCAGTAAAATTGTTCAATTTCCTTTTCGTAAATGTATCCATTTTCTTTTAATTTTGAATAAAATTCTTGAGCAGTTTCGATGTGTATATCACTGTGTGTCCTTCCAAAATTATCAAAACAAATGTTTAAACTGTCAAGGTCTGCTTTTATTGCATTATGGTATCTGTCAACAATATCTATCGGTTTTACGCCTTCTTTTTCGGCAGTTAGTGTAATGGGAACTCCGTGGTTATCTGTTCCCCCGATATGGATTACTTCTTCCCCTTTAAGTTTTAAATATCTTGTATAAATGTCTGCAGGGATGTAAGTACTTCTCGCGTGCCCAAGATGAAGGGGCCCATTTGTATATGCCAATGCAGTTGTAACTAAATGCCTCATCTTAATCCTCCAAATAATCGTAAAATTTATTAACATTCGTACAAAATGAATTGTAAACATTTTATTAATAGATTATTAATAGATATTTGTGAAATTCAAAACCGATTTTCAAAAACGATATATAAATTAATATAGATAATATTTATATCTAAGTTAAAACTTTCTAAAAATAAATATTTTCTAAATAGGGGTAAAAATAGATATAAACTGGTGATTTTATGGCAAATGTATTGATAAACGGATACGGCTCTATCGGTAAAAGGGTTGCCGATGCAGTAGCTAAACAGGACGACATGAAAGTTATTGGAGTTACAAAAACGAAACCTGACTTTGAAGCCAGAATGGCTGTTGAAAAGGGATACAAATTATTTGCAGCAATTCCTGAAAGAAAACATCTTTTTGAAGAAGCAGGAATTCCTGTTGAAGGAACACTTGACGATATTATTGAAGATGCAGATATTGTAGTTGACGGAGCCCCTAAAAAAATTGGAAAAGCAAATCTCGAAAACGTATACAAAAAACACGGCGTAAAAGCAATAATCCAAGGTGGAGAAAAAGCAGGCGACGCACAAGACTCATTTAACTCACTATGGAGCTACGAAAGATGCTACGGAAAAGACTACATCAGACTCGTATCATGCAACACCACAGGACTTTGTAGATCAATGTACGCAATTAATTCAGTTGCTGACATTTTAAAAGCAAGAATCGTACTCATAAGAAGAGCTGCTGATCCTAACGACATAAAAACAGGACCAGTAAATGCAATCGTTCCAAATCCAGTATCAGTTCCATCACACCACGGACCAGACGTTGTTTCAGTTATTCCCGAACTCGATGGAAAAATCATGACTTCAGCAGTTATCGTTCCAACAACACTGATGCACATGCACTCAATAATGGTAGAAACTTCAGGTACCACAAGAGACGAAATAATTGATGCACTTGCAAAAACACCAAGAATATTAACCGTGAAAGCTTCAGAAGGATTTGATTCGACTGCAAAAATTATTGAATACGCAAGAGACCTTGGAAGAAGCAGATACGATTTAAACGAAATTGCAGTATGGGAAGAAAGCGTAAACGTTGTAGACAACGAAGTTTACATGATGCAGGCAATACACCAGGAAAGCGATGTTATCCCTGAAAACGTGGACTGTATTAGAGCAATGCTCGAAATGGAAAGCGACAACTTAAAATCAATTGAAAAAACCAATAAAGCAATGGGTTTAATTAAATAACTTATTTAAATCTGCTTTTTTACATATTTTAACACAAATATCAAACTTGAATTTACACGTGATTTTATGAAATACCTAAGAGGGCATTCTTTTGAAGAATTTGTCGAAAAAATAGAGAATTTAGACGCTGAAGAGGATGCAATATATATAAACACAGAACTCTCTAAAAACATCATAATTGAAATTTTGGAGAGCTGTGAGGTTAAAAAAATTATTTTGCCTGAATCTAAATTTAAAAGGACCAATAAAAAAGTACTCGGGGCTTTAAAAGAAATTGGAATTGAAGTAAAATCAATTAAACCAACTACTGGACGACCCACAAGTAAAAAAGAAATTGTGGAGAGATATATTGAAAAAACTCCAAAAGAAATTTCTGAAATTACACAAATTCCAATAAAAACTGTTGAATATCATTATTATAAAATTAAAAAGGCCATTTCACAGTAAATCGAATTAATTAACAATCATATATCATTTCTAATAATATCTATAAATTTCTAAATATTGGTGAAATATTGGTATTCTGCATCAAAGTTAATTTCAAACTGGGCGAAAAAGCACGAAAAATCATGCTTGATAATGATTTACTTAGTAAAAGCTATAAATTAAAAAAAGAAGGGGAATTTTTATACATTCCGTTAACTTCCAGTAATTTCGATAAAAAAATTTTTGAAGATGAAAATATCGATTTTGAACTTTCTAAAATCGACGAAAATGAAATTTCAAAGATAAACTCTGAAAAAAAGACAAGTTTTAAGGATTATCTTTTAAAAAATTTTAAAAATGAAGTTGATGGAAATTTAATCGCTCACGCGTATGACATAATTGGAGATATCGTAATTTTACAGATTTCAGAAGAAATTGCCCCAGAAATTAGGAAAAAAATTGGAGAAAATGCTTTAAAATTAATTCCTTCGGTAAAAGCAGTTTTTAGGCGAGAAAGCGATGTGAAAGGGGATTTCAGGGTTAGGGATCTTGAACATCTCGCAGGCAAAGAAAAAACACTTACATTATACAAAGAAAATGGATACCGGCTTTTAGTTGATGTTGCTAAAGTTTACTTCTCACCAAGGCTCGGGTGGGAGAGAAAAAGAATAATGGACCTTGTAACCATTGATGACATTGTAGTTGACATGTTCTGCGGAGTTGGACCATATTCTATTGCTTGTAAAAATGCGGAAAAAATATATTCAGTCGATATAAACCCGGATGGAATTGAACTTTTAAAACAAAACATCGTGCTAAATAATCTCGAAAATAAAATAGTCCCAATTTTAGAAGATGTAAGAAATGTGGATCTGAAGGGAACCCGCGTTATAATGAATTTGCCAAAATACGCCCATGAATTCGTAGATAAAGCCCTTGAAATCGTTGAAGATGGCGGAACAATTCACTACTACACGGTAGGTGCAGAGTTTGATGAAGGAATTGAACTTTTCAAATCAAAGTGCGATTGTGAAGTTGTTGATAAAAGAATCGTGAAATCATATTCCCCAAGAGAATACGTATTTGTAATTGATTTTAAAATACTAAAAAAGAATTAACTTAAATTTTTAAAAGAAGCTGTCCAAAGTTGCCTGTTTTTTTGGATCTTTTTTCTTTTCTTCTTCTTTTTTATTTACTTTTTCAGAAGGTTGAACGGTTTCTTCGATTACCTCTTTTAAAGGTTCTTTTGGAGTTTCTGAAATTCTAGGACGTTTTGGAATAACGGGCATTACTTCTTTGGGAGTTTCTTTTTTCTTCGGGGTTTCTTTTTTAACTTTTGGTTTTTTACCAGCAATTACTGAAAGTATTTTTTTTGTAATTGTTTTGTTGGTTAAAAACTCCATTTCATCCTTTGTAAGTTCATAATATTCCACAAGTTCTGCAGAAACTTCCGGATTTGATTCAAAAATTACAGTCAAATAATCCACGGTATTTCTTGCTCTTTTTGTTGAAGTATGGGTCTTTAAAGCTATTTTTTTCAAAATATCTTTCATTTTCTGTCTGCTACCCTTAGTCCTGCTTAATTTTGTAAAGATAGCAGGTGGCCCATATCGGGTAAATCCTCGATACTTTTCTTCTTTTGCTAAAGCAGTTCCAGCAGTCATTAAAGCTGAAGCATATCTCCAAAGTCCAAAATACTGTCTTCGGTAAACCCTTCCCAAAAATACATCTGATTTTGAAAGGTAGTCATACCCTTCTGCAAGATCCTTGTATTTTAAATATTCTTTTGGTAAATTTTCAGAAATCCACTCTTCAATGGTTCCGATATCTTCTTTTACATCCCTTGTAGCACTTGTTGCAATGTCGTAGTGGGTTGTTTTCATTATTATTCTCATTGCATCAAAAATACTCTTTTCACTGTCCCTATCGGGAAGTTCTTTTGCATCTTCGATTTCAATCGATCCGCCCGTTGCTAATGACTGTAAATCATTTATTGCAGCCCTTAAATCTCCGCCAGAGTGACTTGCAATCATTTTAATTATTTTTTCATCGATTTCAAAACCTTCTTTTAGTGCAATTCTTCTTAAAACCGGTGGAATCGAGTTTGTGTGAACTGAACCGACATTTATCAAATTTACAGAATTTCTAAGCGTCATTAAAGCAGGTTTGTATACATCGTTTGCAGTTAAAATTACGGGGTTTTCTGCTGTTTTTAAAACTTTTATTATTTCAGCTACCCCTCCTCGGTCATCATTTCCAGAGAGCCCGTCAACCTCATCTAAAACGATTAACGTCCTTCTTCCAGTAAGTGATTTTGAAGTTGCCGCAGTTCCAACAACTTGTGAAATTACATCCTTATTTCGCTTGTCACTCGCGTTAAGTTCGATTACATCAAAAGCATAATCGTTTGCAATCGCGTAAGCTAAAGTAGTTTTACCCGATCCAGGAGGCCCTGCTAAAAGTATTGGTTTTTGATTTTGACCGCCTATAATAGATTCTATCCATTCAACAAGTGTTTGTTTAGTTTTATTGTGCCCTGCGACATCATTTAATGATTTTGGCCTGTATTTTTCAACCCACTCTTCCATTTAAACACCTAACTTTTTTGCAAGTTCGATATGATTTTTACTGCCGACTTTTTTAATAATTTTCATTAATCTAGTCATTTCTTCTTTCATTTCTTCTTTTGAAATCATATTTTTCCGGGAATATAAAACTGCCATTTCAACAACAGCACCATCTGCACGGTTATAAGCAGAAATATTACAATTTAATATTTTTTCAAAAATAGGTTTTCCTTCGACAATCATGAGTTTAGAACTTCCAAATTCATTTTTTGTTTCCACGATTTTTCGGTTTTTGATTTCAATTAATTCTATTTTGTAAGAATCCCTTAAATATGGAATTTTTGTTCCGTCATTATCTAAATATTCGTAATCTCCAGCATCATCGAGAACGGATTTTGCAATTAAATAAGGACTGCAAGTATTTAGAATATAGAACTCATCTTTTTGTAAATTTTCAAAAGTGTGTGAACCATCATACAAATGCAAAGTTACGAAATCACCTTTAAAAAAAGCTCCAATTGGCGCCTGATTAGAATTTCCCGAAGTTATAACGACTTCATACTTCATAGATACCCACTGTAATCATTCAAACATACTATTTTCAACTATAATATTATATTACTACATTGATTTTATATGTTAGTATCACTTATTAAATTTAAAAGGTTCAACTACTCATTTAATTCTTTTGGTGACATTATGCGATGTTCTGCAGTTTCTTTAGGGTCAGGAACAATAATTAATGCAATTGCAACAGGTTTTGGCTCTGCTTTCGGTGTTGATTTGAAAATAAAAGCTGATGTTGAGTTAATAGATAATGGGAAAAAAATTATAAACGGAATTTCAATAGATAACCCTACTTTAAAACCCAGTCTTGTAGAAAGATGCGTTAAAAACGTATTTGACCACTTTGAAGTTGATTATTCTGCAAAAATTTCAACAATTGGGGATATACCGATAAAATCAGGCCTAAGCAGCAGCAGTGCAGCTTCAAATGCGGCAGTTTTAGCAACAATCGGCGCACTTGGTGAAAAAGTAGATCCTGATTTGGTTTTGGATCTTGCAATAAAATCATCTTTTGAAGAAAATTTAACTGTTACTGGGGCATATGATGATGCTACTGCATCTTATTTTGGTGGAATTACCGTATGTAATAATATGGAAAGAAAAATACTGAAAAAAGATAAATTTAAAGAAGATATAAAAGTTATTGTATTAATGCCCGAATTTAAAAAGAATGTTGATGTAAACAGAATGAAATTGATTAAAGATTACGTTGATATGGCTTTTGAAAAGTGTATGAATGGAGATTACTATAAAGCACTGTTTTTAAATGGATTACTTTATTCTTCTGCATTAAATTTTCCATCAAACATTTCTGTTGATGCTTTAGAAGCTGGTGCAGTTACTGCGGGGCTTTCAGGAACCGGTCCTTCTTATGTTGCTCTCTGCTACCCTGAAGATGAAAAAAACGTTGAAAATGCACTCAAAAAATATGGGGAAACCACAATTACAAAACCTAGTAATGACGGAGCTAAAATACTTTATTAACTAATTAACTGGTGAAAATATGGTCGATAAAATATATGGAATAGGTGTTGGTCCAGGGGATACAGATTTATTAACTTTAAAAGCGGTAAATGTAATTCAAAATGCAGATACCATATTTGTTCCAATTTCAAAGGAAGGAAAAGCTTCTGTTGCATATGACATTATAAAAACTATAATTCCAGAAAACAAAAAAGTGGTAGAACTTTTGTTTCCAATGAGTAAAGATGTTGAATTTTTACAAAAACACTGGAATAATGCCGCAGAAAAAGTAATGAAAGAAAATGGAACTGTTGCAGTTGTAACGATTGGGGATGCAACACTTTACAGTACTTTTTCATATGTTTGGCATATATTCACTGAAAATAAAATTGATGTAGAAATTATAAACGGAATTTCATCACCATTTGCCGCTGCAGGCGTTTTAAATATCCCTCTAGTTGAAGGGGATGAAAAATTAGCAATTTTACCACAAGGAAAAGATTTAGAAAGATATTTAGAAGAATTCGATACTTTAATTGTGATGAAAACTAACGATTTGGAAGAAAAATTGAAAAATTTAAAAGATAAAAAAGATAACTATTTAGTTGGTGTTGTAAACCGAGTTACATCGAATACTCAAAAAACTGCGTTAGGAAAAATCGATGAAATTGATTTTGAACCGTTTAAAGATTATTTATCCTTAGCAATTATTAAAAAATTGAAATAAGTTTCATTAATTTATACATCGATACTTTTTTATTTAATTTGCTCGAATATTAGCTTAATCGTTAATGGTGGTAAGATATGATAAGTGATAACGTCAAAAAGGGAGTTATAAGAACTCCAAACCGGGCTCTTTTAAAAGCTTGCGGATATACAGACGAAGACATGGAAAAACCATTTATTGGAATTGTAAACAGCTTTACAGAAGTTGTTCCTGGCCACATTCACTTAAGAACATTATCGGAAGCGGCC